>CALKPY010000052.1 GCA_937991435.1 uncultured Acidimicrobiales bacterium
CCAAGCTGGCGCCCGTGTCAGAGTGCGCCTGTCAATGGTGGCCGACAGCCGTCGTACCCACGTCGCTCTGCTCGACCCGATACCGGCGGGATTCGAAATGGTAAATCCTGCACTGGCCACAACCGAAGTAGTCCCATCCGATGAGCCGTCGGGACGTACTACCGATTGGTGGTACCGCTGGTTCGACCATCAGAACCTCCGCGACGACCGAGCCGAAGCATTTGCGACTTGGCTCGCAGCCGGCACCTACGAGTACTCCTATGTCGTACGGGCGACGACGCCAGGAACTTTTGTCGTTCCACCATCGAGAGCTGAGCAGATCTATGAGCCGGAGAACTTTGGACGCAGTGCGAGTACGACCGTGACCATCGCCGGCTGAAGGCCCACCTAGCGGGTATCGCGGGGGTCAGCGCCGAACGGCACGTCGACAAATGGAATGTCGCCGTAGTCCAGGTGAGACAGCATGAGACCGTGGGGCGGAGCAATCTTTGGAACCGCCTTACGATCACGAGCGGACAAGATTGCTGGCACGTCAAGGGGGTCAACCAATCCCAACCCGGCGCTGACACTTAGTCCCACGATCGACCGCACCATCTGCTGGCAGAACGACGACGCCGAAATGGTGAGTACAAGCTCGTCGCCCGACCGCACCCAGTTAGCGGTTCGCAATTCGCGGCTTCGCGGCTTCTCCAGAACTTCACCACCACGTTTGACAAACTGACGGCGACAAAATGATGAGAAGTCGTGTACCCCAATCAATTGATCGACCGTCGTTTGCATGGCGTCGCCATCAAGAGGCTGGCTTACCCTCCAGGTCACGCGACGCCGGAACGGGTCAGGAACTTGGCGGTTCAAGATCCGATAGGTGTAGCTACGCCCCGCACAACTATGGCGAGCATCGAAGCTTCGGTCTACATAGCGCGCAGCTGAAACCACAATATGGGGCCGGCACAGCGCGTTGATCGAAGCGCGCAGCCCATTGACATCGACAACGCGGTCGGTGTCGAAGGTGACCGCCTGGTCGCTTGCATGTACACCTGCATCGGTGCGGCCGGCGCACACGACAACGACTACCTCGCCCAGCACCCGCTCGAGAGCGGCTTGTAGTTCCCCCGCCACCGTGGTCACGTTGTTGTTTACGGCGAACCCTCTAAAGGGTTCGCCGTCATAGCTCAGCCGCAATAGGAGGCGATGAGCCCGGTGGCGGTGGGCGCTGGTCAGACCAGTTCGATACGCGCCATTGGCGCGTTGTCACCGTTGCGTGGACCAAGCTTGAAGATGCGGGTGTAGCCGCCCGGTCGGTCCGCGTAGCGTGGGCCGACTTCGTCAATCAGCTTCTGTGCGATCTCTCGATCGTCGAGGAACTTGATCAGCTGGCGGTGGTTGTGAAGCCCACCCTTTTTGGCTTTGGTGATCATCTTTTCGGCAATGGGGCGCATGGCCTTGGCCTTGGCCTCGGTCGTCTCGATTGCCTCAGCGGCAACGAGCGATGAGACGAGGTTGGCCATCATCAGTTTCTGATGCTGGGAGCTGCCGCCGAAGCGACGGCCCTTACGTGGGGTTGCTGGCATGGCGATCAGTTCCGATTCGAGAGTGACAAGCCGCGCTCATCAAGCTTTTGGGATACTTCATCAAGCGACTTCTGTCCGAAGTTGGTGATCGCAAGCAAGTCATCGATCGACTTGTCGAGCAATTCACCGATCGTGTTGACCTGCGCTCGCTTGAGGCAGTTGCGCGGACGTTCCGAGAGGTCCAGGTCTTCGATCGGAAGATCAAGATCTGGCGAGCCAGTCGACGTCGCTGTTGCTTCTGCCAGTTCGAGACCTTCGGCCTCTTCACTCATTTCCTCAACAAGTTGCACGATGCTTCGAAGTGTCGCACCGGCCGAGGCCAGAGCGTCACGAGGAGGCAGCGTGCCGTCGGTCTTGATGTCAAGAACGAGGCGGTCGAAATTGGTCGACTGCTCGACGCGTGCCGCTTCGACAGTGAAACTGACTCGGCGAACCGGTGAGAAGATTGCATCGACGGGGATGAGACCGATCGCACCAGAGACATCTTGCGATGCTGCTGATAGGTAGCCAGCACCGCGTTCGACGGTCAAGTCGCACGCTAACCGAGCCTTGTCGTTCAAGGTCGCAATGACCAGGTCGGGGTTCAAG
Source organism: uncultured Acidimicrobiales bacterium (assembly GCA_937991435.1). GTDB lineage: Bacteria > Actinomycetota > Acidimicrobiia > Acidimicrobiales > UBA10347 > UBA10347. The sequence continues at coordinate 2,160 of CALKPY010000052.1, forward strand.
ATCTCGACCTCGGGGGTCGTTTGTAGATCCTTGGCCGTGACCTCTGCTGGCCCAGCAACGTCAAGACGCACGATGAGAGGCTCATCGCTGTGGCTCACCAGAACCACATCTTTCAAGTTCAAGATGATGTCGGTGACGTCTTCGGCTATGCCCGGAAGCGTGTCGAACTCGTGCAAGGCACCGTCGATACGAATCTGGGTGATTGCGGCACCCGGGATCGATGAAAGAAGGGTACGACGAAGGGAATTACCCAACGTGTGCCCAAAGCCCGGCTCCAGGGGCCCAATGGAAAATTTTTGTCGGTTGTCCGTCTCATCGTTGACGGCATCGACGGTCGGTCGCTGAATGACGAGCATCAGTCACCTCTAGGTATCGGGGAACCAGAACCGTTGCGACGGGTTCTGGGTGGGGGCTTGGGCTACTTGCTGTACAACTCGACGATCAACGATTCCCGAATTGGGACGTCGATCTGTTCACGGATCGGAAGATTCCGAACCGTTGCGGACCAGCCTTCGCCAGCCATGTCAATCCATGCTGGGGCGGGGCGGTCCACCACGTCGTTGTTGTACTGAAACGTGGTGTTCTCTTTGCTCTTCGGACGCACGGTGACGACGTCACCTTTGCGTAGTCGGTAGCTAGGAATATTCACTCGTCGACCATTGACATCGAGGTGCCCATGGTTAACGAATTGGCGAGCTTGCGAACGGGTCGCAGCCCAGCCAACGCGATAGACGAGATTGTCGAGACGAAGCTCCAAGAACTGCAGCATGTTCTCGCCGGTCACACCTTGGCGGCTGCTGGCCTCTTTGTAGATTGTGCGAAACTGTCGCTCGGTGAGACCGTAAGTGAAGCGAGCTTTTTGCTTCTCTTGCATTTGAATGAGATATTCGCTGACGTTGCCGCGGCGGCGGGTACGTCCGTGTTCACCTGGTGGGTAGGGGCGCTTGTCGAGAGCGACAGCCTCGCCCTTAGTGCCCCAGATGTTGGTGCCGAGGCGGCGGGCAACGCGCGCCTTTGGTCCGGTGTATCGAGACATCTTCAGCCCCTCCGACGCTTGGGTGGCCGGCAACCATTGTGCGGTACCGGGGTGACATCTTTGATGCCGGTGACTTCAATACCGAGACTTTGAATCGACCTAATCGCGGTCTCACGACCAGAACCAGGACCGGTTACTTCGACGTCGGCCTTGCGCATGCCATGTTCCATGGCCTTTCGGCCAGCAGCTTCGGCGGCGGTTTGAGCCGCGAATGGGGTGCTCTTGCGAGATCCTTTGAAACCACTGCTTCCGGCCGAGGCCCAAGCAATGACATTGCCTGACTGGTCGGCAATCGAAATGATGGTGTTGTTGAACGAGCTTTTAATGTGCACAACGCCATATGGGACGTTCCTGCGCTCGCGACGCTTAGCCATTACTTCATCACCTTTTTCTTGCCCGCAACGGTCTTCTTAGGACCCTTGCGAGTACGAGCGTTGGTGTGGGTTCGTTGCCCACGGACGGGCAGGCCACGACGGTGGCGAATGCCCTGGTAGCAACCGATTTCCATCTTGCGCTTAATGTCTTGCTGGACCTCACGCCGCAGATCGCCCTCGACGCGAAGGTTTGCTTCGATGTAGCTGCGCAACCGAGCAACGTCTTGGTCGCCCAAGTCACGCACTCGGGTACTCGGGTCGATTTCACATGCCGTGAGAATCTGCAATGCCGTGGTTGGACCTATGCCGAAGAGATACGTCAATGAGATGACGGCGCGTTTTTCACGCGGAATATCGACGCCTGCGATACGTGCCATTGGTCAGCCCTGCCGTTGCTTGTGTCGAGGATTGGTACAAATCACCTGAATGCGCCGGTGCCGGCGGATGATGCGACAGTTGTCGCACATCTTTTTCACGCTTGGTCGAACTTTCATTGCTTCACGATCTGTCGTAGAGGGGAGCCGCTACTTGTAGCGGTAGGTGATTCGACCCCGGGTGAGGTCATAAGGAGTGAGTTCGACCTGGACCACGTCGCCCGGAAGGATCCGGATGTAGTGCATGCGCATCTTGCCCGAGATATGAGCGAGGAGTTCATGACCGTTGTCGAGTTCAACACGAAACATGGCGTTGGGCAGGCTCTCAAGAACCGTGCCTTCCATGAGAATTGCGTCTTCTTTGGTAGCGATGGTGCTGACCTTCCGTCAGAGGTAGGAACGGAGGGATTTTTCCACCGGTTCCCTTGCGCGCTAACACGAAGTCAACGCGCGCAAACTGCTATACTATTCGTCGTGGTTCGGGCTTCCAACCTCGGTGATATTCCCGAGGGCTGAACACACCCGGTTGAACACTTCATCTTCTGTGCCGAGACCGTCAACGGTGACCAAAAGATCCTTGCTGTCGAACCATTCGAGCAGCGGCCGTGTCTGCGTTTCGTAGAGCTCGAGACGCTTGGCTATTGCCTCGGGCGTGTCGTCGTCTCGTGCCCGTTCAAGCATGCGAGCGGTGACCTGCTCAATGGATACTTCGAGGTTGATCGCACGGTCGATTGCTCGATCTCCGAGCATGACCACAAGTCGATCAGCCTGCGCCGGGGTGCGGGGAAATCCGTCAAGGAGCACGCCAGCATCGACCACGTCAGGTTCGGCCAACCGATCGTTAACGATGGCACACATGGTTTCGTCGTCGACGAGTCGGCCAGCATCCATGATCGATTTTGCTCGTAGCCCGAATTCGGTTCCTGAAGCGATCGCTGCACGCAACATGTCTCCCGTCGATACGTGTACGACACCAAGAGCATCGACAAGGCGCGCGCTCTGCGTGCCTTTGCCAGCGCCTTGACGGCCGAATATGACGAGATGATGCGGCACGGCTACTTGAGGAACCCCTCGTAGTTGCGCATCATGAGCTGACTGTCGATCTGCTTCATGGTCTCAAGCCCAACGCCAACAGCGATCAGAATCGAAATACCAGAGAAGCCGAAGAAACCGGTGCTACCTGCAGGAAGCACAAGCCCCAATGCCACAGCTGGCAGCAAGGCCACGATGGCGATAAAGAGCGCACCCGGAAGGGTGATACGGCTGAGAATTCGCGAAAGATAGCGCTCGGTCTCAGGACCGGGACGAAGCGGCGCAATGTGGCCACCCTGGCGGCGGAGCTCGTCGGCCTTTTTCACGGGATCGAATGTTATCGCTGTGTAGAAGTACGCAAAGCCAATGATCAACATGCCAAAGATGATGAGGTAGACCGGATCGGCTGGGTTGACGAGACGACGATCGACCCAGTCCCGAACTGTGTCGCCCCAACCTGACGGCAACACCACAGCGATCAGCTGCGGTAGATAAAGAACTGACGAGGCGAAGATGATCGGGATCACGCCGCTCTGATTCACTTTGAGCGGTATGTACGTCGACGTTCCGCCGTACTGCTTGTTGCCACGAACTCGTTTCGAGAATGTGACTGGAATACGTCGTTGACCATTTTCGATAAACACGATGGCAACCAACATGACGATGTAGAGCGCCAAGATGCCGGCAATCCAGCCAAGACCACCGTTGTTGTAGACGTCAACGAATTGGTTTGGAATCGTCGTCATAACCGAGGCGAAGATAATGATCGAGATGCCGTTGCCGACGCCCTTTTGCGTGATCAGTTCGCCCATCCACATCAACAACGCGGTGCCAGCGGTGAGGGTGAGCACCACAAGGCCAACACGAGCAGGCGTAAAGACTGGCAACAAGTCGAGACCATTACCGCTCTCACCGGACGAGCCGGTGCCGAAGCCACTGCCCTGGCGGCTGAAGAGAAACGCAAAGCCTGTCGACTGAACAATGGCGATGGCAATCGTGAGATAGCGAGTCCACTGGGTGATCTTGCGTTGACCAACCGCTCCCTGCTCTTGCCACTGCTCGATGCGCGGAATGACGATGCCGAGGATCTGCATGATGATCGATGCGGTGATGTATGGGAACACGCCCAAGGCGAAGATCGCCATTTGCGTGAGTGCGCCACCGCTGAACAAGGCAAGAAAGTCAAGCACGCCGCCACCCTGAACTTCGGTGCGCGCCCTGATGGCAGCGACCGCATCAAAGTTGATGCCCGGCGACGGAATATACGCGCCTAGCCGGTAGATCACGACCATGGCGAGCGTAAACAACACCTTGTTACGCAGATCAGGGATCCGCCAGATGTTGCCGAGGTTCCTTAGCGTTTTGAGCATGTTCGTTGGCTCCGATCAGAAGGAACGGGGAATCAGCGGTTCTGGTGAGCGCTGCCGTTGGCAGCAGGACGGACCCGGAATGGAGATGGAAGTTCCACGGCGGTTCCGCCGGCAGCCTCGATGGCTGTCTTGGCAGACGCCGAATAGGCATGGGCCCGAACAGTGACTGCCTTGTCAAGAGTGCCACGACCCAGCACCTTGACGAGCGCGCCCTTGCTAATCAGGCCGTTGGCGTAAAGCGTTTCGGGGGAAACTTCAGCGAGACCCGCTTCGCTGATCGTGTCCAGGTTGATCGCCTGGTATTCGACGCGGAACGGGTTGTTGAAGCCTCGAAGCTTCGGCACGCGCTGCGTGAGGGGCATTTGCCCACCCTCGAAACCGAGACGCACGGTGTTACGAGCGCGCTGGCCCTTGCTACCGCGTCCAGCGGTCTTGCCACCGGTGCCACCGATACCGCGTCCGACGCGCTTGCGTCGCTTGTTGGAGCCGGGAGCCGGCGCCAGATCGTGAATCTTCATGGGGTCCTCAGTCGTCGATTTCTTCGACGGTCACCAGGTGCGGAACCTTGGCGATCATGCCGCGAATCTCAGGGCGGTCGGGTAGGTCATTTGAATGGCCGAACTTGCGCAGGCCGAGGGCGCGCAGTGTGCCGCGCTGCTTGGGCTTGGTACCGATCGAAGATCGGGTTTGCGTGACTCGCAGTGCCATGATCAGCCCTCTTTGGCACCGGCCGATGCGGTGCCCTTCTTCTGTGTATCGAGATAGGCAGCCCACAGACCGCCAGGAACAAATTCTTCGGGATCGAGGCCACGAAGCTTGGCGATCTCATCAGGACGTTTGAGTGCGGCGAGACCAGCAAGTGTGGCCCGAGCAACGTTGATGTGGTTCGCTGAACCCAGCGACTTGCAAAGCACGTCGTGCACGCCAGCCTCTTCGAGGATCACACGAGCGGCGCCACCGGCGATTACGCCGGTACCGGGAGCTGCGGGCTTCATGAGCACGCGCCCCGCGCCGAGCTCGCCAACAATCGTGTGGGTGATCGTGCCGCCAGCGAGAGGAACACGGATCAGCCCATTCTTGGCTTCCTCGGTGCCCTTCTGAATCGCGAGAGGCACCTCTTTGGCCTTGCCGTAGCCAAGGCCAACACGGCCGTTGCCATCGCCGATGACCACGAGAGCGGTAAACGAGAACCGTCGACCACCCTTGACCACCTTGGCTACGCGGTTGATGTTGATGACACGCGAGTCGCGAAGACCGTCGTTGTCACCGCGGTTGCCGCCTCGGTCGTTGCGGTCATTTCGGTTGTTGTTATTGCGGTCGTCAGCCATCAGAATTCCAGTCCAGCATCGCGGGCAGCTTGAGCAAGTGCGGCAACACGGCCGTGGAAGCGATTGCCTCCACGGTCGAATACGACGCTTGTTACGCCGGCGGCTTTGGCCCGCTCAGCAATGAGAGTTCCGACCTTGGCCGCAGCCTCGGAGTTACCCGTGGCCGAACTGCGAAGATCGGTTTCGAGCGTCGATGCTGAAGCCAGGGTGTGGCCATTGACATCATCAATGATCTGCACCGCAATGTGGCGGTTCGATCGAAATACCGAAAGGCGCGGACGCTCAACGGTGCCGTGTACACGGCGGCGGATTCGTGCGTGGCGGCGATGCCGGGCACGTCGGCGACTGGTGATTGCCATCGTCCAATTCCTACTTTGCGGCCTTGCCGGCCTTGCGGATGACGTGTTCACCCACATACCGGATGCCCTTGCCCTTGTAAGGCTCGGGTTTACGGAAACTACGAATTTCTGCGGCGACTTGGCCTACGACCTGTTTGTCAATACCGCTAACCGAGATCTTTTGCTGATCCGGAACTTCGAATTCAATGCCATCAGGTGCCTGGTAGTTCACCGGGTGACTGAAGCCCAGCTGCAACTCAAGAGCGTTTTTGCCCTTGGCAGCAGCACGGTAACCCACACCGATGATCTCAAGGTCCTTACGGAACCCGTCGGTTACGCCAACAACCATGTTGTTCAGCAGCGAACGGGTAAGTCCGTGCAGAGCGCGAGACTCTCGATCGTCGTTTGGCCGGACGACTTTGAGCTCGGCGTCTTCAACGCTGACACTCATGCCGTCGGGCAGATCTATGTTCAGTTCGCCCTTTGGTCCTTTGACTGTGACAGTCGAAGCAGCGACATTAATGTCGACACCTGACGGCACAGTTATGGGGGCGCTTCCTACTCGGCTCATCTCACACCTACCAGACGTAACAGAGGACTTCGCCACCAAGACGGCGGCGACGTGCCTCGCGATCGCTCATGAGACCCTTGCTGGTCGAGACCACGGCAACGCCGAGACCACCGAGAACACGGGGAATTTCTTTCGAGCCTGAGTAGACCCGCAGGCCCGGCTTCGATACACGCTTGATTCCAGAGATAACCCGCTCGCGTTTCGGCGAGTACTTCATCTGGATCGTCAGGGTCGTGCCCGGACGGTCGGCGTTTTCTTCGATAGCAAAGCTGTTGATGTAGCCCTCGGACTTGAGGGCATCAGCCAGGGCAATCTTCAATTTTGAACTTGGCATTGCGACTTCGTCATGCATTGCCGTGTTGGCGTTGCGTATACGAGTCAGCATGTCTGCGACGGGATCGGTCATCATGATGTCATCACCTACCAGGAAGCCTTTTTGACGCCTGGCACTTCGCCGGCGTGAATCATTTTGCGTAGACAGATTCGGCAGAGACCGAAACGGCGGTACACCGAGCGGGGTCGGCCGCATCGACGACAGCGGGTATAGCCACGCACCTTGAACTTGGGCGTCTTCTGCTGCTTCTCACGAAGCGCTTTCTTTGCCATTTCAGCTGTCCTTCTTGAACGGGAAGCCAAACGCATCGAGCAGTGCTCGGCCTTGTGCGTCGGTCTTCGCCGTGGTGACGATCGTTATGTCCATTCCGCGAGTGGTATCGACATCGTCGTACGTGATCTCGGGGAAGATGAGCTGCTCGGTCACACCGAACGTGTAGTTACCGTTGCCGTCGAATGACTTGGTGGGAAGCCCACGAAAGTCACGAATTCGAGGAATTGCGAGAGTCACGAGGCGATCAAAGAATTCCCACATGCGATCGTTGCGCAACGTGGCCTTGACGCCAATGGGGTTGCCCTCACGGAGCTTGAAGCCAGCAATCGACTTTTTGGCTCGGGTTGTGATCGGACGCTGACCAGTAATGGTCGTCATGTCACTGATCGCACCCTCGATAAGGCGTGCTTGCTGGACGGCGGCGCCGACACCCATATTGACCACGATCTTCGACATGCGCGGAACTTGCATGACGTTGTCGAGTTCAAGTTCGGCGAACAAAGCGGCGCGAATCTCGTCGTTGTACAACTGCTTGAGCCGAGGAGCGGCTGAGGTTGCGGTACTCATTTGATTTCAGCTCCCGTGCGCTTGCAGACGCGGATCTTGGTGCCATCAGCTTCGATTTTGTAACCGACGCGGGTGGGCTTGCCATCTTTGGGGCTGATCACGGCCAGCTTCGAAAGCGGCAGCGGCATGTTGACATCGATGATGCCACCAGGGTTGAGTTCGTCGACCGGCGGCTGGCTCTTGCGGGCCACGTTCACGCCTTCGACGATGGCTCGGCCATCGCTCGGATGCACTTCGACAACCATGCCTTCGGTGCCCTTGTCCTTGCCGGACAAGACCATGACACGGTCACCCTTGCGAATCTTCGCCATTACAGCACCTCCGGTGCGAGCGACACGATGCGCATGAAGCGCTTCTCACGCAACTCACGGCCAACCGGGCCGAAGATGCGAGTACCGCGTGGCTCACGGTTGTCATTGATAATGACCGCCGCGTTCTCGTCAAACTTGATGTAGCTGCCATCGGGGCGGCGGCGTTCTTTTGCTGTGCGCACGATGACGCACTTGACGACCTCGCCCTTCTTGACGCCAGCCGCGGGGATGGCGTCTTTAACGGTGGCAACAATGATGTCGCCTACGCCGGCGTACCGGCGCTTTGAGCCGCCGAGAACCTTGATGCACAAGACTTCCTTGGCACCTGAGTTGTCAGCGATCTTTAGTCGTGATTCTTGTTGGATCATTGGTCGAACCTCGTTCGAATCAGCGCGAGCGCTCGACGACTTCGACCAAGCGCCAGCGCTTGGTCTTAGACAGGGGGCGCATCTCTTGCACACGAACACGGTCACCGACGTTTGCGTCGTTTTCCTCGTCATGCACATACAAGCGCTTGTCGCGTTGCACGGTCTTGTTGTAGCGGCGGTGACGCACGCGGTCTGTGGCGACAACGACGACCGTCTTGTCCATCGATGCCGAGGCCACGATCCCTTCGCGGATCTTGCGTGGGTTCTCGCGGGTCTCAGTAGTTTCGTCTGCCATCACTCGGCCTCCGTCATCTGCGCTTCGGCTGCGTTGATCTCACGCATCCGCAATTCAGTCTTGATACGGGCAATGTCCTTGCGGACGACACCCATGCGCTGGTTGTTTTCAAGCTGGCCGGTGACGTGCTGGAACCGAAGGTTCAGCATCTCGTCTTTGGTCTCATCGAGAAGTTCGATCAAATCGCTGTCGCTGAGATCACGAAGGGTCTGCTTCGCCATCAGAAACCCTCCTTACGGGTTACAAACTTGCACTTCATTGGAAGCTTCTGGATTGCACGGTCGATTGCCTCGCGGGCGATCTTTTCATCGTGGTATGCCAGTTCGAACATGACACGGCCAGGCTTCACGACGGCCACCCACATCTCGGGGTTGCCCTTACCCGAACCCATTCGGGTTTCTGCCGGCTTCTGGGTGACTGGCTTGTCGGGGAAGACGTTGATCCACACCTTGCCACCACGCTTGATGTGACGGGTCATGGCAATACGGGCAGCTTCGATCTGGCGGGCTGTTACCCAACCAGGCTCGAGCGCCTGTAAACCGAACTCGCCAAAGCTGACGGTGTTGCCACCCTTTGACGGTCCCCGTGTGCGTCCGCGCTGTTGCTTGCGGAACTTGGTTTTCTTGGGCATGAGCATGACTCAGTCCCCCTGTCCTGGACGGAAGCGTTCGGTTTCGCTGTTCTCTCGCGAACGGCGGTCGATTTCTTCCTCGGCGTCGAGCAACTTCTCGAATTCGGGATCGGCTTCGCCCAGCAATGGCTTCGGTGCTTCGGCGACCTCTTCAGGTGCGCCCTCAGGACGTGCACCAGAACTGATAACCCGCCGTGGGCGACCTGGCGCTGCAGAATCGCCAACAGTGAGCGCAGCGGCTGGGACGGTCTCTTCTTCTTTGACCTTGTAAGGCAAAATCTGGCCCTTGTAGATCCAGACCTTGACGCCAATACGACCGTAGGTCGTGATGGCTTCACGGAAGCCGTAGTCGATGTCGGCACGCAGGGTGTGCAACGGCACCTGACCTTCGCGGTACCACTCGGTGCGTGACATCTCTGCACCACCAAGGCGACCAGAGGACTGAACACGCACGCCGAGAGCGCCAGCCTTGAGCGCGTTTTGCACGGCACGCTTCATCGCACGGCGAAATGCGACGCGGCCGGCAAGCTGGTCTGCAATGCCCTGCGCCAAGATCGCAGCGTCGATATCGGGCTGCTTGATCTCTTGGATATTCAGCTGAACCTTGTTATTGCTGGTGATCTTGGCGAGGCCGCCACGGAGACGGTCAGCCTCGGTGCCTCGACGACCAATCACGATGCCCGGTCGAGCGGTGTGCACGTCGACGCGCAACTTGTCGCGAGTGCGCTCAACCTCGACACGGCTGATTGCCGCATGCGGCAACTCGGTCATCAGGTAATCGCGGATGTGCCAGTCTTCAATAAGAAGGTCTTGGTACTCCTGGCGAGTGGCGAACCACCGGCTCTTCCAGTCGGTGGTGATACCGAGGCGGAAGCCGTACGGATTGACTTTCTGGCCCATGCCTACTCTTCTTCCTCTGCGCCGGACATTGACTGAGCCTGTTCGACCCAGCCGTCAATGTCGTCGCCCTTGATGTCTTCGCGCAGTTGGTCGCGCTGCTCGTCGGTGATTGCCGCGAGTGCGGCGATCGAACCGATGCCTGCAGCTTGAAGCTGTTCAGCGAACTTTGGCCCGATGCCGTTGACATCGGTGAGATCTGTTGCGCCTGCAGAACCAGTAGCAGCAGCCGTTTCAGTCGCTGCGCTGTCGTCGGTCGTTGTCTCTTCACTGTCAGAGCGAGACTGTTGCACCCGGCGGCGGCGAGCTTCGGCTTGCGCTGCACTTGTGCCACCGCGGCGAGCTTGATCTTCGCGGCGTGCTTCGAGCTCTTCGGCTTCGTAGCGGGCAACGACCACGGTGATGTGACAGGTGCGCTTGAGGATGCGGCTTGCGCTTCCGCGGGCACGGGGCTTGAAACGCTTGATCGTGGCGCTTTCATCTGCGTAGCAGGCGGCGACAAACAGCTCGTCTTCGGCGATGCCGTCGTTGTGGCCAGCGTTGGCGACCGCAGACTCGAGCACCTTAGAGATGGTGTGTGAGACGCCGACCTCGCTGAACTGCAAGATGGTGCGTGCGTCTTCGACTGATTCGTTACGAATCAGATTAAGCACACGGCGGGCCTTGCTGGCTGAGCCACGGAGATACTTTGCCGTCGCCCGGGTACCCGGACGCTCGTTTGTTTTTGGCCCGGTCATCGACGGGCTCCGCGTTCTTGGCCCGCGTGGAAGCGAAAGGTGCGCGTCGGGGCGAATTCGCCCAGCTTGTGCCCAACCATCGACTCGTTGAGGTACACCGGCACATGCTTGCGGCCGTCGTGGACCGCGATCGTGTGACCGACCATGTCGGGGATCACGGTCGAGCGACGGGACCAGGTACGAATGACCTTTTTGTCGCCTGATTCGTTGAGCGCATCGATCTTCTTCAGCAGGTGCCCGTCGACAAACGGACCCTTCTTGAGGCTTCTCGGCATTACTAACTCCTAGCGACGCTTGCCGCGGGTGCGGCGGCGTCGGACGATCATTTGCTCTGACTTCTTCTTGCGATTACGTGTGCGTGCTTCGGGTTTGCCCCAAGGCGACACCGGGTGACGACCACCAGAGGTCTTGCCTTCGCCACCACCGTGAGGGTGGTCAACAGGGTTCATCGCGACACCACGTGTCTGGGGGCGTACACCCTTCCAGCGGTTACGGCCAGCCTTACCGATCTTGATCAGTTCGTGCTCGCTGTTACCAATGCTGCCAATCGTGGCACGGCAATCGATTGGGACTCGACGCATTTCGGTGCTGGGTAGCCGGAGGGTGGCAAAGCGACCCTCTTTGGCGACGAGTTGCACGCTTGAGCCGGCGCTACGGGCCAGCTTGCCGCCGCCACCCGGCGCCATTTCGACGTTATGCACCGTGGTACCGACCGGGATATAGCGAATCGGCAATGCGCAACCAGTACGAATTTCTGCGTTTTGGCCGTTGCTGACAATGTCGCCAACGCCGAGACCCTCAGGGGCCAAGATGTAACGCTTCTCACCATCGTGGAAGTGCAACAGAGCGATACGGCAGGTGCGGTTCGGGTCGTATTCGATGGTCGCGACCGTTGCGGGTACACCATCTTTGTTGCGTCGGAAGTCAACCTGGCGGTAACGCTGCTTATGGCCGCCGCCGCGGTGACGAGAGGTCTTGCGACCATGATTGTTACGCCCACCGGTGCGGTGCTTGGGGGCGAGGAGAGACTTCTCTGGGGTGGTAGAAGTGATCTCGGAAAAGTCGTGGGACGTCTGGAAACGACGGCCTGGGCTGGTCGGCTTACGACGGCGAATTGCCATGATCAGACCTCGAACAGTTCGATTGAATCGCCGTCGGCGAGCGTCACGAGCGCACGCTTGCGGGCTGGCTTTGAACCCCACGAGTTGTTTCGGCGATTGCGCTTGCGCTTACCCGACCGGTTCATGGTGTTGACCCGAAGCACGCTTACGTCGAAGATCGACTCGACAGCATCTTTGATCTCGGGCTTTGACGCACTCGGGTGCACGATAAACGTGTACACGTTGTCTTCGAGCAGTGCGTAGCTCTTTTCGCTCACCACCGGGCGGAGGATCACGTCGCGTGGGTCTTTCATTCCTCTTCGCTCGCTTCGGTCGTGTCGACGACATCTTCGGAGTCACCGACGGGGGAAGCCATGGCAGCCGCAGCTTCGGTCGCCGCAGCTACCCGAGCGGCACGTCGCTCCGCTGGAGCGGGGCGAGCTTCGCATGTCTGTTCAAACGTGCTCTTGGTGAACACGATGAAGTCATTGACGAGCACGTCATAGGTGTTGAGCTGATCCGGGGTGATCGTCTGAATGCCGACCAGGTTCCGGAAGCTCTTCATGGCGACGTGATCATCACGATCGAGTACGACGAGAATCTTGCCGTACACATCGATCTTGGTGAGAATCGCAAACGCTTCTTTGGTCTTGGGCTCATTAAGACCCCAATCGTCAAGAATGCGGACCTTGTCGTCGGCAGCGCGATCAGACAAGGCTGAGCTGAGCGCCAGGCGGATCATCTTCTTCGGGGTTCGTTGGGCGTAGCTGCGGGGCTTGGGGCCCAACGCAACGCCGCCGCCGCGCCAATGAGGCGCACGACTTGAACCAGCACGAGCACGACCAGTGCCCTTTTGGCGCCACGGCTTGGCGCCACCGCCGCTTACCTCGGCACGCGTTTTGGTGCTTTGGGTTCCTTGGCGACGGGCAGCGAGTTGGGCCGTCACGACCTGGTGCATCACCGGCACGTTGGGCTCGACACCGAAAAGGTGATCAGGGCCGCTCACATTGCCGGCGGCTGATCCAGAGGCTGTGATGACGTTGAAATCAGGCATTGTCGTCTCCCGCTACGGCTGCGGCTGCTGCAATGGCTGCCGCGGCGGCTTCTGGTCCGATCTTGACGGCGTTGCGCACGACAACCGTGGCGCCACGAGGTCCGGGGATGGACCCTTTTATCAGGAGCAACTCTCGGGAAGCATCGGCTTCGACGACACGAAGGTTCTGAGTCGTGACCTGTTCGGCGCCCATGCGACCGGGAAGCTTTTTGCCCTTGAACACGCGCGACGGAGTCGCACACTGCCCAATGGCGCCAGGTTTGCGATGCACTCGGTGAGCACCGTGGGAAGCACGTTGGCCCTTGAAATTGTGGCGCTTCATAACGCCAGCAAATCCCTTGCCCTTACTCACAGCAGTCACGTCGACCAACTCGCCAGCGGCAAGCACGTCGACGCCGATTTCGTCACCGACCGAAAGGTCGCTGACATCATCGAGTCGCAGCTCAACGAGCTTCGTACCCGGAGCAACGTCGCCTTTCGCGAAATGGCCCGCCTCTCCACCGCTCAAGCGGTGTGGTTTCTGCTCGCCGAAGGTGACCTGCACCGCCGAATAGCCATCTGTCTCTTGGGACTTCACCTGCACGACTCGACAGGGTTGCACCGCTAGCGCGGTTACCGGGATGAGGCGGTTCTCCTCATCCCATACCTGGGTCATGCCGATCTTGGTTCCAACAATCGCTTTACTAGCCATTGATCTTTTCCGAAATCTTCTACGGGCTCTTGCTCATGCAAACGCTCCGCCGGGCAAAAACCCATGCGGAGCGACTATTCAGTTTGCGAACCGGTTCCCGAGGGCCTTGCTCGACGTCGATTTTTCATGAAGACAGTTGCCTTCAACCAACCGCTAGATGCTAACCGTGATCAACAGGGTTTCCACTGCCGCAAAGGCATTCCATGTTGAATTCAAGACCCTCGGGTGTCAGCTCAGCGTCACGACGAGCGGCGGCCATCACTGCGCTGGGCCCAAAACGACGAAAGCTCCGGCCGTGGCCGGAGCTCGTGTCGTTTGTCAGGCGGTCTACGCCTGCTGAATTTTGATCTCGATATCGACGCCCGCTGGCAGGTCGAGACGCTGGAGCGAATCAACCGTCTTGGGCGACGGTTCAAGAATGTCGATCAACCGTTTGTGCACTCGCATTTCGAAGTGCTCACGGCTGTCTTTGTACTTGTGCGGCGAACGGATCACCGTAAACCGATGCTTGCGCGTCGGCAGCGGGATCGGTCCGCGGACCTCAGCCTGCGTGCGCTTGACCGTCTCGACGATCTTCTTCGTCGATTGATCAATCACCTCGTGGTCATACGCCTTGAGGCGGATACGGATCTTTTGAGCAGCAGCCATTGGTCAGGTAGCCCTATTCCAGGATCTTCGTTACGGCGCCGGCGCCGACGGTGCGGCCACCTTCACGAATAGCGAAGCGCAAACCTTCGTCCATGGCGATGGGGTTGATGAGCTCAACCGTCATCTGTGTGTTGTCGCCTGGCATGCACATTTCAGTGCCGTCAGGAAGCATGATCTCACCGGTGATGTCGGTGGTACGGAAGTAGAACTGCGGGCGGTAGTTCGAGAAGAATGGCTTGTGACGGCCACCTTCAGCCTGGGTAAGAACGTAGACCTCAGCCTCGAACTTTGTGTGGGGCGTAATGCTGCCGGGAGCAGCGAGAACCTGGCCACGCTGCACTTCTTCTTTGTCGATACCGCGAAGCAGCGCGCCAATGTTGTCGCCGGCAAGGCCCTCGTCGAGAAGCTTGCGGAACATTTCAACACCGGTACAGGTGGTGGTTTGGGTGTCTTTGATGCCGACGATCTCGATCGAGTCGCCAGTGTTGACCTTGCCCTGTTCGATCTTGCCCGTCACAACGGTGCCACGACCGGTGATCGAGAACACATCTTCGATCGGCATGAGGAATGGCTTGTCGAGATCGCGCTCTGGCGTTGGGATGAACACGTCAACCTCAGCCATGAGTGCCATGATCGCCGCAGCAGCATCGGCATCACCCTCGAGGGCCTTGAGGGCGCTCACAGGGATAATCGGCGTGTCGTCGCCTGGGAAGTCGTATTCGTCGAGAAGCTCGCGAACTTCCATTTCGACGAGTTCGATGAGCTCATCGTCATCGACCATGTCAACCTTGTTCAAAGCAACAATGATCCTCGGTACGCCAACCTGGCGAGCGAGCAGCACGTGCTCACGCGTCTGGGGCATTGGGCCGTCGGCTGCTGATACCACAAGGATCGCACCGTCGACCTGAGCCGCGCCGGTGATCATGTTCTTGATGTAGTCAGCGTGACCCGGCATGTCAACGTGGGCGTAATGGCGGTTATCGGTTTCGTACTCAACGTGTGAAACGTTGATCGTGATGCCGCGCTCGCGTTCTTCAGGTGCCTTGTCGATGTTCTCGAACTCTGTGAAGGATGAACCTTCAACATTGTCCGCTAGCACCTTGGTGATCGCGGCCGTCAGCGTGGTCTTTCCATGGTCGATGTGACCCATGGTGCCGACGTTGACGTGCGGCTTGTTGCGCTCGAAAGTGTCCTTAGACATCTCTAGTTTCTCCTCAGACGGGACTGGTGGTGGGTGGTTTGGGGGATTTGTACGTCAGCCATGTTCACTCACCGCGAATCCGCTTAACGATTTCTTCTTGCACCGAAGCTGGCGTCTCTTTGTAGGAGTCGAACAGCATCGAATAGC
This sequence comes from uncultured Acidimicrobiales bacterium, assembly GCA_937991435.1. GTDB lineage: Bacteria > Actinomycetota > Acidimicrobiia > Acidimicrobiales > UBA10347 > UBA10347. The sequence goes on from CALKPY010000052.1 coordinate 17,837, forward strand.
TCGCTCTGCCCTGGGTACGAGAGCGAAGATCGTTAGCGTAGCCAAACATCTCCGACAGCGGCACCAGTGCGTTTACGATCTTGTTCAGGCCGCGAGATTCGGTGCCTTGCACCTGGCCGCGGCGTGAGTTCACATCGCCGACGACATCGCCAAGGAAGTCGTCGGGAGTAACAACTTCAACGGCCATCATTGGCTCGAGCAGTTTGGGGCTTGCTTGGCGGGCGGCCTCGCGGAACCAAGCATTTCCGGCAATCTTGAACGCCATTTCTGACGAGTCAACATCGTGGGTCTTGCCGTCTTGAAGGGTGACCTTGATGTCGACGGTTTGGAAACCGGTGAGCACACCGTTGCTCATGGCCTCTTTGATGCCCTGCTCGACCGGCGCGATGAATTCCTTGGGGATCGAGCCGCCACTGATTTTCGATTCGAATTCGAAACCGTTGCCGGGGTTCGGTGCCAGGGTGCAGCTGATGACCGCGAATTGACCCGAGCCACCTGACTGCTTCTTGTGGGTGTAGGTGTAGTTCGGCAGCTCTTTCGAGATCGTCTCTCGGTAGGCGACCTGAGGGCGACCCACGGTTGCTTCGACCTTGAATTCGCGCATCATGCGATCGACGAGCACTTCGAGGTGAAGCTCGCCCATACCCGAGATGATTGTCTGGCCGGTTTCTTCGTTGCTCTCTACACGGAATGTGGGGTCTTCTGCCGACAAGGTTGCAAGGGCGTTGCCGAGCTTGTCTTGGTCAGCCTTTGACTTCGGCTCGATGGCCACGTCGACGACCGGTTCAGGGAAGGTCAGATTTTCGAGAACGATCTGCTGCTTCTCGTCGGTGAGGGTGTCACCGGTACGAACGTCTTTGAGCCCGAGGAACGCCACGATGTCGCCAGCATAGGCAACGTCGAGATCCTGCTTCGATGCCGAGTTCATTTCGAGCAGGCGACCGATGCGCTCTTTTTTGCCGCTGCGGGTGTTGACGATGGTCGAGCCCTTTTCGAGGGTGCCGCTGTAGATACGGGCAAAGGTCAGTCGACCTTCGCGCTGATCGATCGTCATGAGCTTGAACGCCAGCGCCGAGAACGGTTCGCCGTCTTCGGGCTTACGCACCAGCTCTTCTTCTTCGTTGCGTGGGTTTGTGCCCATGATTTCGGGGATGTCCACTGGCGAAGGCATGTAGTCGACGACGGCGTCGAGCAGGGGCTGGACGCCTTTGTTCTTAAATGCGGTACCCATCAAGATGGGCACGATCGTGCCGTCAATAGTTCCGGCTCGTATCGAGGCTTTAAGTGCTTCGACCGTGATTTCTTCGCCCTCGAGGTACTTCTCCATGATGTTCTCGTCATAGGAGCTGACGGCATCGAGCAGAAGCTCGCGGTATTCGTCGGCCTGTTCGGCCAAGTCGTCGGGAATGTCAACGACATCCCAGTCGGCGCCGAGGTCTTCGTTCTTCCAGATGAGAGCCTTCATCTGCACAAGGTCAACGACGCCCGCGAAATCACCTTCGGATCCAATGGGCAGCTGCAACACCGCAACGTCAGGGGTGAGGCGTTCTTTGATGGTGTCGAGGCAGAAGAAGAAATCCGCGCCGGTGCGGTCGAGCTTGTTGACGAAGCACATACGCGGCACGCCGTACTTGTCGGCTTGGCGCCACACAGTTTCAGACTGGGGCTCTACACCAGCCACACCGTCGAATACCGCAACAGCGCCATCGAGCACCCGCAACGAACGCTCTACCTCGACGGTGAAGTCAACGTGTCCGGGTGTGTCGATGATGTTGATCTTGTGGTCGTCCCAGTAACAGGTCGTCGCGGCAGACGTGATTGTGATGCCGCGCTCTTGTTCCTGTTCCATCCAGTCCATCGTGGCGCCGCCATCGTGGACCTCGCCGATCTTGTAGTTGACGCCGGTGTAGTACAAGATGCGCTCGGTCGTCGTCGTCTTGCCCGCGTCGATATGGGCCATGATGCCGATATTGCGGACCTTGTTCAGAGGATGTCGTGACATGGGGGTATTCCTCGTGCGGGGGTGAAAGAGGGTGGAAGGAAGCGGTTGTTTTCAACGACGATCAGCAGGCGAGGCCCGCTGATGCGATTACCACTTGTAGTGGGCGAAGGCCTTGTTGCTGTCAGCCATCTTCTGCAGGTCGTCACGGCGCTTGATTGCGGCACCGACGCCGTTGCTGGCATCCATCATCTCGTTGGCGAGACGTTCGGCCATTGTGCGTTCGCGGCGGGCACGTGAAAATTCGACCAACCAGCGAATCGCCAAGGTGTTCGCCCGACGGGGGCGAACCTCGACAGGGACTTGGTAGGTAGCGCCACCAACACGGCGGCTGCGGACCTCAAGAGGCGGCTTGACGTTCTCGACTGCGCGCTTGAGGATCTCGACTGGATCGTCGCTCGTGCGTTCCTTGATCGTCGTCATTGCGTCGTAGACGATGCGCTCGGCAGTCGAGCGTTTGCCGTCGAGCAGAACTTTGTTGACGATTTGTGTCACCAGGACCGAGTTGTACACCGGGTCAGCGACGGTTTCGCGGCGCGGAGCAGCATTTTTGCGCATGGATTCAGCCCTTCTTCGCGCCGTAGCGGCTACGTGCTTGACGGCGCTTGTCAACGCCGCTGGCGTCGAGGGTGCCGCGAACGATTTTGTAGCGCACACCGGGAAGGTCTTTCACACGGCCGCCACGGACGAGGACGATGCTGTGCTCCTGCAGGTTGTGACCTTCGCCTGGGATGTAGGCGGTCACTTCAATGCCCGATGTAAGGCGCACACGAGCCACTTTGCGAAGAGCCGAGTTCGGTTTCTTCGGCGTGGCCGTGTAGACGCGTGTGCAGACGCCTCGACGTTGCGGGGCGCCCTTCAATGCAGGCGTCTTTTCCTTGCGGAACTTGTCTTGGCGGCCCTTGCGGACGAGCTGTTGAATGGTGGGCACAATGGTTCCCCGAGGCGATAGTTGTAAGTGGTGTACGAGCTGAAGTCGACCGGAAGCGGGCAGGAGCGACCACCAGCCGTACGGCCAGCCCACAAGCCTAGGAACGCAGAGTCACCTGCACAACCTCACCGGGTCGAATTGCTGACGTATCGCGTTTAGGCCTGAATCGACTTGGGCTCTGCGACGTAGGCTCAACTCATGTCAGCGCCACTCGCTTTGCAGTTTTTGCAGTCGGCGAGCAAACATCATCAGCTCCCAGATTCGAGTGCTGAGGTGGCGATGATCGGCCGGTCCAATGTCGGTAAGTCATCGTTAATCAATGCCTTAGCCCAACGCACCAAACTGGCCCGAACATCAAAAACACCGGGCGCGACACAGCTGCTGAATATCTATGAGCTGGGCGAGGCGTCGGGCCGGTGGGTCGTTGATCTGCCCGGATACGGCTTTGCCAAACTGAGCAATAATCGCCGGTCCGAGATGGCCGCCATGATCAACTCGTATCTTGCCGAACGCGAATCGCTCTCCGCGGCGTTGCTGCTCATCGACGCCAATGTCGGACCCACCGAGCTTGACCTGCAAACTGCCGACTGGCTGACGCACATCGATCTTCCGTTTGAGATCGTTGGCACCAAGGTTGACAAGATCAAACCGTCTCAGCGAGGCAAGAAGCAAAAGACCTCAGCGGAGCGACTCGGAGTCAAGTCAGGCGCTGTGCATTGGGTGAGCGCGCATAAAGGCGTCGGCCTACCCGAGCTACGTGGACGCATCGACCAGCTTCTGCACGCCCCAGCGCCGCCGCTAGACGAGTGACCAATCGATCGGTGGGCCCCCTGCACCGGTCAACGCCGCATTGACCCGGCTGAACGGCCGGGAGCCAAAGAACCCTCGGCGCGCTGCCAGCGGCGATGGGTGCGGCGATTCGATGATGGTGTTGCATACATCATCGATAAGCGCCGCCTTAGACCGAGCATGATTGCCCCACAGCACAAATACGACCGAATCGACTCGCGCCGACAGAAGCTCGATGATGCGATCAGTGAACGACTCCCACCCTTCACCTCGGTGGCTTGCCGGCTCGTGCGCTCGCACGGTGAGCACCGTGTTCAGCAGCAGCACTCCCCTGTCAGCCCATTGCGTAAGACAACCATGCAACGGTGGCGCTATTGCGAGATCGTCGTGAAGTTCGGCGTAGATGTTTCTCAGCGACGGCGGGATGGCAATTCCGTGCGGCACCGAGAAACTCAACCCGTGAGCCTGTCCGGGGCCGTGGTAAGGGTCCTGGCCGAGTATCACGACTCGGGTGTCGCCAAACGCGGTGCGAGCCAGTGCCGCGAACACATCGGCCTGCGGTGGATAGACCGTGGCTCGTTGCCGTTC
>CALKPY010000053.1 GCA_937991435.1 uncultured Acidimicrobiales bacterium
CATGGGCGAGGACGGCACGGTACAAGGGCTGCTCGAACTGGCCGGTGTTCCCTACGTTGGCTGCGGCGTGTTGGGCTCGGCGCTCACGATGGACAAAGCCAAGGCCAAAGAAGTCCTGACCCAGGCCGGCATTCCGCAGGCCCGGTACGTGGCGTTTAACGGTCACGACTGGAAGCCCGAACAAGCCGCCGACATCGGCCGCACCCTCGGCCTGCCCGTGTTCGTCAAACCAGCCAACATGGGATCCTCTGTTGGAGTCACCCGCTGCACCAACAAAGACGAACTAGGCGACGCGCTCCGAGTCGCCGCCACATACGACGAGTGGATCGTCATCGAAGAGGCAATCGCAGGACGCGAGATCGAAGTCGCTGTTCTCGGCACGCGAAGCTTTGAAGCATCAGTACCCGGCGAGATCGTGCCGGGTGACTCGTTCTACACCTACGAAGACAAGTACCTCGACGGCGTCGCCAACGAGATCATTCCAGCACCGTTGAGTCCCGAACGCACCGAAGAAGTTCGAGCTCTTGCCTGCCGTGCGGCGGCGGCGTTCCGCGTTGACGGCCTGGCGCGTGTCGACTTCTTCCTCGAAGATCCAGGCCGGGGATTTCTGCTCAACGAGATCAACACAATGCCCGGCTTCACACCGATCTCGATGTTCCCGAAACTGTGGCACGCAACCGGCCTCGACTATTCCGATCTCATTGACCGCATGATCGATCTGGCCGTCGAGCGGCACGAGCGACGACTCGCGCACCGTTCAACTCAGCGCGCGTAACCTTTCGGCAGCGGTCTGGCCTAGTCCCAACCGTTAGTGCAACGCTGCTTCAAGGAAGCGCAACAGCTCTCGGCGACGTCGCACTGTCTCGCGAAGTGATGGCTCGACACCGACGGCACGGAGCACCTCAACCTCGGTGGCGACACCCATCACCGTCGAATATGCCGACACCAGCAACAGATTTGGATCGCTTTGCCGAACCCGGCCACGACGCATCTCGATGTCGAGGAACCGCACGGCCTGATCAATCAGCGGTTGCATCAACGTCGTTACCCGTTGCGACCATGCACCACCGAGACGCGTCACTTCGCGCAATAGCCCAAGCCGTGCCGGATCCTGCAAGGCGATGCGGAACACGGCGCGAACGACCGCTTCGACAGCCGCCCAGCCGCTGCGGCCCACAACGGCGAGCTGCATTGCGTCGCCTACTTGGGCTATCGATGCGTCGATCGTTGCTTCAAACACACCCGCTTTCGAGCCGAAGTGGTACAAGATCGTCTGCTTGCGAACACCGAGTTTCGCGGCCAGGTCGTCAAGCGAAACCGAATCGTAGCCTCGAGTTCCAAAGGCCTCGACGGCCGCGATCACGATCCGATCCCTTGTCTCCACGAGACTCATCGTAGGCCACGTGTACCAACTGGTACATGGACGTGTACCAGTTGGTAAGGTCAAGGCTGTGATCGCCGAAAGTCTTGCGGGCAAGCGCATCGCCATCACCGGCACGACCGGATTCCTCGGAACGGCGCTCGTTGAGCGACTGCTTCGTTCAGTCCCCGACTGCACCCTCGTCTTACTGATCAGGCCAGGCCGCCGAGGCGCTCCCGCCCGACTGCAGCGCGAGATCCTCAAAAACGATGCCTTTGACCGACTCCGTAACTCGTTGAGCGACGACACCTTCGACTCGATGTGTCAACGTCGCATCTTGGCGATTGCAGCCGATATCACCAAGCCGGGGCTCGATCTCGACGACGAAGGCCGGGCCGCTCTGGCGGATTGCGACGTGTTCATTCACTCGGCAGCATCGGTTTCGTTCGACAATCCCCTCGATGTTGCTATCAATACGAACCTCGTCGGACCTGTCAATCTCGTCGAAACCCTTCACGACCTCAATGCCACGCCACACCTGATCGCGGTGTCGACGGCATATGTGGCAGGAACCCGAAAAGGTCGCGCCGCAGAAGAGCTGCTTCAGGCGGGCGCGTACGCAGTGCCGATCGACTGGCGCAACGAGATCGAAACGGCTCGCCGAGCGCGGCTGCATGCAGAAGACCGAAGCCGAACAACGAAGTCTTCTGACGACTATCGCGCCGAAGCAAAGCGGGAACTTGGTGCCGCTGGAACTACCGCACTGGCAATCAAGAGCGAGCAGCTACGAGACCGAGGTGTACGAAAGGAAATGGTCGACCTGGGTCTGTCGCGAGCTCATGCGCTTGGGTTCTCTGACAGTTACGCCATGACCAAAGCAATGGCTGAATCAGCCATGGTCGAGCTGCGTGGTGACGTACCGCTGTCGATCGTTCGGCCGTCGATCATCGAATCAAGCTGGGCTGAGCCTTTCCCCGGTTGGATTCGCGGCTTTCGAATGGCCGAACCGGTCATCATCGGTTTCGGGCGCGGGCTACTCAAAGACTTCCCTGGGTCACCCGAAGGCGTGCTCGACACGATTCCAGTCGATCTTGTCGTTGCCACATTGATCGGTGTTGCGGCAGCTGGGCCTTCCGACGCCGACGAAGTTGAGGTATTCCAGTCAGCCAGTGGCGCCGTCAACCCATTTCGTATGGCGCAGTTCCACGCCTGGACCACTGAGTTCTTCCGGAATAATCCAATTTACGACGAATACGACCAGCCAATTGCTCCCCCACGGTGGACCTTCCCGTCAGCGGACAAGGTCACACGCCAGCTCTATCGTGCTCGGTCTGGTCTCGAAAAAGCCGACGGTGTTATGCGGGTGCTTCCGGTACGAGGCAAACGCGCTGCGCTGGCGGCCGACATTGACGAGCGGCGCGAGAACCTCGACAAAGCGATCGGCTACGTCGACCTGTACGGAAAATACGTAGTCTGCGAAGCCGAGTACCAGTGCGACAACGTGCTTGCGCTGCACGCCAGCCTTCCCCCCGAAGACCAGGCGTCGTTCCAGATGGACCCTCGTGTCATCGACTGGCGAACCTACGCATATGACATACACCTGCCGTCGGTACTGACCGCAGGCCGAGGCATCAAAACCGCCCCATCAGGGCGACGAGGCGGCGGCCGTGCAGAACGCTTGCGCGGTCAGGTCCTCGCACCCGAGCGCCCGCTTGCGGCCTTTGACCTCGAAAACACCCTCATTGCCTCAAACGTCGTCGGCTCATGGGGTTGGCTCGCTACCCGCAACTTGAACCGCGGGCAGCGAGCAAGGCTCGTTCTCAAGGCACTGACCGAAGCCGTTGGTCTGCAACGCCTCGACCGGCGGGATCGGGTGGCCTTTTTGCGTCACTTCTACCGTCGCTACGACAACGCATCGGTCGAGCAACTCGAGCACGATGCAGGCGAACTGTTCAGCGATTTGCTGGTCAAGAACTCATTCCCGGAAGCAATACGACGGGTACGAGACCACCGTGCCGCGGGCCATCGCACCGTGCTCATCACGGGAGCTCTTGACTTCATCGTCAAGAACCTCGAACCGTTGTTCGACGACATCATCGCCCCGAGCCTTGAACAAGTCGACGGCCGATACACGGGGCGCATGCTCACTGCCCCACCGATTGGCGAAATGCGAGCCGAGGCCCTGCGCCAGTACGCACTCGAACACGACCTCAATCTGCAAGAAGCCGTTGCCTACGCAGATTCCACCAGCGACCTACCGCTTCTCGAAGCAGTCGCCTTTCCGGTTGCAGTGAATCCCGACACCAAACTTGCCGTTGTCGCTCGCCGTCGCGGCTGGCTCGTTGAGAACTTCGAACCAGCTCCCGGTGGAGAACACAAGATTCTTCCCGTTGCGCCCTACCTGCCCCGCGCCCGCCGTAGCGCCTGATCACAAACGACGAGCCCCAGATGGAACTCCAAAAGCCCACCCCCCGACCCGGCCTCGTGCTCGAAGTCGACCGGTCAACTCCACCGATCCTCTTCCATCATGGCGAAGGGTTCCGGCTTGAGTCGCTCCCGGCCGGGCGTAGCCGTGTGCTCTACCCCGGCGAACCGCTGAACCCGATTGAAGACCCCGACGGGGCGATCCGAGAGTCGCTGCTGAACCCAATTGGCGAAGATCCACTTCCGTCGAAACTGTTCGCAGGCATGAAGCTGACGATCGTCTTTGACGACATCTCGCTGCCGCTGCCGCCAATGCGCCGACCAGATATTCGCCAGCGCATCATCGAGATTGTGCTCGATCTCGCGGCCGAAGCCGGCGTCGATGATGTGCACATCATCGCCGCGCTCGCGTTGCACCGGCGTATGACCGAAGACGAGTTGCGCCACGCCGTCGGCGATCGCGTGTACGACGCTTTTGCCCCATCTGGCCTGCTCTACAACATGGACGCCGAAGATCCCGACGAGATGGTGATGCTCGGCGAGACGAGCAGCGGCGAAGAAGTCCAGATGGTGAAGCGCGCCGTTGAAAGCGACCTCGTCGTCTACGTCAACATCAACATGGTGTCGATGAACGGCGGCTGGAAAAGCACCGCGACCGGCTTGTCTGGCTATAAGGGCATTCGTCACCACCACAACGTCGACACGCTGCTCAAGTCTTCGTTGATGGACCACACCGACAGCGAGTTCCACAATCGCAACTGGCGCCAAGGCGACGTCATCAAGGCTGCCGGCGTCAAGATCTTCCAGGTCGAAACAACCGTCAACAACAACGTGTTTGGCACCCAGGGCCCCATGTCGGTGCTGCAAAAGCGCGAGTGGGAATGGTCGGCCCGAGATCGGGCCTCGTTCCTTGCCATGCAAAAAGGCCTTCAGGTCATGCCCAACAAGGCCCGCCGACGGGTCTTCCAGAATCACTTGGCGCCCTATGGCATGACATCGGTGCAGTCCGGTGAAGTCGAGGCAGTGCACGACAAGGCCGTTGGCCACATGATGGAACAACAACTGGTACAGATCGAGGGCCAAGCCGACATTCTCACGATGGGCTTGCCCTACCTCAGCCCGTACAACGTCAACTCGATCTTGAACCCGATTCTCGTGATGTGCCTGGGACTTGGTTACTACTTCAACATGTACCGCAACAAGCCGCTCGTCCGCGAGGGTGGTGTGATCATCATGAGCCATCCAACACCGATCGAGTTCCACCCGGTGCATCACCCCAGCTACATCGACTTCTTCGAACAGGTGCTTCCTGATACGACCGATGGGCACAAGATCGCCCACAAGTACGAAAAACAGTTCGCTGAAGATGAGTGGTACCGGCACCTGTACCGCACCAGCTACGCCTACCACGGCGTGCACCCGCTGTACATGTGGTACTGGGGTAGCAATGCCATGAATCACGCGGGCCGCATCATCATCGTTGGCGGCAATGTCACCGCCGTTCGCCGCATGGGATTCACCCCAGCGACCACGCTCAACGATGCGCTTGAGATCGCCAGCGATGTCGTCGGTCCGCAGCCGACGATCACGCACCTACACAACCCACCGCTCGTCATGGCCGACGTCGTCTGATGCCTTCGCCGCTGCTCGGCCGCGACCGGGTCAAGGTGCTCGCCCGCGGCGTCGCCCAACAGGCCAAACGCAACCTGCGTGGTCGCACGCGAGTGCCGTTTCCTTATGCAGCTCCGCCAATACCTGCGTCTGTCGAACTGCCAGAAGCGAATCGCAACATCGGCGGCGACTACGAAACCGACTGGGCCCGCCGACCGTCGGCACGAGTCGCTCGAAGCGCGATCGTCGAAACCATGCTGCGTCCTGCCATCGCGGCGGTCGCCAAGCCCGAACGCTTGGGAACTGACCGTCTCAAGGCACTGGACCCTGACCAACCAGCAATATTCGTGGCCAACCACCACAGCCACCTCGACACCTCGTTGCTGTTAACGAGCATTCCTCATCAATGGCGCTATCGGCTTGTTGTAGCTGCTGCGGCTGACTATTTCTTCGATAAGCGTGTCAAGGCGGTCGTGTCGGCACTGGCGATCGGCGCCATTCCGATTGATCGCCGTAGCACGGGGCGCTCTTCGGCGAATCAGGCCGCCGATCTGATCAATGCCGGCAACAGTCTGCTTATCTTCCCCGAGGGTGGTCGGTCTCCCGACGGCTGGGGCCAGTCCTTCAAAGGCGGTGCCGCGTACCTCGCGCAACGTTGCGAGGTTCCTGTCGTTCCCGTCTACATCGCCGGCACCGGCCGAGTGTGGCGCAAAGGCCAGAAACGGCCTCGCCCGGCGCGCACCGCTGTTGTATTCGGCGATCCGATCTATGTCAACGAATCTGACAACACTCGACGGCTCAACGCTCGTATAGAGGCAGCCGTCGCCTCGCTTGGCGACGAATTTGCCACTGACTGGTGGCAGGCCCGTAAACGCTTCCACGACGGAAGCGCACCATCGATGACCGGTCCTGACGCAGCATCGTGGCGTCGTTCCTGGGCACTCGGCGACCGAGCCGCTCGCGAGCGTCGCAAACCCAGCTGGCCCAACTAAGTGAATCTCCCGCCGTCCCGATGAGGACGGTCGGGGCCCGGTTACGCCGCACAGTGCCGTTCAACCCGCGTGGTAAGGCCTCAAGTGCTACATCAACAATTCTCTCGACGGTGGAGGTCGAAACAGCGACCGTTGCTATCGCGAGAGCACGAGCTCTGATGGATCAAGTGCTACCGCTCCACCGTTCCAACATGGCCGAAATTGAAACAGGCACGTAGCCGGTGCGATGTACTCATTCGAGCACGGGAAACTGTACCACTTCAGATCGAAGCCTTGCACTCTAACTACCGAGATATCTGCTGCATCTTGAGGCAGCATCGTGAATGGAGAGTGCCCGAAACCCGAGAGGATCTCGGACTTTTGGGCGTCGAACAGAGCCCAAGCTCCGTTGTACAAGTCCTCGATAACGCCTGGCTCCACATCAAGCTGAATCTCGGCAAAGCCAGGCAACGACGAAGTCGAAACTGAACACTGCCAGTCATGTGAGCTTGGCAGCACGTCACAATCCAAGGTGATATACGTCGTTCCATTGGCTGCCTGAACTTGGATGATGTAGTCACGCACCTCGGCACCGCCCGATGTGAATGCAAAGTCAGACGGCGCAAACGAAACAGAATCCGCAAGCCCATTCAATGTCCCTGACGCGATTTCCACCCAACCTGCGGCAGGATCAATGCCGAATCCTACCAGCAGGTACTGCCCAGTGTAGAGTTCCGCCGCTCCAGCTGAAAGGCGAATACCCACTAGCATCTCGTCTGAATTAGACAGGCGCCCAAAACACTGCCAATGACCTTCGGCAGCGATGGCTGGGGAGGCCGATACCGACTGGACCTGCGCACGTGCGATCTCACTCTTGCCGTGAATTGCACTCGCATCCTCAGCCGTTACCTGAAGAGCGAAGACAACAAACACGACGAAGCATGCAGTCAACGCCGCAATTGGCTTCAGGCTCGAAAGTGGCAGGTTCTTCATCACAACTCCGGAAGGTGATACTGGTTCTCACAGGGCAAATGAAGTGTAGCTGAAGACACAATGCGCGAAATGCGCATACTGGGGATATTGGCGGCTGTCGGGGAGAGCGGATTCGCGAGTCGGGTTTAGCCCTCAGTCAATGCCAGGTAGATCCACGCATCGATCAGGTCGCCGGAATCACCCACGACCGGCACGAGTCGGCGCTCGTACCCCGGGCCCTGAAACGCATCGATTTCGTGCAGGTGCGCATCGAGTTTTGCCGACATCACAACGTCAACTGTGACGGCAGGCCCGTCAGCATCAAGGACGAACCCGTCATGGCCTTCGGCCGGACCCCACGTGACTTCGAATACCCAGCCACGCACGACGGCCGAAAGCCACTCGCCGCCGATCGACCGAAGCACCCAGTGATTCGCTTGACCGGGGGCCAACGTGTCGTACACGGCCAATGCACTAACCGCACCACTCATCACAACCTCACCCGATTCGAGTCATTATCTTGCATTTCAGCGCGCCTAAGCGCAACGGAAGCCAACTATTGGACCAGACGAAGACCTGCGGGACCAGACGAGGCACCGCCGAGCGTGACCTCGAACTCTGTGCGGTGAGCCGGATACAAGTGTTCGCTGACCAATGCTGGCGATCCATCGACGTCGATTGTCACGCGACGCACCCGCAAAAGAGGCGTTCCCGCAGCGACAAGCAATCGTTTTGCCACATCGGCGCCGGCGGCGATCGCTCCAATGACCTGAGTGACCTGACCGAGTTTGGCCCCGAGAAGATCCACAAACGAAGACGATTCAACCTCAGTGCGACTGAAATCGGCGCCGATCGAATGCTCACACCAGACCGTCACGAGAGCAAACGGCTCGTCGTCGGCTAGATGAAGCCGCACCACCTCAAGCACCGAAGCTCCAAGCAACCGCCGCACGTCAGCAGGCGGTTCAACAAATCCGAACCGCAAGACGCTACGTGCAGACACCCGCCCAGCCTCGGCGAGCTGGGCTTCAATAGTCTCTAACGCATCGAGCGACTGGCGCACCGAATCTGCGCCGACGTACCACCCAAATCCTTGACGGCTGTCAACGAGCCCTTCAGATCGCAATTCTTCGAGCGCTTTGCGGATCGTCACACGACTGGCGTCGTAGGCCTCAGACAGCTCAGACTCGCTCTGCAAGACAGACCCTGCCGCGTACTCACCGTCCGCGATTGCCGATCGCAAGGCCGACGCAATCTGCTTGTATCTAAATGTTCGAGCCATAGTTCGCAGTTCACGGGGTATCGAAGCTTGTATTAAACTTGTACTATAGACCCGTTGCACCGGAATTATTAGCCGCACACCGAGGAGCCGCCACACCATGGCCGTCTATGCCGAAACCCCAATCGAACTCGTCAACAAGGTGTACAGCACCCTCGATGACCGCCTGTCATGGGGCCGCACCAAGCTGGGTCGACCGCTCACCCTCGCCGAAAAGATTCTGATCAACCACCTCGATGACCCCGAAACCGCAGGCCTCGAGCGCGGTGTCAGCTACACAGACCTGCGGCCCGACCGCATTGCAATGCAAGACGCCACAGCGCAGATGGCATGGCTGCAGTTCATGACCGCCGGCCTTGCTCAAACCGCCGTGCCAACCACCACGCATTGTGATCATCTGATCCAAGCACGCGTAGACGGCAAGACTGACCTTCTCGCCGCTGTTGACACGAACAAAGAGGTCTACGACTTCCTCGAAGCCGTGAGCTCGAAGTACAGCGCAGGTTTCTGGGCGCCTGGCTCCGGCATCATCCACCAGGTCGTACTCGAAAACTACGCATTTCCTGGCGGAATGATGCTCGGCACTGACAGCCACACGCCAAATGCAGGTGGGGCAGCCATGATCGCTATCGGGGTTGGCGGAGCCGACGCTGTTGACGTGATGACCGGATTTGCCTGGAATGTCCGTTGGCCAAAAGCCATCGGCATCAAGCTCACCGGCGAACTCACCGGTTGGGCAGCGCCCAAAGACGTCATTCTCAAAGTCGCCGAGATCCTCACGGTCAAGGGCGGCACCGGCGCAATTGTTGAATACTTCGGCCCTGGCGCCGAAAGCCTCTCGGCCACTGGCAAAGCCACGATCTGCAACATGGGCGCAGAAATCGGCGCAACAACATCACTATTCGGATACGACGACGCCACAAGCCGCTACCTCAAAGCAACCGGCCGCGATGCAATCGACGACGCAGCCCGCGCCGTTGCCCACCACCTTCGGGCCGACGACGAGGTTCTCGCCAACCCCGGCGAGTATTACGACCAACTCATCGAAATCGACCTCTCAACCCTCGAACCGCTGATCAACGGGCCTCACACCCCCGACCTCGCTCGCCCCTTATCGGCACTTGGCGCAGAAGCAGCCGACAAGGGCTGGCCGCTCGAGATCAGCGCCGCCCTCGTTGGCTCATGCACCAACTCAAGCTACGAAGACATCAGTCGAGCTGCATCAATCGCCCGACACGCTGCCGCCAACGGTCTCAAGGCCAAGGTGCCTTTTATGGTCACCCCCGGCTCTGAAGCAACTATGCGCACCATCGAACGCGACGGCATGCTCGAAGCGCTCGAAGCAATCGGCGGCGTGGTCCTGGCGAATGCCTGCGGTCCATGTATCGGCCAGTGGAAACGCGATGACCGCGACGGCCGCGAAGGCACGACGAACACCATCATTACGAGCTACAACCGCAACTTCCCAAAACGCAACGACGGCGACGCCGCAACGCTCGCGTTTGTCACCAGTCCTGAGACCGTCGTAGCCCTCGCTTTGGCCGGCCGCGTCGACTTCGACCCACGAACCGACACGCTCACAAACGACGCAGGCGAAGCAATCAGTCTCGAAGTCGGCGAGGCAATCGAGCTCCCTGAGCTCGGATTCGAAGACGGCGACTCGATGTTCATCGCCCCCGTCGAAGGCGCAGAAAACACCGAGATCACGGTAAACCCCGCCAGCGACCGGTTGCAGCTGCTTACTCCGTTCGCGCCGTGGAACGGCGACGATTACCTTGAACTACCGATTCTGGGCAAGGGCATGGGCAAGGTCACCACCGACCACATCTCGATGGCAGGCCCTTGGCTGAAGTACCGAGGCCACCTGGAAAACATCTCAGGCAACCTGTACCTCGGCGTCGTCAACGCCTACACCGGTGAAACCGAGTTGGCACTCGATCCGTCAGATGGTCAGACAAAGAGCTATCCAGAGATCGCCAAAAGTCTTCACGAAAAGGCCATCAGCTGGGTCTTTATTGGCGAAGAGAACGTCGGCGAAGGCTCGAGCCGTGAACATGCAGCGATGGAACCCCGCTTCCGTGGTTGCAGCGCCGTGTTCGCCAAGTCGTTTGCTCGCATTCACGAAACAAACTTGAAGAAGCAAGGCGTATTGGCCCTGACCTTCGCTGACCCAGACTTCTGGGGCGCAATCGGCGAAAGCGACACCATTTCGATCACCGGACTTGCTGAACTTGCTCCCGGTCGGCCCGTCGAGTGCGTGTTGCACAAGTCTGACGGTGAAAGTATTGAGTTCCAGGCAATTCATACCATGAACGAGGACCAGATCGGCTGGTTCCGGTCTGGTTCCGCGTTGAACCTAATTCGCGAGCAGGTGTCCGCCCAGAACTGAGCAGACCGCTCTTAGGTGCTCATGGTCTTAGGTGCTCATGGTCTTAGGTGCTCATGGTCTTAGGTGCTCATGGTCTTAGGTGCTCATAGCCCCGTCGACCGCTATCTCGGCGCCAGTCACGTAACTGGCTTCGTCTGACAGCAGGAAGATCACGACGTCCGCGACTTCTTCTGAAGTCGCGGTTCTTCCAAGCGGAACCATGGCCGTGAGAGCGTCATTGGCCCCGCCACTGAGTTGACTCAACATCTCGGTCTCGATGAGGCCGGGGTGAACCGAATTGACCCGAATTCCATGCGGCGCGAGTTCACGCGCTGCTGCTTTACTCATGCCGCGAACGGCCCATTTACTCGCGGTGTACCCAATCGTGCCAAGCCCTCGCAGGCCAGCAACCGACGAGATGTTGACGATCGAACCACCTCCGTTGTCTTTCATTACCGGCGCAACATGAACCATGCCGTTGAAAACCCCAACCTGGTTGACCTCAGTGATGAGACGAAAGCTGTCGACGTCGCCTTCAAGCACGCCACCGTGGCGAAAGATCCCCGCGTTGTTGACCAATCCATCGATGCGACCGTGCTCTGCCGTTACGGCACCAACAACATCAACCCAGCTCGCCGCTTGGGTTACGTCGAGCCGGTGATAGGCACCACCGGCCCGGTTCGCGACATCGATACCTTCGTCATCGAGCACGTCGGTGACCACGACGGTGGCTCCAGCTGCGGCGGCTTTTAGAGCTTCGGCCTCGCCTTGGCCCCGCGCTGCACCAGTAATCAAGATCACCGCATTGTCGAGACGGGCCATATCGTTGTCCTCCCCCGTTAGTGTTGTAGCGCACCGTAGTAGGCGGGCACCTTGCGACCATGTCTGAGTTTCCCCGCTACCAAAAGATCGCTGCCTTACTCGCAGTCTCGATTGTGGTCATCGTCACCCTCGCCGCCATATCGGCGAGCGGGTCAAACGTTGACGACGACGACACGACAGCGGCAGCAAACGCTGAGGCAGAGCCGATAAACGTGCCGATTCTTGAGCGACCTCGAGCGCTCTGGAGCGATATCGCTCCCACAATTCGCGGCGCGGAAAATACAACGTCGCCTGTTCCGTGCTCCTACGTCGACGAGCGCGAGCCCGAGCCGAACAATTTTTTGAGCCTCACCCCAGCGCTTACGTTTATATGCGACCAGCGTGGTCTACCGGCACGGCCTATTGCCCCTGGCCGGGTTGTCATGATCATTGACCAACCCCCGCTGAATAGCTTCAAAGCGGACTTGGTTTCCGCTGGCAACGACGGACCATGGCTCAGGGCGGTCTCATACGGCCCCTTTGTTGTCATCGACCACGGCCCACTCAATGGCACGGCAAATGCCACCTCGGTCTATGCCGCTCTCGATTCCATCAATCCGGATCTTCGACTCGGCCAATTGGTTGACACATCGACCGACCTCGGCGTGCTGAGCGCTCGTATGGTCAACGACACGATCGTTAACGGAGTGTTGGCCTTTGAGTTTCTTTCTGACGACACCAGATTCGGAAGCGATCCGCTACGCGACTCCCCCGTTTCCGCAGCCCAGAGTTCTGCGCTTGCCGCCAAACTGGCGCCGTCATTTCGGCTTCCGGCGCCAACATGCACACTCCCATTTGGTAACAACGATCTGGTCGTCGGCGCTCCTCGCGAATATCGATCAGGCACCCACAACGGGCTCGACTTCAACTGCGGCACCGTTGACCACGAAATAGTCGCGTCGGCAGATGGCCAGGTGATCTTTGTTGTCGACGACTATGTCGATGCCCCTACTGAAGATCGCAACGGCGTCTTGGCGAATGCCGCTCAGGCGATTGACACTCCCTTTTGGACCCTTGCGATGTTGTACGGAAATGTCGTAGTGATGGATCACGAAATTCCAGGCGTCGACGGCCATGTAGTAACGATCTCAGCGCACCTAAGCGAAGTCGCGGAGAACATTGTTCCCGGGGCATTGATCGAGGCAGGAACGGTGCTCGGGCAGGCTGGCAACCGCGGTACGTCAACAGCATCGGCGGGCGTGCTCGACAACGATGGATCGGTGCACCTGCACTGGGAACTTCATGTCAACGACCGCCCGGTCGGCTACTTACAGGATCCGGTTGACACCGAGCCGCTGTATCGGCAGATTCTTTGCGGCGCGAGCGCAACCGACGCCGGCTGCTGATTCTCAGCGGTCGCCGCGGCCGAGAAACTTGTCGATTTGACGCCGATCTCTTTTGGTGGGGCGACCGCTGCCACGCACGCGCTCTGCCCATGCGGCATCAATACGTTCCTGCCGAGACCGGGGCTGCGGTCGTTGGTCCTCGGGCGTGAGATCGGTGTAGCACTCAACGGCGATGTCGGCTCCCACCCGTTTTTCGACGATGCGCTCGACACGCCATGTGCTCGTCAGCCCTTTACGTCGCACCGAGACTTCGTCGCCGATACTGACCCGCCGCGCTGATTTCGCGGGTTCGCCCGCAACACGCACCCGGCCGCTTGAACAGGCCTCACCAGCCGAGGTGCGCGTTTTGAATATGCGCACGGCCCAGAGCCACTTATCGACACGCACCTGGTCGGCCATCAGTTCTCCCAGAACCGGAACTCGTACCAGCCGGCCACCCGCAGCGAGTCCAACGAAGGCCCACCGAGGAACTCGCTGGCACCATCAGTGAGGTTCCAAAAGGCGTCACGCACCGGCGTGTCCACCCACAGGGCCACCAGCAAAATCATCATTCCGTACTGACGCAATGGACGAACTGCGGACCTGGCCTGAGCAGATAAATGCGGTTCGATGATCCCAAAACCGTCGAGGCCCGGAATCGGAAGCAGATTCAGAATCATCGCGATCACCTGTATCCAACCCAAGAAACCAAGCGCAACGACGAACCTGGGATCAGCCGAGTCGAGCAGACCGAGCCGAATCGGCATGAGGCACGCCAACGCACAGATCGCAGTTGCGGCTGGACCCGCGGCGCTGACCATGCTTCGCCAGATCTTGTCGGGGATCGCTGCGTGGTTGATCCATACCGCACCACCCGGAAGCCCGATACCGCCGATCACGAGAATCAGCAGCGGAAACAGCAGCGACGTGCCTAAGTCCGCGTAGCGACGTACATCGAGAGTCAGGTAACCCTTATCAGCAACGCTGTGATCTCCCCCGCCATATGCGACCGCGGCGTGACCGAATTCGTGAAGAGTCAGCGAGAGAACCCAGCCAGCTGCCACAAACAGGAAGACGCCCAGACCGCCGGGGTCCTGTCCGGACCAAAGCAGCCAGCCGAGCGTTGCGGTCACGCCGAGGATCAGGAAGAACACAGGGCTTGGCCTGAAACGGTCCGTACCCGCGTATGTACTCATTTTTTACTCAGGTCCGTTTCTGAATTCGAGACCACTCATCTCTCAGCCCGACCGTTCGGTGAAACAGCATCGACTCGTCGAGGTCACGAGCGAAGTAGCCGATGCGTTCGAACTGTACGACCTGTCCGGGTTGAGTTTCGACGAGAGCCGGTTCGACCTGTGCTGTGACGATTTCGACCGAGTTCACGTTCAGGCTGTCGAGCGGGTCCGAGTCGCCTGAGCCCGGATGACTGTCAGTGAAGAGACGGTTATAGAGACGGATCTCGGCTTCGATTGCGTGGCTGGCCGACACCCAATGCATGGTTGCTTTGACTTTGCGGCCGTCAGGCGCCTGTCCGCCCGCCGTTTCGGGGTCATAGGTCGCATGCACCTCTGTCAACTCGCCATCATCGCCGTAGACAACGTTGGTGCACGTGACGAAGTAGCCGCTTCGCAATCTGACTTCTCGCCCTGGTGCTAGCCGGAAGAATTTCTTTGGCGGATCGACCATAAAGTCATCACGCTCGATCCAAAGCTCACCGCTGAACGGGACTTCGCGGGTTTCAGCAGATTCATCTTCAGGGTTGTTGACAACAGTCCTCATCTCAACGTGCCCTTCTGGCCAGTTGGTCAGCACGAGCTTGAGCGGCTTCAGGACCGCCATACGTCGCTCCGACACACGGTTGAGTTCGGTTCGCACGAATGACTCGAGCAATTCGACCTCGGTCGTTCCGCTGACCTTGCCCACACTTATGTGGGCGCAGAAGTCGCGCAGCGCCGCTGCGGGGTAGCCGCGACGGCGGAGGCCACGCACCGTCGGCATTTGTGCGTCGTCCCAGCCTGAAACAACACCGGTGTCGACTAGATGTGCGAGCTTGCGCTTGGACAACACCGTGTGCGTAAGGCTGAGCCGGTTGAATTCGGTCTGCTGCGGGCGGCTGGCTGGCAGACCGAGGCTGTCAAGAAACCACTCATAGAGCTCACGGTTATTCTCAAACTCAAGGGTGCAGAACGAGTGGGTCACCCCTTCGATCGCGTCGCTTTGACCGTGTGCCCAGTCGTAGTTTGGATAGATGCACCAGTCATCACCAGTGCGGTGATGTGTGACGTGCCGGATTCGGTACATGAGCGGATCACGCATTGACATGTTGGCATGCGTCATGTCGATTTTTGCTCGAAGTACACGCTCGCCATCGCCGAATTCGCCCGCTTTCATACGGTGCAACAGGTCGAGGTTTTCCTCGACCAAACGGTCACGCCATGGACTATTCGTGCCGGGCGTCGTGAAGTCGCCACGAGCTTCAGCAATTTCAGCAGCTGACTGGTCATCGACATAGGCGAGGCCAGCTTCGACCAGTTGCACGGCCCACGCGAAGAGCTGCTCGAAGTAGTCGCTAGCAAACAGCGGTCCCGTGGCGCTGGTGAATCCCAACCACTGCAGGTCTTGTTCGATGGCCGCGACGAATTCGGCCGATTCCTTCTCAGGATTCGTATCGTCAAAGCGCAAATTACAGGTGCCATCAAACTCGTGCGCGACGCCAAAGTTCAGACAGATTGACTTCACGTGCCCGACATGCAAGTACCCGTTTGGCTCCGGGGGAAACCGAGTCTGCACCCGTCCGCCGTGCAGTCCTTTTGCATTGTCGGAACGAATGAGCTCACGGATGAAATCAGTCTTGTCGGCCTCTGGTGTGTCTTCCACCGTCTAACTCTATGACCTCACCCCATGCTTGACGGAAGCACTTCCACAAGTCCCGAACCGCGGCAACGCGTCGAGCACAGAATCAAACCTGTGCGCTAGCCTGCCGCCGTGAATACAGGTCTGACGTCGTGAGCGGATCCGCTCCACCGGGTACCGGCTACTTCGTCGCTCCCCCATCGTCGACTACCGCAAACTCGGGTCCCTCAAACTCGGGTCCCTCAAGCTCGGGTCCCTCAAACTCAGGTCACGGAGTTCTGTTGCTGCATTCGGCGTGGGGGTTGACGACACAAGCCAAGGAACGAGCGAACGAACTCGCCGATGTTGGCTACAGCGTTCTTGTGCCGGATCTTAACGACGGTATCGTCGCCTCGACCGCAAACGAGGCAACTGAATATCTTCTTGCGGCGGACATGAACGTGACGGCATCACTGGTGTTGTCGTCGATGCGTCTGCTGCGACAAGCGACACCTGTTCCGAACGATCCAATCGCCGTTGTGGGATTCGGGTCAGGTACATCGTGGGGCTTGTGGCTGTCGGTGCGACAGCCTGACGCATGCCAAGCCGTTGTCGGCTACTCGGGAACACAGACGATTGCTTTCGACGGTTCTCGCAGCAACTACCTGATTCATCTCGGAACGAACGATGACGTGGTTACGTCCGATGATGCGGCGCATCTTGGCTTGAGCCTTCAACTCGCCAATCGACCGATGCGTTTTGAGTGGCATCACGGCTGCGAACACGCTTTTGATGAGCGAGCTTCGGCTTCGTGGTCAGCAGCAGCTGATGCCGTTGCGTGGCGTCAGACGCTCGAATTCCTTGCCGAAAATCACCTACCAGGCTCAACCTCCAATTGACTCAAGCGTTGCCCGGTTGTCTTCGACGAACTGTGCCTCGTAGCGAGCAGTGATCTCCTCGAGTTCAGTCCCAGTGTCGCCAGCGCAGACCAGCGATGCGACGGCGGTCGCGATTTCGCGATCCTGAAGTGTGTCGAGCTGCGTCTCCTGCTCATCGGTCAGCTCAAGATCCGCAAACGGGTTCGATTGCCCGCGTTGTTGGCCCGCACCGGGCCCGCGGCCGAAGAATGAAAACAGAAGCGGAAAGAACTCGGACTGAATAGATTCGCGAGCGGCGTCTTCGTCGTCATAGTCGAATCCCTCGTCGCGCATGCACGCGGCCCACTCGGTACGCATTTCAGTAACCCGAGGATCGGCGGCAATCCGTTCGTCGAGTTCTTCAAATTCGTCGCTGAGGTCCGCCAGCACACTCAAATCGCCGCGCACGGCGACTTGGGCTTCGAGCTGACAACCGCCCTGCGGTCCTCGACGCCCCGCTCCTCGAGGAAGCACCTCGCCGGTTTCAGGGTCGATGAGCTGGCCTTGGGCATTGCGCTCCGGCGGCGCGCCCCGCAGCGCAAACTCCCAAGCGTCTGCTTCGCCTTCGCTGAGTGTCTCGACATGTTCGTCATTGGGATCAGCGTCTTCGGAGAAATCGACGTCTCCTTCGAGCACTGCATCGAAACGTGTGCTGATTCCGAAACCCTGCTGCGCAGCAAATTCGGTTGGCGTTAGCCCCTGATTGAGCTGGGCGGCAAAGAATCGGATGCCGTCTGAATCGTCGGTCGGGATGTATTCAAATCCTTGCGTTTGCATACAAGCCTGGATCTCGGTTTGGATCAGGCGTTGCTCCTCGATGACGGACTCCTCGTCGAATCCAGCGCCGAAGCCACCTCCGCGTTGGCCGCGAACAAACCCAGCGGCCACGCCCAGATAGTCGGCGAGACTCTTGTCTTGTGGATCTTCGGCGCGGCCGTCAGCATCGTCGCCATCGGTGTCCAGATTCTCTGGGTCAGAATCGGCGGGTTCATCTGCGCCGGTTGGGGTATCTGCGGTGGTACCTGGTTCCGCATCGCCGGCGCCGCCTTCGTCACCGACACCTACTTCGGTGCCGTCGTCAACATCGGCTCTATCTGCGGCTGCATCAGTCGCAGAGCCGCCACATGACGTGATCGCCATGGTGAATACGCACGCGACCAGCAGGCTTGCGGCTACGGGCAAGCGCACACCCCGAGTGCTTCGGTTCATAACTCGTGCAGAGAACATGGCTTGATCTTGCCCTAACAAGTTAAGAGTCACGTAAGCGTTACCTAACGGGTAGGCCAGGCTGGCGTTGGTCAGGTTGGGAACGTAGCAGCGAGTTCTTCTTCACTCGGTTCACGGTCGGTTTGAGCCTCGATGGGCAACAGTTTCGTGATGCGTTTCATCATCTTTTCTGTCGCCGGAACCGGCTTTGACCTGCTGGAGATCGTATAGGGCTCCCCTACCCGCAATGTCACGGTTGGCCGATCAGTCAGCGCTGGCACACGAGGCAACTTCGAGTTTCTCGGCCAGACGTGTTCGGTTCCCCAGAGCCCAACTGGCACGATCGGAGCGCCCGTCGCCTGCGCCAAACGGACTGCGCCGGTGTGGGCCGTGAGTTTGGCCTTGAAGAAGTCTTCGCCACGCGGGATAGTCCCTTGTGGGAGCACAACGACGACCTCGCCCGCGTTAATCGCATCGGTCGCTGCCACGAGCGAATCGCCGGTGCCTGCGCCGCGATCAACCCGTATGGCACCCAGCGACGCCGCCAGGTCGCCCACTAAGGGGGCGTCGAGCACTTCCTTTTTCGCCAAAAAGCGCATTGGCCGCCGCTGATCTGCAGCCAAGTAGCCAAGTACGAGCGGGTCGAAGTAGCTCCGGTGGTTGGCCGCCACGATGACTGGTCCGTCAGCCGGAAGCAGTTCCGCGTCGGTGAGTTCGATTCGCGCAAACAAGCTCAGGCGTGGGTCAAAGAACGGAAACAGCAATTCCTGGCCTTCGAGGCCCGCAACGGTGGGGACACCGTCTGGTTTGGCGAATTCACGAATCTTCCAACGTCTCGCAGTGGCTAAGGCCCTCAGCCGCAGATCGGGGTTTACCGCCACGGGATTGCCTACCAGTTCGAGTAGCGGCACGTCGTACCAGCTGTCGCTGTACGCAAAGCTCTCAGTCAAGTCGATGGCGTTGACCCCGGCCCATGACGCCACCGCGGCCGCCTTTTTTTCGGCCCACAGGTACTCGCCGTCAATCGATCCGTCATACACCCCGTGTATCGATCGGTATCGGGTGCAAATGAGCTCGTCGATTCCGAGCGCAGCTGCGAGCGGCGCCACGAGGTCGCGCGGTGAAGTGGTGGCCAATACAAGCACCGTTCCTTCGCGACGGTGGCGTTCAAGCTCGGCCTTGGCGTGCGGCAGTATCCGTCGCACCAAGACTTCGGCGGCAAGGAGCGCCGCGGCGTCAACATCGGCGACTCGGTGACCTGCAAACAGTTTGGCCCCTTGCTTCGCGAGCCGCATCGAGACTGGATCTTCGCCGAACGTTTCGTACAACTTGAAGTACAGGCCTTGCCCCGGGACAGACGGCGATTGCACGCCGACCGATTCGAGGGCGACGCCGAACTCCTGAGCGCTCGATGTCGCAATCAGTGTTCGGTCGAGGTCAAAAATCGCCGCTCGGGTCATCTGGCTACGCTAGCTGGTCACCACCGCACCGGCGATCGGTCGCCCTGGCGCTGCACACCTGTGCCCAAAACCCAGAAGAAGCTGGCCGGAAGGCCAACTTCTTTGGCGACCTGCTCGCAGGGGGGATGCGAGTTTGGTCTTCGATTCTGCATAGGGGGGATCTACAGAACCGGTATGCAGCTACTTTGCGCCGTCACGCGCCAAAGGTCCAACGGTTGAGACCGATACTCGATATCTGATTTTCCGATAGATTGACGCCATCGCATTCGAAAACGGTGAAGAGTCACCCCAGGTGCGGTAACGCTTCGTGGCGAAGGGCTCGAAATGGACATACGACAGCTGCAAGCATTTATTGCGGTCATCGACCATGGGTCGTTCTCTGCTGCTGCAAATGCGTTGTACACCGTTCAGTCCAATGTGTCGGCGCACGTCGCCAGAATCGAAACGGAGCTCGACGTTTCGCTGCTCGACCGCCGCAGTCGTGAACTCACGTCGTCTGGGCGCGCTGTCGAACGTCGAGCCCGAGCGGTTCTCGCCGAACTCGCTGCCATACGCGATGACCTAGCAGCACTCAAGGATCAGATCATTGGTGAAGTCACCTGCGGCACCACGCCCTCGCTCGGTCGCTGGATTCTTCCGCCGACGCTGGCCGTATCGGCGGCGGCACTCCCTGACGTAAACGTCACCATTGTCGAAGCGCAATCTGATGTGCTCAATCAACGGCTCGAAACCGGCGACGTCGACATTGCCATCACGACCGGCATCGCCGCTTCGCTTCGGGGCGCCGCCTTGCGCCGGATACCGCTGTTCGACGAAACCATCGTCGCCGTGATGACCCCAGGCCATCATCTCGCCCGTCAGCCCCACGTTTCGCTGCCGGAATTATCTGAACACAAACTGCTGGTACCGCTACCCGATAATCCCCTGCACCGCCACTTGGCGCAAGGTTTCCAGGCTGCCGATGCTCCCCTCAACGACGCGATGGAGGTCGGAAGCAGCAATCTCATTGTCGCTATGGCCGCTGCCGGACTTGGAGTCGCCCTGGTGCCTGCGACTGCCATCACCGACAATACGGGCACCGTGCAACGCGACATCACCGGACTACTTCCCCGGCGAGTTGAACTCGTCGCTCGAGCCACACCACGCACCACAACAGCGGTTCAGGCGTTCGCGACTGTGGTCGAAGACGCGGCACGGGGCGCAGCAGCGACCATGCCCGGTTGCAGATCGATCGACTAGCTCCAACCGCTGGTTCTGATTTCGTCCTAGGCTGAGCACCACATGGAACCGGGGCTTCGCACGGAATCTGACGCCGACTACGGCGCTGACCTTGAGACCGTCAACCTACGCACAGGCGTGCAAGGCGCGGTTCGGTCAGCAACCACGACGATCGGTGCCAGCCGTGTCGTCACATTCACCATCGAGGGCGATCTACGAGCTCTAACTCAGGGCGACGCGTTCACGATCAGCGCTGCCTGCGAGCTCGCTCGTTCCAAGGGACACCCAGTTGTTGGGTTCGTCCAGTCAACAGGGGCTGACGTTCGCGAAGGAATCATGGCTGCGCACGGCTGGGGCACCGCAGCCCGAGCGCTGATCCAGTGCTCGGGCATCGTGCCCACCATGCTCGTCGTCACAGGACCAGCAGTATCAGGGCCGGCACTCATGCTTGGCATTGCGGACCTTGTTGTGATGGTTGACTCAGCCTATGCATTTGTGAGCGGCCCGGCCATGGTCGAACAGTTCACCGGCATACCCGTTGATCATGCCGAGCTGGGCGGTGCCGCTATACACGCCTCGCGCAGCGGAGTGGCGACTGCGGTGAGCCCTGACCTCGACCACGCGCTCGGACTCGTCGAAGAGTATCTGTCGTATCTGCCAGCTTCGAATCAGAGCCCAGCACCGTTTCGACCAACTTCAGATCCAGCAGACCGGAGCTGCCCTGAATTACGCGACATCGTGCCGACGAGCGCTACCGGCAGCTACGACGTTCGCGATGTAGCGATGGCGCTTGTCGACGACGGCGTGATCACCGAGTTGCGCTCCGGGTGGGCCGCAAACCTGGTCACAGCGTTTGCCAACGTTGGTGGCATACCGATCGGGATCGTCGCCAACCAGCCTCAGATACTTGCTGGAACCCTCGACATCGCGGCCAGCCAGAAGGGGGCTCGATTCGTTGCTCTGTGCGATGCGTTCAATCTGCCGCTACTCACGTTGGTAGACACGCCGGGGTTTCAACCGGGCAAAGATCTCGAGTGGCGCGGCATGATTCGCCACGGTGCACAACTCGCCTTTGCCTACGCTCGGGCGACTGTTCCGCGGGTGTCGCTGACGGTGCGAAAGAGCTACGGCGGCGCATACATCGTGATGGACTCAAAGCCGATGGGCAACGACATTGCACTGGCCTGGCCAACGGCTGAGATCGCCGTCATGGGGGCCAAGGGAGCTGTTGAGATCCTTCATCGCCGAGAAACGCCCGAAGCCCGACAAACGTTGCAAGCCGACTACGAGGACCGGCTTTTGAATCCGTACCTTGCCGCCGAACGGGGCGCCGTAGATGCCGTCATCGACCCCGCCGAGAGTCGAGCGAAGGTTGCGTCGGCTCTGCAACTTCTGGCGACCAAGCGCGAGCATCTTCCACGACGGCGTCACGACAACGGTCCGCTTTGAGATCCGAAGCACAGCCGCATCCAGCGCACCCGCCCCTTTCGCCGTCACGAGATCGTCGACTCTGAGCTTCGTGCACTCGGCCATGTTCGGGTAGCCTGCGACGCGGGCTAGCCGACAGTGACACAGCGACGACGCTGTTTCCTCGCGACGCCCGATCAGACGGCCCAACACCAAACCAGAGGACCTTGTGAGCGAATCGATCACGATCACTGACAACCGCACCGGCGAATCTTTTGAGATTCCCATCGTCGACGGCGGCGTTGACTCAACCGAGTGGAAGAAACAGCTTCCTGGTTTGTGGTTCCTCGATCCCGGATTCACGACCACTGCTTCGTGTACCAGCTCTATAACCGACATCAAGGGTGACGAAGGCATCTTGCGGTACCGCGGCTACCCAATCGAACAGCTCGCCAAAGACTCGACCTACCTCGAAGTGTCGTATCTGCTACTCCATGGCGAATTGCCTGACACCACCCAGTACGACCAATGGGTACATGACGTCACGCACCACACGTACGCACATGAGAACTTCCGCCGCCGGTTCATGGATGGCTTCCACTTCAACGCTCACCCGATGGGCATGTTGAATTCAAGTCTCGCGGCGATGTCGACCTACTACCCCGAAGCCAAAGAGATCGAAGATCCCGCAAATCGCATGCTGCAGATGACGCGCTTGATCGCCAAGCTGCCGACCCTTGCCGCTGGGGCATACCGATTCTCTATTGGTATGCCATACGTGTACCCCGACAACAACCTCGATTTCGCCACCAACTTCATGTCGATGATGTTCAAGGTTGCCGAAGACACCTACGAGTGCGATCCGGCCATCACCAAAGCACTCGACGTGCTCTTCATCTTGCACGCCGACCACGAACAGAACTGTTCAACCACCACTGCTCGCACCATCGGCAGCGCACACGCAGACCCGTACTCAGCGGTTTCCGGCGCAGCAGCGGCTCTGTACGGCCCCCGCCACGGCGGCGCCAACGAGGCCGTTCTCAACATGCTCGACGAGATAGGCACCTATGACCAGGTCGATGACTTCATCGAGGGCGTCAAGCGGGGCGAACGTCGCCTGATGGGCTTTGGCCACCGGGTGTACAAGAACTTCGACCCGCGAGCCACGATCATCAAGGAAGCCGCCGATGCGGTATTTAAGGTGACCGGCGCGAACCCACGCCTCGACATAGCTCTCAAGCTCGAAGAGGCCGCCCTCAACGACGAGTACTTCAAGTCACGCAAGCTCTACCCCAACGTTGACTTCTACAGCGGCCTGATCTACCAGGCTCTCGGCTTCCCGCCAGAGATGTTCACTGTGCTGTTCGCTATTCCACGCGTCACCGGATGGTTGGCCCACTGGAACGAAATGCTCGAACAGGACTCACGCATTGCACGCCCTCGCCAGTTGTATGTGGGCGCCGACGTTCGCGATTATGTTCCGATGGGCAATCGCTAACCGCAAGGATCCGTGCGTGCTCCGGCCGGGCGCACGCATCGTTGTCCGTGACCCACGATGTTCACTGTTAGGGATCAAACGCGGTAGGCAAGCCCGAGATCTTCGAGCTGAGTGACCGCCGCGTCGCTGGCCACGCCCAGCATGCAGGCAAGAGCTCGCAGGTCATCGGCGCGCACAGTCAGCACCTTGCCGTTGAAGTCTTGACGCTGCACCTGGATGCCACGCAGATAGCGGTTGACCAAGTCAGCCTCGGAGCCTTCAAGCTCGCGCAACCGTTCCAGGTTTATCGTCATTGTTCCCAACGGAGCGAGACGACCGAGGCCACGATCGTCAGTCTCGTTGCCAGCGGCTGGCGTCGGCAGAAGTTGGGCGACAGGCACGGCATAGAGCTCAGCGAGGCGCTTGAGCCTCGGCACCGACATCGAGCGTTCGCCACGCTCGTAGGCACCTAACACCGATGCCTTGAATTCCTTGCTCGATGCAGCCTCAACATCGAGCAGCGACATGCGCTTTTGACGACGTATACCACGCAGTCGCTCACCCACCTGAACGATGTACGGATCTGTATTTTCAACCAACTCTGCGTCTTGAGACATGAATGCATATTAACGACCAAGAGTGACTGACGAAACC
Source organism: uncultured Acidimicrobiales bacterium (assembly GCA_937991435.1). Taxonomy (GTDB): domain Bacteria; phylum Actinomycetota; class Acidimicrobiia; order Acidimicrobiales; family UBA10347; genus UBA10347. The sequence goes on from CALKPY010000053.1 coordinate 24,343, forward strand.
ACCTTGGGTGATATTGCCGTGAATTGCATACGCTGACACGAGTCGAAGTTCACCTCAATCGCATGGATCAGCGTGCGTACGCAGCCACACCATGCGCGCCGCGGCGACGATCGCGGCCGTTTCAGCGCGAAGAACGGTTGGGCCGAGATCGATTGCAGCCGGGGCCGCGGCCCTCTCGCGGTCGGACCAACCCCCTTCGGGGCCTATCGCGACGATGTGATGGGTGGCGTCGAGCGCCTCGCCGTCGAAGTCGGCCCGAACCAGTCCGGCTGTCGGTGCTGCGCAGAGCATGCTCGTGAGGTCCGGCTCAATGGTGATCTCCGGCACCGTGACCCGTCGTGACTGCATCGAGGCTTCGCGAGCAACCCGTTGAAGCCGGTCGCGGTTCTTGAGACTCTTCGCTTCATCCCACCGGACCACAGATCGATCGCTGGCTCCAATGACGATGCGATCTACACCAATTTCAGTGGCCTTCTGCACCGCCAGCTCTGGCTTTGTACCTTTCGCAAGAGCGATGACGAGCGTCAAGGTCCACGCGGCCGCGCCTTGCGTCACCACTTCGCCCGTTACTTCAACCTCAACACCAAGCCGCGCCGAGACCCACGAGTGCCGTCCATCTGACAATGTGATCGAATCACCGTCAACAAGACGCAACGATCGACGAAGGTGATGTTCGTCGTCGCTCAACAGGATCGGCCGCGACAGGTCGTCAACAAAGACGTGGGGTCCGTTCGCCTGGCGAAGATCGGTAACAGAGTCGGCGTCGCTCACATCTGTCAGCCGAGTGCGGACCGAAGCCTGCCCAACAACGAGCGGCTTTCCGCAACCTCATTGCCGCGGCTCTCGGCAAAGGAACGAAGAAGTTCCTCTTGCTCTGGGCTCAGGTCTTCAGGAACCGTGACAACGGCAATCGCCCGAATGTCACCGCGTCTACCTGATTGCAAGCTTGGCACGCCCTGGCCACGGAGCCGAAACGTTTTGCCAGTCTGAGTGCCGCGGGCGATAGTCAGAACCTCGGTGCCTTCGAGCGTCTCAAACTCGACTTCGCCCCCGAGCGCAGCGATCGTCATCGGTACCGCCACCTGAGCAACAAGGTCTTGCTCATGACGCTCGAAACGGTCATGGGCTCGAACCCTGATTCGCACATACAGGTCTCCGAATCCGGCGCCTCGCGCTCCAGCCGCCCCGCGGCCCGTCAACCGCAGCGTGGCGCCGGTATCGACCCCGGCCGGTACGTCAACCGTGTAGGTCCGTTCCGCGACAACTCGACCGTCACCGCTACAGCTTCCACATGGGTCATCAATCATCTCGCCCATACCCATGCAATTCGGGCATGCCGTTGTCGACACCATCTGACCAAGTATCGAACGTCGAACTTGCTGCACCTGCCCGTGGCCATCGCAGGTAGTGCAGGTGGACACCGACGAGCCCGACGCGGCACCGCTGGCTTCGCACGCGCTGCACGGCACGTGTGTGCGCAGCTCAACTTGTTGCGCTGAGCCGAGTACGGCGTCGTGAAAGTCAACATCGATCACGACTTCAAGGTCAGCGCCGGGCGCTGGACCACGTTGCTGCGGCTGACCGAAGCCAGCGCCAAAGGGGCTTTGCCCACCAAAGAAGGTCTCGAAGATGTCGCCGAATCCGGCCGATCCACCACCGGATGAAGATCCTTCTTCGCCAAAGCGGTCATAACGCTCTCGACGGTCGGCATCGCTCAACGTTTCGTATGCGTTGACGATCTCTTTGAAGCGAGCCTCTGCTTCGGGATTGTCAGGGTTGTGGTCCGGGTGCAGTTCCCGAGCCAATCGTCGGTAGGACTTCTTTATCTCTTCGGGCGTTGCCGAACGGTTGACGTTGAGTAGTTCGTAAAAGTCTGCCATGTCATCCTCGGGTGAGGTGGTCCCCAAGTCGGTTCGAGACCGCAGCTACTGCTGCGAGAGCCTGTGGATAGTTCATGTGAGTTGGGCCGAGTACGCCAATCGTTCCGACCTGGTGTCCCTCGACTTCGTACGGAGCGACAACAAGCGAACATTCATTGAGGTATTGCACCCCGGATTCGGCACCGATGGCTACTCGTAGCCCTCGGTCAAGCAGGTCTCGAAGCAAGGTCACCACGACAAACTGACGTTCAAATAGCTCAAGTACTTGGGCCACAGTTTCGGTCTCGTCAAACACACCTGCAACGGCTGACTGACCGCCGACGTGCACGCGCCGTTCCTCGGTGTTTCGGTCCGCGAACGACGACAAGGCGGTCTTGACCAATGCGCTCACGGCCTTGTCGAATCCAGGATCGTCTGGATATTTATCGTTGTCGATGAGACACCCAGCAACCACCGACTGCGCCATCGATATCTGAGCTGGCGTGAGCGCTTCAGCGAATTCGAGGGTCCGACGCTCGATCGCTCCGTTTGACATCACAGCTACGAGCAACACGACATCAGGGGCAAGGTCGACAAGCTGCACCGAGCGCACAGTTGACGCGTCGTTTCGCGGAGCAACGACCACCGCGGCATAGTCCGTCACGCCAGCGAGAAGCCGACTCGTATCTGTCAAGATTCGCTCGAGTTCACCGTGGGTCCGCGCAAAAAAATCAGCAATTCGTTCATCGTTGACTGCGTCAAGCGGTCGCTGCTCCATCAACGAGTCGACGAAATAGCGGTAGCCCTTGTCTGTCGGAACCCTGCCCGCGCTGGTATGGGGCTGATGTAAAAAGCCGTCTTCTTCGAGTGCTGAAAGTTCCTTGCGCACGGTTGCAGAAGACACATTGAGCGAGCTCTGATCCGCGACAAGGCCAGACCCGACCGGGCGGGCCGTGGCCATGTACCCCTCAACCACCGCTTGAAGAATTGCTTCCTTGCGATCTGTGAGACGATCAACCTCAGCCACCATCACCACCTGACACTACCGCCACCCTCAGCCTCAGTCGTCAAGCTTGAGAGCACTGATGAACGCTTCTTGGGGCACATCAACCCGGCCAATCGACTTCATGCGCTTCTTGCCTTCTTTTTGCTTCTGCAAAAGCTTGTTCTTGCGCGTGATATCACCGCCGTACAACTTCGCGGTAACGTCTTTCCGGAATGCCTTGACCGTCTGGCGGGCAATGATGCTGCCACCGATTGCAGCTTGTATTGGCACATCGAACTGTTGGCGCGGAATCAGCTCTTTGAGCTTTTCGGTCATACGACGGCCGTAGTCGTATGACGAATCGCGGTGGACGATGGCGCTAAATGCGTCGACCTGTTCGCCTTGAAGCAACACATCGACTCTCACAAGGTCGCCTTTGGTCCAACCATCAGGTTCATAGTCGAGGCTGGCGTACCCCTGGGTGCGGCTCTTCATCTGATCGAAGAAGTCCATGACGACCTCGGCCAGAGGCATGCGGTAAACCATCTCGATGCGTTCGGGCGAAAGGTACTCAAGCTTGTCCATCACCCCGCGCCGGGTTTGGCACAAGTCCATGAGCGTGCCGGTGTACTCGCTGGGTGAAATGATCGACGCCCGCAAGAAGGGCTCATGGATCTCCAAGATCTCAACGCTCGACGGCATGTCGCTTGGGTTGTCGATCAATACCTGCTCACCGGTGGTGATCGTGACCTGGTATTCAACTGACGGCGCCGTCGCAATCAGGCTGAGGTCGAACTCACGCTCCAAACGCTCGCGCACGATTTCCATGTGCAACAATCCGAGGAATCCGCACCTGAATCCAAATCCAAGTGCTCCCGACGTTTCTGGTTGATACGTGAAACTCGAATCGTTCAGGCGAAGCTTTTCAAGTGACTCTCGCAGCGTCGAGTACTCGTCGCCGTCGATCGGGTACAAGCCACAGAACACCATCGGCTTTGGCTCGCGATAACCATCGAGCGCCTCCAGTGACGGATTCCGCGCATCGGTCACCGTTTCACCTGAGCGCGCTTCCCCAACGTCTTTGATGCCCGCGATCAGATAGCCCACCTCGCCGGCAACGAGACTCTTGACAGCAGCGTTGTCAGGAGTGCGCACACCGATCTCGTCAACGGGATGCTCGGTCTTGGCCTGCACGAACCGCACACTCTGGCCGGCGTCGAGTCGGCCGTTCATGACTCGAAGCGAGCTCACCACGCCTCGGTACTGGTCGAAGTGCGAATCGAAGATCAGCGCCTGCAATGGTGCATCGACGTCGCCTTTTGGCGCAGGTATTCGCTCGACGATCGCATCGAGCAGTTCCGCAACACCGACCCCGCTCTTCGCACTGCACATCAGAATTTCGTCGGCAGGTATACCCAATACTGTTTCGATTTCGCGGGCGTACTTCTCAGGCTCAGCAGCCGGCAGGTCGATCTTGTTTAGCGCAGCGACGATTTCGAGGTCATTCTCGATTGCGAGGTAGGCCGTGGCCAAAGTCTGCGCTTCGATTCCTTGCGCTGCGTCGACGAGAAGCACTACTCCTTCGCACGCAGCAAGGGAGCGTGAAACTTCGTAGCCAAAGTCAACGTGGCCCGGGGTGTCGATCAGGTTGATGATGTGGCCAGCGTGGTTGAGGCGCACGCTCTGCAGCTTGATGGTGATGCCACGCTCTCGCTCGATATCCATCGTGTCGAGATACTGAGCGCGCATATCGCGAGCTTCGACAGCACCGCACAATTCCAACATGCGATCGGCAAGGGTCGACTTGCCGTGATCGATGTGAGCGATAATCGCGATATTGCGAAGCTTGTCGAGTGGCGGAGAGGCCTGAGGCACAGAAGACATAGACCGGCGCAAGGATACGAGCGGGAAGCCCGTCCGGTGCCGGTAGAGTCCTCGGGTCCGAAATACCCGCGATTGACGACTGTCGTCACGGGCCGAATTTCCACTGCCGCAGGTGTGCCATGGCGAATATCAAGTCAGCAATCAAGCGCAATCGACAGAACGAGAAGCGTCGCATCGCGAACCAAGATGTGCGTTCTCGTATGCGTACCGAAGTAAAGAATGCTCTCGCTGCCGCCGGCACCGACACGTCAGATGAGACGTTGCGCCGTGCGATCAAGCAGATCGACAAGGCTGCCAACAAAGGCGTGCTTCACAAGAACACTGCTGCTCGCAAGAAGTCACGTCTCGTCAAGCAGATTCGCAACGCAGCGACGGCCGATCAGGCGTAACGTAGATGCCCGGTTTCGGCTGGGTTTCTCATCAGCGACGGCGAGAAAGACTACTCAGTCGCGCTACAAGCACTTCAAGCACAAGTTGCGCATCGGCGCCAGTACCGCCACGTAGGTCTATATCGGCCTGCGCAATCATGCCCCACGCTCTTCGGACCCGGTCTGGCCCCATCGCACGCGCCTGCTGCATGGCCTTTTTGACGGGATAGGTGCTGCCTTTCACGCCGAGAAAGGAAGCTGCATCGCGATCGTTGCCAACGGCGGCCCCGTCAAGCGACGCCATGCGCCCGTAGTGGGTAGAGAGCGTCGCCAAAATCGCGAGCGGGTGACGTTCGCCGCCATGGATCATGCGTCGACACATTGCCAACGCACCGGGAACGTCACCGTTAGCCATTGCGTCGGTTAGATCCCACGGTGGCACGTCTCCGGCGCCGCCGATATAGGGCTCAACATCGCCTACTGACAGGGTGGCGCCCGCACCGTGCGTCGCTAACAACGACTTGCCGATGCCCACCAATCGGTTGACGTCGCCGCCGAGGTGCTCCCCTAGCATGCGTCGAGCCTGACCGTCGAGCTTGAGGCCAAGGTCGCGCAACTGGGTGTCGATGAACGCACCTGCATCTTTGGTACCGACGTCGGTCTTGACAACACCCACTCCGAGCGACTTGAGCTTCTCGGTCAGTGCCTTGGGTAGACCTGAGGTCCGGCGGTTCAGCGCAGGGCCGCGATCCCAGACGAGAATCAAATGTGTCGAGTCGAGCGGGTTGTCGAGATACGTGACGAGTGCCTGCACCGTGTCGCCGGTTGAGAAGCGGGCGAGGTGGTGACCAACGACTACCCGCGTGTCGCTGAACATCGGCGGTGTTTGGGCTGCGTCAATAACCGGAGCGATGCTCCACCCGTCATCAAGCTGGTAGTCGGGTTCACTGAGTTCGGCAAGAGCAAAGTCGGGCGAGTCGTCGCCGAGAGCGACCTTGACGGCAGCGCGAACCGCTTGGTCAAGCAGCACGGTGTCGGTTCCGCTGAAAACCTCGAGCCTCATCGTCACCCAAGAACCGAGATCTCGGGGCTCGAAACCCCACGGGCCGTCAGAAGCTCGCTGATTGCATCAGCGACGCGTCTCGTGCCGCGCACATCGTGGGCTCGCAGCACCCGAGCTCCGGCCATGATTCCGGCAACGTGCGCCGCATGTGTCGCCGCGTTTCGGTTGCCTACTTCGGCACCGGTGATGTTTCCCAGGAAGCCCTTGTTCGATGCGCTGAGAAACGTTGCGAATCCCGTCGCAGCGAGTTCCCCAGTGGCAAAGAGAAGCTCAGTCGACATCGCCGTGTTCTTGCCGAGATCAAGCGCCGCGTCGACCATGATCTTTGATCGAGGCACGCCAGCAGCGAGTGCCCATTGCGCTCGCTCGCCAAGAAACCCGACGACATCTTCGACAAGGTTGTCGTAACGCGGTTCAGGGTCTGCCAACCGGGGCGCTGTTCGCACGTGACTTGCAACGACTGCGGCTCCTGCGTCGGCAGCAGCGTGCAGGAACTCGGGATCGGTGAACCCGCTCGTGTCATTGCCGACGCACGCTCCTGCGGCAAAACACGCTCTGGCCACCTCGGACCTGAACGTGTCGACCGAAATTGCGATGTCGAATCGGGCCGCCAACGCAGCAACGGCTGGCACGACCCGTTCGAGCTCCTCATCAACACCAACCTCGTCGCCCGGTTTAAGACGTACACCGCCGATATCGAGAAAGTCAGCGCCATCGTCGACAAGCTTTGCTGCCTTGTCGATGAAGTCGTCAAAGGCGTAGTACTGGCCGCCGTCAAAGAACGAATCGGGAGTGCGATTCAAGATACCCATGACCAGAGCACGGGTTGAGATGTCGAACGAGTATCGCCCCAGGTCGAGTCGCACAGGGTCGACGGTACCTGCACGCGCTCATCCCGCGTTCGGCCCTGAGGCACCACTGGTGCGGCGGCCGTTTGCGTTCGGGACTTGAGCAGCCCGCCTAAGAACCACATTTGGTTCGCAGCTCGATGGTGGTATCAACCCAGCACACTCGTAGCACACGCTGGCCAACGACGAATGCGGTTCCGGGTTCGGGCACAATCTCGCTGAGTCCAAGCGATGCTTCGGGCGCCCAGATCTCGTCGACGTCATAGCGGCGCGTGAAGAACCGTGCGATGTCACGTTGGCTCCAACTGCTCGAGCGAAGCACCAGAAGATCGATCCGCGCGACCCCCGAGCGACGCACCTGTTCGAGGGCGACCGACGGTCGTGTCGATGGATCGACTTCGACGACCGTGATTCGGCCATCGCTCCACACCGCCGAAGCGCCATCGATTGTCGCGTGCCCGTTGCCTCCGTAAACCAATCGCGCCCCAGGAACTGTCAGAGCAATCGCCACACCGAGGCAGGCCAACACACGAACCGGGGTGTGCGCCGACCGAACCGCCGCTGCGACAAGCACGATAAGCGCCGCTACCGATAGCAGGCCCAGCTCCCCGAGCGGCACGACGGCGCTCAACGCCGCGACACTGTCGATCCACCACAGCGCCGCCCGAGTCGGCAAATGCAACAGCTCCGCGAGCCGAGGAGGCACAAACCCGGCTACCAATCCCCCAGTGAGTCCCCACATCATCACCGGGCCACTCGCCGGGCCGGCGACAAGGTTCGCCGGCAGAGACGCCACGGGAAGCCCACCAAACAACCAAACGAGCAAGGGTGCAACCGCCAGTTGGGCTGCTGCAGTCACGCCCACTGCTTCGGCGAACACTCGAGGCCCCGGTATTGCTCTGGCGATTCGTGCAGACCAGAACAAGATCCCGGCCGAAGCCGCCACCGACAGCTGAAACGCAACGCTGTGCACAACCAGCGGGTGCGCCAGGATCAAGCCTGCCACGGCCAGGCTAAGGATGCGCCGGCTACCAAGTTCGCTGCCAACAAGCGCTCCAACCGCTGCGACAGCAGTCATCACCGATGCCCGCACGACAGAAGCCTCAAATCTTGTAACCGTGGCGAAAAGAACAAGAACACCAAGGGTGAACGCGAATCGGCGTCGGATTGGCAGACGTCGTAGCACCGGACCCGCGATTGACAGCACAAACGCGACGTTTTGTCCGGAGACAGCCAGAAGATGAGAAAGGCCAGCGGCCTTGAAATTGTCGGCAGTCAGGTCTGATTGCGTTCGATCATCGCCATAGACAAGACCCGAGTAGAGCGATTGCTCAGCACGCGACATCGAGGCGGCACCATGTTCGATCGTGCGACGCAGGCTGTTCGCGAGGCGGGTATGAACCTGGCCGACATCGAATCGCCGCACTTCATTCACGGTTCCGCGGCCGACGAGCCCTCGGGATCGCATCCAATTCGGCGGGTCATTCAACGGCCTGATGCTTGCGTCGATCTCGACGCGTTCGCCCATCAACCGACCCCGTAGGTGCCCGGCAGCCCCTCCCCACGCGCGCAGGTCGAAGCTTTCGCCATCGAGCGAGGCAACGACTCGTACTCCCCCCGCCGTCTGCTCGGGGTCGGTTTGCAGCACCGCTTCGCCATGCCACGTTGCCGTTTCGGCAGGCGCAAGATCAGCCCATGCCAAACCAGCGCCGATCGAGGAGCAACACGCAGCCGCAACAATGAATACGTGCGGTCGCCGCACCAGCCAAGCGGCGAGTGCGACAAGCCCGCCGGCTGCCCAAAGCGCACGAGATGGAATCGACGGACATAGGGCCGCGAGCCAGACGGCCGCTGCTAGCAGGTGGACCTTGCGGGTCGCCACCTAGCGACCGACCACGAACACATGCGGGCGAATGGCATCGAGCTTTGCTGTCCCAATGCCGCGAACATCGAGCAGCTCGTCGACCGCGAGAAATGGTCCTCGTTGAGTTCGGGTCGAGATAATTGACATCGCGGTGGCCGGACCAACGCCGGGTAACTGTTCGAGTTGATCTTGCGTTGCTTCGTTTAGATCGATAAACAACTCAGGTACCGCGGGTGCCGAACCCGACGATGGACCTATCCATGGGGTCGCTTGCGACCCGGCAATAGGGCCCATGACAGGTGGTATGTCTGCGCCCTCGAATGGAACGTGAACGTGGCTGCCGTCTGCGACGAAATCAGCGAGGTTGACCCGAGCAAGGTCAGCTTCGTCAAGCGCACCGCCTGCCTCGACCACGGCATCGTTGATCCGACGAGCGTCCTTGAGCGTGACGATTCCTGGTCGTCGCACCGCCCCGGAGACGTGCACGATGATTGGAGTGTTGCTATCGGTCTCGTCGCTGCCTACGTCAACCACCTGCTCTACAAACGACGCCTGCGGGGTTTCGGTGCCGCTTGGTGTTGCCACGTTCGTAGCGTCGGATTCGTCGCTACCAGCAATCGGTGTTTGCGGTGCTTCCGACGCTGCATCGGGTTGTTCGACGAGATACGGCAGACGGTCATCGAGCGGTGCAGCCGAACGCTCAGACCAGTGCTGCCAGCTCAGCACGGCTCCGACCGTGAGCAGCGCCGAGCCAGCAGCGATCATGGCCAGCAGCGAGATTGGGGTCCTGGGTGGCAGCGCCTGGTTATCGACCTGGGACAGCGATGCCTTGGCGGGACTCTCGGTGACGTCGCCTGGCGACACCCGCGAGAGCCGGTCGCGCAACGACAGAAGCCGATGCATGAGCGTTTCTTGTGGTGGGGGGCGCGGCACGTCGGGCATCGGTTTCACCCTGGAACCGCCGTTCCCTAGCGGTTCTCACCCGGTTCCCATAGCAAGCCAGGAGGGGCGCATCACTGTTGTTTCGCTGGCCTACGGCTGTTTGCTGCAGCGGTTTGCTATAGCGGTTTGGAAGTGTGGTTGGCGTCGCCTAGGTGGACTTTTTCACTCGCAGAGCTTCTCCGTCGAGGGTGAACCCGTTCAGCACCTTGACGGCCGCTTTGGCCTCGCCCGGATTCGGCATTTCGACAAATCCAAAGCCCTTTGACGCGCCGGTCTCGGCGTCGTTCACAATTACGCAGGATTGCACCGCGCCAAACGGCTCGAACAAGTCCAACAGATCGATTTCTGTGGTCTTTCGAGACATGTTCCGAACGAGTAGACGCATGACAAAGAACCTACAGGCGGATGCGTGGTGAGAACATGCTGGGAAGTAACGCTTGATGCTGCGGACTATGCACAAACCACACGTTCCAGCTCGAGCGATGCTCACCCCAGCGCAGGCTTGTAGCCACCTCGGCGTCGACGAAATCGAACTGCTGTCGTTGATCAATACCGGTCGGGTTCCGGCCTACAACATCGGCGGACACATCAGATTCGAAGAACACGAATTGGTCAACCGGTGACGGTCCGCTGCAGGCGTCGCCGAGCTCGATGCCACGATGCCAGCGGCCGGTTCGGTCGTTGAACGACGCCTGGCGCAGCAATCGGTGACGCGGCTGGTGAACAGCTGCTCCGCGCTGCATGTGCTTCCCAGCTGGCTTCGACTTCGAGCGGGATACGGCGATAGGCCGCCATATGTCTGTGGCCAGAGAGTCGTAGACCGACGTACGAGCCGAAGTAACGCCAGACAAACCCGGCGATTCCGAGTTCTTGAAACTGGCGTACATGCACCAGCTCATGAGCGAGCAGAGCGGCATTGTCGGCGTGGCGCTTGCGTACCAAGATCGTTCGGCCGATGGTCATTGCATGCGCCTGGCGAGGAACCGGGCCGCCGACGATCAGCCGGTAACCGTCGCGTTTTTCGATGCGAGGCACCGCGTGAGCAAGCACCGAGCGAAGCGACATGTCAGAACAACCGGGCCGACAACTGCTTGCGGTATTCCGCCGTACGTGGGTCGTCAGCGCCCATCACCTCAAGCAAGTCAAGGTACTCCTGGCGAGCGGCGTCATCAGCCTTAACTCGGTCGAGAAGCGAAGTGAGTTTGGCGTCAAGTTCGCTATCTGGAGCTGCGGCGACTTCGCCACCGGTGCGGGCCAACGCAGCAATGCGACGCACATCAGCGGTCTCGGGTACTCGAGCGAGAAGTGCAAGTGCCTCGTCGTTATCACCGCGAGCAATCAGGATCTCGGCGAGTGCCGGAACAGCCACGTGGTGGTCGCTGATCAACTCAAGTACCTGCTTGAGCGACTGCTCGTCGCCGGCTTCGAGCAGCTGTTCAATCGCAATTTCTTCGGCAGACGGAAGCAGCCGCCCGACAAACTCGCGCACCGCGGGTTCACCTTGCGCTCCAACGAAGCTGTCGACTACCTGACCATTCTTCAGTGCGTATACCGCTGGGATGCCTTGTACCTGAAACGCCTGCGCAGTGGCTGGATTGTCATCGACGTTCAGCTTGGCTAACACCACCTTGCCGTTAGTCTCACCGATCACCGTTTCGAGAATCGGTCCCAGCGTCTTGCACGGTCCGCACCACGGCGCCCAAAGGTCGACAACAACAGGAACCTGCATTGAACGATCGAGTACATCAGTTTGAAATGTTGCATCGGTGACATCGACCATGTGAGAGGGCTCCTGGGGTTTCAAAGTGCAGAACGTGACAGGCTACCGTGATCCGATCTTCGGAATCGGGTCAGATTCGCAGCGGGAAACGTAGGAACGAGCCTTTGACAATCGACGGCATCCACATCGAACACGTCACAACCTGGTTTCACGATCATGTGCCTGGCATTGTTGGACCTCTGCAATTTGATCTGATCGCCGGGGGGCATTCGAACCTCACCTACACCGTCACGGACCAGACTCGTAACCGATGGGTGTTGCGTCGGCCACCCCTTTTCCAAGTCCTGCAAAGCGCTCACGACATGGAGCGAGAGCATCGCATCATCAAGGCGCTCGCCGCGAGCGATGTTCCGGTCCCGGGGCTGATTGGGTACTGCGACGACGAAGCTGTAAACGACCGGCCGTTCTATGTCATGCACTTCGTTCGCGGAGAGGTGCTACGCACGGCTGAGAATGCTGCGGCCTTCGGCGCCCAGCGACTCGAGACCGTTAGCCGATCTCTCGTCGACACCCTGGCTGCGATTCACGAGGTCGATGTCGATGCCATTGGATTGGGCGAGCTTGGACGCAAAGACGATTATGTCGGTCGCCAGCTCAAGCGATGGCTCCGGCAATACCACGCTTCGCAGACCAGCGAGCGACCACTGTTCACAGAGGTCCACGACCACCTGGTCAGCTGCATCCCGGACCAAGGCCGTGCGGGGCTCGTCCACGGCGACTACCGCCTCGACAACTGCCTTATCGACACCGATGGATCGGTCGCTGCCGTTCTCGACTGGGAACTCTGCACCCTCGGCGATGTACGTACCGATGTCGCCCAACTCCTCACCTACTGGACCCGGCCCGGCGACACGTTCAGCCCGATCGAGGTAGCGCCCACACTCGCAGCAGGCTTCCCCGAACGCTCTCAGGTACTCGAGTGGTACGAAGAATCGACCGGAACGGCCATCGCTGATATCGACTACTACCTGTCGTTCTGTTCGTGGCGCCTCGCCGCGATTCTCGAGGGCGTGTACTCCCGCTATGCCAATGGGGCCATGGGAGATTCACAGCCGCAAGGTGGCGCCGAAGCATTTGTGTGGCGCATCGACGCACTCGTAGCGCAGGCTGCGGCCTACGCGGAAAAGGTCGCGTAATGTCGATTATTCGCCCCGACCAGCTTTATTCCGCAATCGGGCCAGCGGTTGTCGGACCGATGCCGTTGCTGCTCATGCTTGATGGCTGGGTCGAAGCAAGCGACACGATGGCCAAAGTAACTGAGACCATCAAGGCGCAGGCGCAGCTGACCCCGCTCGTCGAGTTCGACCTTGATGAACTTCTCGACCATCGAGCGCGTCGACCATTGATCACCGTCGTCGATGGCGTGCCCGGCAAGTTGTCCTGGCCTGAGCTGTTGTTGTCGGTCGGCACCGACAACAACGGAGCTCCGTTTCTCGCGCTGCACGGCCCCGAACCAGACTTTCGATGGAAGCCTTTCTCGCGGGCCGTCTCGACGATCGTGCAAGGCATCGGCGTCAGCCGGGCCGTCATTGTGGGCGCTTACCCCGCACCTGCGCCCCACACCCGTCCTGTGCGTGTCTCCACAACGGGTCGGGCCGAAGATGTTGGGCACCGACCGCACACCCGTGGCGAGGCTCAAGTAGCGGCTGGCGTGCACTTCGCAATCTGTGAAGAACTCGATGCCGATGGCACGTCAACAGTCGGTCTGTGGGCCCAGGTTCCCTACTACCTAGCAACCACCGGCTGGCCACAGGCCGCGTCGGGATTACTTGCAAACTTGAGTCAGCTCGTCGACCTCGAATTCGACTCAGCGTCCCTAGACACCGAAGCACCCGCGGCGATCGAAGCTGCAGACGCCATGATGTCGCACAACCCGGCGCTGCAGTCAATCGTCGACGATCTCGAGACACGATTCGACGCCATGATCCAGGTCGAGCAGGGCGAATTTCCAACTGGCGACGAGCTTGAACTCGAGGTCCAGCAGTATCTACGTAACGTCGACGGCGAGTAGAAGCCCGAAACAATCACCGCAGACCCCAACCAGGAGCAACAATGAAAATCGACGGCGGCATCAGCCTGTCCCTGAACGACGCAGCTCAAAGTGCACGCGACACAGAAGCGGCCGGATACACCGGTGCATTCACCGCAGAAACATCGCACGACCCGTTCCTGCCACTCACGATCGCGGCCGAACACACTGAACGGCTCGAACTTGGCACCTCAATTGCCGTAGCGTTCGCTCGAAGCCCAATGACGATCGCGGCAACTGCATGGGACTTGCAGGCGTTCAGTGATGGCCGGTTCATCCTGGGGCTCGGGAGCCAGATCAAGCCCCATATCACCAAACGTTTCTCGATGGAATGGAGCAAGCCTGCGGCTCGCATGCGCGAATACGTGCAGGCTTTGCACGCCATCTGGGATACATGGCAGAACGGCACGAAGCTCGACTTTCGGGGAGATTTCTATCAACACACGCTGATGACACCGATGTTCTCCCCTGAGCCAATCGCAGCCGGTCCACCCAAAGTTTTTCTGGCCGCAGTCGGCGAGATGATGACCGCAGTCGCCGGTGAAGTGTGCGACGGCTGGATCAGCCACGGTTTCACTACCGCTTCGTACCTTGAAGATGTCAGCGTGCCAGCGCTTCATACCGCCGCCGACGCCGCAGGCCGCCCACACAGCGACATTGAAGTCTCGCTGCCCGCTTTTGTCGTGACCGGCGAGAACGAGGACCAGATGGCCACAGCGAGCTTCGCGACCCGCAAGCAGATCGCCTTCTACGGATCAACTCCCGCCTACAAGAAGGTGCTCGACCACCACGGCTGGGGCGATGCGCAGATCGAGCTGAACGCCATGTCGAAGCAGGGGCGGTGGGACGACATGGCGACCGTCATCGACGACGAAATGCTCGATGCATTTGCCGTGGTAGCCGAGCCAGCAGATGTCGCTTCGAAACTCGTCGCCCGCTATGCGCATGTCGTCGACCGAGTCACCTTCTATGCGCCCTACAGCGCCAACCGCGAGCTCTGGGGTCCAGTAATCGAAGAGATCAAAGCCGGCTAACGACACTTCGAAACCACCCAACGGCCGCTGCCGTTCACAATGAACCACGTGCGCGGCGATAACCCGCGTTGACAAACAGCTACAGTAACATCGCGCTTCGACGAGACGTACGCGACTCCCCCCGAGTGGGTAGCCCTATCTGCTGTGACACCACAGTAAGTCGATGCGAGCACACCATGGCACAACACGTGTCCTGATCTGGGCGTTGCACACAGCGCCGAGGAGTAACACCAAAGATGAACGCAATCGGCACGGCCGGTCGAGAACAGCTCGACCGCATGGTGCAGCGCTATCTCGATGATCGATGTTCACCTGATGACATCAGCTTCCTCGAATCCAACCACGAGCTGTGGGCTGACAGCCTCTGGCGTCTACTCGAACACGTCGATCACGCCATCGAACGGGCGCGGCACAACATCAAGGGCCCCGAACGCTCATCGGTCATCAACGACCTCGAGGACGAAGCGCACTACATCGACGACCTACTCACTGACCTTACGGGAGCCCCTCCCGAGGCTGCGCCTGCGCCAACTGTCTCCACTGACTTGGTTCAAGGCGAGCTGCAGCTGCAGCTTTCATGGAGCAGCGGGCAGATTATCTCGTGGGCGGGCGGCCATCAGACCGAACCCGGCGACGATGCCCAACTAAAGGCGCTACTCCAGCGCCACCACGGCGAGAGTATCTCGTGGCTCGAAAACGATCCGATCGACGTTGCCGGCCGCCAAGAAGCTACGGCGCTGAGCGCTCCAATGACCTCAGCACTCGGCTGGATTATCGGCTTCGGCGCCGCCGACCCCGATGAAGTAACCCTCGGCACAAGCGTTCGTTGGTTCGGTCTCGCGGCCGCATTCGCTGCCGAACTCGTTGCCCAGGGACGCATGGTTCCGCAACTCGAACAATTCAGGGGCGGCCGCAAACAAGGTCGAGGAGGCCTCGGCACCTATCAAGTTCGTTGGGCCGCCTCGGTCATGGATCGAGTCCGTCTCGACGATTTGGCACAAGCCGTACCAGGCGCAGCGATGGCCGCCAGCGACCGCAAAGACCGTAAAGAGTTCGCAGGCGCCGTCGTGGCCGACCTAACCGACGCCATCACTCGTATTGCTGCTGACCAGATCGAGGTACCTGCCGCCCCTCCGCAACCCGACACCAAGAACGATGTCGGCGAAACGATTCTGTGCCGGCTCGACGGAAGCGCATTTCAAGCCCCGCAAGGCATCGCGAACGACATCGTGCAACGCATGGGTCGGTGGGCGCAATCGGTTACGGGGGCAGCGAATATGCGGCTTCTCGTCAAGCTCAATCCTCCTGACGATGACGACGCGTGGCTCGCTGAGGTGCTCGCACCAGGAGCGCGCGACACACTCGAGCCAGTCGAGGTGGCCATGGCTACCGCGTCCCAAACCCGTTCAAAGACAATCAGTCGCCAGATTCAACGCCTCGAGCGCTTGTTCCCAGCGCTGCTGCGCCCCGGCGGGCGCCGCAGAGGCGAAGTGATCCTCAGCCAAGACGAAGCATGGAACCTGATGTCCGACATGGGCAGATCACTCGTTACCGCAGGTTTCGATGTCGAAGTTCCGATGCTCTCTCGTCGCAAGGCGACGCCGACGCTTCGCCTGACCGCCGAGGCAACCGAAACAGTAGTGGGCGCCCAGCAACTGGCCGATGTTCGTTGGTCCGCTGTCTTCGACGATGTCGAGCTCACTGCTGACGACATCGCGCAACTTGCCGCAGAAGCTCGCCCCATGATCAAGTCCCGCGGCGAGTGGGTCGAGGTCGACAAGGTGGACCTAGCCGCCGCCGCAGCGGCACTCGCAGAGCGGTCAGACCAGTCACAGATGAGTGGCGCCGAAATGCTGCGTCACGCGTTAGGACTCGAAGGGAACCCGTTCGGTAGCCGCCTATCTCTCGGTGGCGATGGCTGGGCTGCAGACCTCATGCGCAGCTTGAGCACGTTGCCCGAAGCTCCCGATGCCACCCCACCCGGGTTTGACGGCGAGCTGCGCAGTTACCAGGCCGACGCCCTTGCGTGGGTCAACTTTCTCGAGCAGGCGGGGCTCGGCGGCTGTTTGGCCCTCGATATGGGCCTCGGCAAGACACCAACCACGCTTGCATCGCTGCTGCCGTCGCGAGAGCACGGCCCCGCCCTCGTAATCGCTCCCCCGGCCGTGGTGGGTAACTGGGCTTCCGAAGCGGCCAAATTCATGCCGGGTCTTCGGGTGCTCGTGCATCATGGGCAGAACCGAAGGCGCGAAGAGACGTTTTTCGCCGCTGTTGCCGCAGCCGATGTCGTAATCACGACCTATGGCACTGCCGTTCGTGATATCGACATGCTTGAACAGGTGGCATTCGGCAAAGCGGTGATCGACGAAGCACAGGCCATCAAGAACCCAGCTGCAGAGACCAGCCGGCAGCTGCGACGTCTCAACGCCCGCACCCGATTGGCGCTCACCGGAACACCGATTGAGAACGGCCTGGGTGACCTCTGGGCGATCCTTGACTGGGCCAATCCGGGACTACTCGGACCCCGAGCGACATTTGTCGCCCAGCTGACGCCAGCGAAGGGAAATGCGACAGACAAGGTCGCCGCCAAAGAAGGTGCGCTCGCGGCTCTCAACGGAATTCTGGTGTATCGCCGCACGAAAGCTGAGCCGCTCATCGCCAAAGAACTTCCCGACCGTATCGACGAGCTCGATCACTGTGCGATGACACCTGAACAGATAGGGCTGTATCAAGCCGTCGTCGACAATTTGGCTGCCGAAACAGCCGCGGCCGACGTCGGTACGCCCGCTCGAAAGGGTGCTGTGTTGGCTGCAATCACCGCACTCAAGCAGATCTGCAATCATCCACTCAACTACAACAGCGACGATGACGACCATGAGGTCCACGGTCGTTCAGGCAAGGTCGCCCGGCTCAACGAAATTGTCGAAACCGTCTTCGCAGCCGACGAACGCATGCTCGTTTTCACCCACTTCGCATCGTGGGGCGAGCGCCTTGCGACCTATCTCACCGAACGCACTGGCACCGACGTGCACTGCTATCACGGTGGCCTATCGCGTGGGGCCCGAGATCGCATGGTCGAAGAGTTTCAAGCCCGTAAAGGGCCAGGGATCATGGTGCTTTCGCTCAAAGCTGGTGGCACAGGTTTGAACTTGACCGCGGCGAGTCACGTCGTGCTCTTTGACCGATGGTGGAACCCGGCGGTCGAAGATCAAGCTCGCGACCGTGTGTGGCGTATTGGCCAGACAAAGACCGTCATCTGCCATCGACTCATCTGCCCAGGAACAATCGACGAACGCGTCGAAGAGGTTGTTTCCGGCAAGCGTGAAATCGCGAACATTGTGCTTCCGAAGTCAAGTTCTGTTGGCGACCTCGACGCACAACAGCTCACCCAGGCGTTGGGGCTCGACCCAGACTTGTTGCTCGATTTCGAACACGTCAGCGATGAGCCGGAAGTACCCGACGGGCAAGAAACCATCGAGGCTGGCGCACCGTCATTGGCCGTAGCCGAAGGGGCACCAACATGAGCTCGCGTTCAAAGTCCAGCGGCCAGCCTCGCGGTCGCAGCCGTAAAAAGGGGCGTAAGAAACCAAAGTTGGACCCGGTGAAGTATTGGGGGGATCCGACATCGCTGCCGATCAGGGACGACTACGTACTCGCTGATAATGATGTGACGGCTGTGATCCGCTCGCTTGGCAAGGCTCCGATCCCCGGAAAGAACTCAGCACCCGAGTTGTACTTCGACGTGCTGTACGAGCGGGCTGCCGGACTAGCGCAGGCGTTAGCCATCGCGGGCAGTCTCAATGCGCCAGCAGTAGAGCCTGACGAATCCGAGGGTTGAGCACCCGCCCATCGGCGCTACGCTTCGCCTCTCGTTTGCGGGGCTTTAGCTCAGTTGGTAGAGCGCTTCCATGGCATGGAAGAGGTCAGGAGTTCAATTCTCCTAAGCTCCACTCAAACCAGTCACATCTGGTTCGACCGCACGTCAGAAAGGTTCGCTCTCGTAGCGAACCTTTCTGGGTTTTGGCCCAAGCCGCGATTTACCTGCAGCGAAGAACGCCGGCTTGGAGCGACCGGCACCAAATAGGGTATGTGGTCCATTCGGCCTAGCTCTCGCAACATCGACTTGACCCCCATTGTGGGTAGAGGGCTAACATACGCGTTCTGCGGGCCGATCGAGGTGTATGGGACGCACGGAAGGGGACGAAAACCGAATGCCGGTCAGTCTGCATCACCGAACAAGCCCTGCTCGTTCAGACGGCGCCTTGCGTAACCCGCTTCTCGATCTGCTGGGGCCGCTTGCGTACATCCCGATCGTCGTAGCGGTGTTCTACACTGAATCTGGCCCGGTTCGTGTTGGACTAGTTGCTGGAATTCAACTTGCCTCAACACTGATCTTCGGCGCGCGTACAGTTTTCGGTGCACGCGAAGACCCCAAGTCCCGATCACGGCTAGAAGAACATTGGGCAGTCGCTGGTGGTTTAATCGCAGCAGCCATGCCGTGGATCCTGGCACCGAGCAGCCAGTATGGCCTAGTGGCCATCACGATGTCCACGATCGCGGTCGTGGCAAGCGACACTGTCTTTCTCGGCGTAAGAGCAGACAAGTGGTGGATTCGTTTAACGGCTATCGAGGTCGTGTCCACCGCTGCCTATCTGGTGCTCGCCGGATCGGCAGCGCTGCCGGTACTCATCGTTCTTTTCGCCCTTCACTTTCTTGGCGGGTACCAAGCCATTCGCGCACTTGTCGACAGGCTCAGAACCGAACAGGCCCACAGCCAAAGGCTTGCGCTGACCGACCCGCTTACCGGATTACACAATCGTCGCAAACTGACGGCCTATCTTGATGGAGCAACGGATCAACATCCATCGCGGCAGGTTCTACTTGCGTCAATCGACATCGACAATTTCAAGCAGCTCAACCACCGCTACGGACACACGGGCGGCGATCGAGCACTCATCGCGTTTAGCCGGCACCTTGAGACAACACTCGGACCCGCATGGATCGTCATCCGAGCCGGCGGCGATGAGTTCATCGCTGTAAGCCGGAACGGCTCCGCAGATGACGTCCGCCGAGCCTTGGATTCTCCGACAATCGCGATCTCGCCAACGACGAGTGTTGTGCTCAGAACGACTGCGGGCCTTGCGCGAGGGCTACCGTCCGACCAACTGATCGATGACGCAGGCGCAGCGCTTCAGCTGGCCAAACGCGAAGGAAAAAATCGAGTCGTTGAGCTAACGCAGGAGATTCGGTCTCGGCTACACGCACGGCGATGGGTTGCGACCCGGGTCAGCGATGCTATTGCCAGTGGCGCCATCGAGCTCTGGGCCCAACCAATCACTGACATGAAAACTCGCGAAATCCAGTCCTATGAATGTCTGGCAAGGTGGGTTCAAGAGGATGGGACCGTGATTCCGCCCGACGTGTTCATCCCGATGATCGAAGACCAACGACTTGAGCGAGATCTCGGCGAGGCAGTACTTAGACAGGCCGTAGCGTTCGCTTCAAAGCTTGACGACGACACTGTTGTGTCAGTGAATATCGCAGCGGCACACTTCAGCCACCCGTCCTTGATCGCATTCGTACGTCAACTGCTCGAGGAATTCCGTATGCCCCCTGTGCGGCTGACGATCGAAATTACGGAGTCGGAACCGGACGGCGAATCTGGCCAGTTCGAAACCGCAGCACGACGACTTCGCAAGCTCGGTGTCGGTTTGTCGCTAGACGACTTTGGCTCCGGTTACTCATCGCTCGAGCGGCTCCTTCGATTGCCGTTTACCCAGATCAAACTCGACAGATCGCTCGTTCCAACCGAGCGCCACGGCGCGGAAGCTCTTCTGATCGAGGGCCTGGCGCACTTCGCAAATGGAGCCGGAGTGACTCTGGTGGCCGAGGGGGTTGAAACCGCAACCCAGATGCGCCGCATTCAAGAGTTGGGCGTGACCTATGGGCAGGGATACTTCTTTGCCCGGCCGGCACCGCTGACCGACGTTTTGCGAGCACACCATGCCTCCGGCGAGCTGCGCGTGCCCGCTACCTCCGCAGCCGACAGCCGCCGCTATGTTGGCGCCGACGCCGAGAATCTTCGCCGTTAGCTTCGGACCGGCTTCGCTAGATCGTCAGCGAGATCAATTGTGAACTCGGGCCGTTGTCGTTGGGCTCGTTCCGCAAACGCCTGCCCAATGAACCCGTAGTCACCGGTCGTAACAATTCCTGGTTGTGATCCAGCTTCGATCACCGAGAGTTGCGACAAGACACCAAGATACTGCTGCGGGCCATACCCGGCAATCGGCGCGACCCCGCCGCCCAGGCGTCGCAAAAGATCAAGCACGCGCACATTCACCATTGCGAGATGCGGCAGAGCCCCAAACTGGTAACAAGACTCTCCCATCAGCCAAGGAAGCACCAACGTCTGCCGAACTTCGGGCATGGCTGCAAGCGTCGCTGATTCGCGTATCGCCCCCGCCCTATCGACACCAGCCGCCAACCGAAGACTGCCGTCGACCACACCCAAGTCGACCTCGACCTTGGTCGGCGTCTCGATCGATGGCGACAAGAACGAGCGGGTGACAGCAACCGGCCGTTCACAATTCACGATCGTAACGAAGTCCGCTTCTTCCCACTGACGGTACTCAGCGTGCATCATTTGAGCGTCGTGATCGCCGAACTCTTCAGCAAAGACGCGTTGTTCGACCAAACGCCCGAGCGTAGCTGCCAGACTCGATCCGGCACCTGACAACATCTTCAGATCATCATTCAATGTCTCGCCAACGCTCCAGGCAAGCTCAACGAACTCTGCCTCCTCGGCAGGCGCCATCGAATACCGAACTGATTTCGTCGAGTTTGATGCTGCCATAACTCCCCCACAGTGCGTAGTTAGAACATAACCCGATCAGGGGCATGCAGTCATTATGGCTAACTTTGAGCCCGAGGGTCAGGTCTTGGCGGGCGGCTTGGGTTCTTTCGGAAGTCCGAGCACCATCTCACCAACGATGTTGCGTTGCACCTGCGATGTGCCGGCATAGATCGTTC
>CALKPY010000054.1 GCA_937991435.1 uncultured Acidimicrobiales bacterium
CTGTTTTGGTCGAGCCAACCGTAAGAACGGCTGCAAGCAGAAATATGTCGCCAGCAACATCATCGAACGAGCCGTCGAGCAGGAATACGCCAAGATCAAGATCAACAAGAAGAGCATCAAAAAGCTCGCAGAGCTGATTCGTGAAGGCATTGCTCTGCTGCAACAGACCAATGATCAGTCCAACGATGTGCAGCGTCACCGAATCGCCAAGGCAGACCGACAGCTCAAGAAGCTCCTGGAGCTGCATTACGAAGACAACATCGACCCTGACCTGTTCAAAGAAGAACAACAACGGCTGAGAGCAGACAAGGCACAGCTGCAAGTTGCAACCACCAAGACCGATGATTTGATGAAGTACGTCAATCGGGCACTTGAGCTACTAGTGAATAGCTACGAGATGTATCAGGTGGCTGGGCCAAGCCATCGACGACAGTTCAACGCTGAACTGTTTGAGACCTTCATCATCACTGACGAAAGACTCAAGGCGGTCAAGACAGAAGTCTTTGAAGCAGTAACTGCACCAGACCTGATTCCGGTGCTGACAGATGACATTGATGCGCTTCGCAACGAGAACGATGACGGCGAGGACTCAGGCGGAACACCTGGCGGTGGGGGTGGTGCTGGCGCTGGGTCAGCGAAGAACCAGAACGCCAAAGGAACAAAGAACCGCACAGCCAACAGGGGGCGGTGCGGTTCGCGAATACGTGAATTGGTGGAGCTGGGGGGAATCGAACCCCCGTCCGTCAAGGGGTCACCGGCTGCGATACGACCATTCCCGGTTCACGGCGTTTTGGCTACCGATCGGCTGAGTCCGCTGGCACCGAAATGCCTGCCATCGGTCTTTCCCTGAGGTCAGCGGTCTTTCTCGCCGTCAGCGGTCTTTCCCAGCTGTCCTTCCCTGCTTCTGTTGCCAGGCTGCAGCGAACAGGCCCCGCCAGCCCCAAAGGGCCGCAATGTGCATCACTTCACGGTCTGATTAATCAGGCTGCGAGAGCGACACGGGCATTTGAGTTGCCTTGTGTTTGTTTGCCCCGTTTAGAGCGTCTGGGCAACGCTGGTCGCACAGGTCGGCTTCCGTCCTCGGCGTCGAAACCAGTCAGCCCCGGGAAAAGAAGCACCTCTACATGAGAGATGCAGTTGTCAAAGATGCCAACAACTGTGAACAGACGTTGACAATCGGGAGCGTAGCGCCAGCGTGCGACAGCCGGGCCGCGTGCCACACCAACAGGTCATTCAGCGGCGGCGGGCGTCAGACATCGCGCGCCGCGCGTCGAGGTCTGCTTCGCGAGCCTTGATGGCCTGGCGTTTGTCCTCGGTGCGGCGTCGGCGGGCGAGTGCCAACTCGAGTTTGGCGCGCCCGTCTTTGAAGTAGAGCTTGAGCGGCACCAGGGTGCGCCCGTCATGATCGATTGCACGCTGCATACGGTCGATCTCGCTGCGGTGCACCAGAAGTTTGCGAATGCGGTCGGGCTGGTGGGTGTACGCGCTTCCTGACGAGCTGTATGGGCTGATGTGCAGCCCATAGAGCCACAACTCGTTGTTGTGCACCCGGGCGAACGTTTCGCCGATGGTGACCTTTGCCTCGCGAAGCGACTTGACCTCGGAGCCCTTGAGGACCATTCCGCACTCGAAGACCTCGCCGAGTTCAAAGTCGTGCCGTGCCCGGCGATTGGTCGCGACGGCGCCAGCATCGGTCTTTTTCTTTTTGCTCTTGCCGGCCATCGACGTTGACGGTAGCCGTCTCCTTCGCCCAACTACGGTGACCGTGTGTTCAGAATCACCGCAGCTGAGCGAGATGCCGTCTTTGTGCATGCGCTTGATGAGTCGCCTCTAGAGGCCTGCGGCATGTTGTCGGCGACTGTCGGTCTCGCTGGGGCGCCGCTGACCGTAGACCGCTTTCACCCGATGGCAAATGCGGCGCAGTCCGCGGTCGCTTTCGAACTCGACGGGGCAGAGATGCTTCGGGTCGAAGCCGAGGTTCATCGTCGAGGCCGAACGATTGTGGGCGTCATGCATTCGCATCCGCAGACGACGCCTTATCCGTCACCAACAGATCTGAGGGCTATCTCGCAGTTCGATCCTGCAGGCGAGTTCTTGCATCTGATCGTGTCGCTGCGTCACGCGGAACCGAGCATGCGGTGCTACCACGTGAACAGCGGAACGATCTCTGAGGTTCTGATAGTCGTCGTCGACGATCCCGATTCGGTTGGCGATCCCCAGGCCGACGCCTCGGTAGCCGTTGCGGTCGCCATGTCGGTCAGTGCGCAAGACTCGGGGAGCCTGCCTGACTCGGGTTGATGATGCTTCACCGGTTGTTTCTATTCCTGATTGCGATGGGGGAACCAGGCACCGGTAGCGAACAGGCGGTTGAGCAGGGAAATCTTTGATGTGCGTCGGCTTTCGGCGGCAATCATTGTGCCGCCGATCAGAACTGTCGCTGCGCTCACAAGATAGATCCATGAGTCGACGCCAGTATTGGGCAGGCTTTCTGGCGCGGTGGCAGCGGCGTTCGAGTCTGCGTCGTCTG
>CALKPY010000055.1 GCA_937991435.1 uncultured Acidimicrobiales bacterium
CCGTACTGGCCCTCAGCAGCAATCGAGTCACTCGTACACGTCACCGTCTCACCAACAGACAAGTTCCCAGCTGGGGTCAACGGATCAGAACTACCAGCCCAATCACACACAATCGACAGATCAGCAACCGTGCCATTGTCCGTAACAACGCTGTCACTAACAACAACATTAGCCAAATCAACCGTGCCGTCATTGGTCACATCAAAGGTCCACACAACAGGATCACCAACAGGCACCTGCGGTTCATCAACCGAAACAGCAGTATCAGCCTGCGCACCATTGGTGAACTTCTCAATATCAATAGAAGCCTCAACCAACGTGTTCACAAACTCAAGCAAACAGGTCTCGGCGGGCTCGAGCTCTGTAGCCGCGCAAACCAACTCAGCATCAGAAGCAACCCACGGGTAATACTCGGATTCTGTCACCGTGCAAACCGCACCAGCCGGCACACTCACCGTTTCCGGGCCACCCGAATTGACGACAACCTCAAAAGATGGCTGAACAACATCATCAACGGTGCAGACAACCGTGAACGTGAAATCAAGACGTACACCGTTCAGCGAACAAACAGGCGGGAAGCCAAAGCGTGCGATACAAGCAATCCCTTCGACATCGCCAACATCCTTGTTGATCTCAATAAATGCATCGACCGCTTCGCGAGCTGAGACGATTGCAAGACCGTCACCGCCGCCAGAGCCGGTACATGACACGTAGCCGTTCTTGGGGTTGGTCAACTGGCCTTGGTTGCCGCCGATACCGCCACTGACATCGAAGCTGAAATTGGCGATCGTCAGTGAGCCTGTGGCTACGCCTGGGGCGGTGTTGGTATCGGTCGGCATGCCAACGCCGTGCACCCAAACGCCACCACCGCCGCCACCAGAGCCGCCCACACCGGCGTGGTAGCTGCCGCCACCGACCGTGTTTGCGCCATCGATTACCGGATCACCGCCGTCGCCGCCCTGCGCAGAAACCGAAGTTCCAGCCGTAAAAGCGTTGGTAAGAATATGGACCTGACCACCGCCGCCGCCGCCACCACCAGAAACCGCGTAGCGACTTGGTTGCGGTGCGTACGTAATGGCGTCGACGCCATCATCACCATCGGCGTTAATGAACCCGCCGGCGACCGAGTCAAAGTCGAGGAAGACGATGCCGCCACCCGCACCACCAGGAATGATCTCTGAAGGTCCTGCAGTAGCGAGGGCCGAGTTCCAGTTGAAAGCGGAACCTCCGGCGCCACCAAGCATGAGACGCGGATCGGCGTCATTGAGGTAGTGAAAGTCTGGAGTTATTTCTGTGGCAACGGCATCGTTGCCATCGCCGCCAACGCGATCAGGGAGCAGAGCGAGACCGCCGCCGGGCGCTCCGGCTTCGCCGCCGCCGGCCCAGCCGCCGCCACCGCCGCCTGCTGCGCCATCATCGCCGCCCGCATACGAGTTGCATGCACCACCGCCGCCACCGTAGGACCCGCCACCACCAGCGCCCGATGATTCTTGAGTTCCGCCGGCGTCGCCACCGTTGCCGACACCGCCTGCACCGCCACCGCTACCGCCATCAATGCTGGCGCCACCAGCACCGCCACCAGCGATTACGCCACCACCGCCACCGCCCTGGCCGGGTCCGGTACCGCCACCGCCACCGCCGCCGCCGCCGACGATGCCACCGCCACCGCCAGCGCCTGAGCCGCCGTAGCCGAGCGTCGCTGCGTCTCCGCCGTCAACTCCCGCGGCCTGTCCCCCGGCAGGAGAAGTGTTTATTCCGCCACAGCCATAGTCGCCACCAGGAGCGCTTCCGTCTGTCGCCGTTGCGCCACCTACACCACCAAATCCGCCGCCTCCGTATCCGGCCGTTGGTACAGCCGCTGCGTCGTAACCTTGACCATCGCCGACTGGACCCGCCGGTTGAGGAGCTGCGCCCGCACACACGGCGTTCGTAGCCGACGTGATTGTGACGCCAAAGTCGGCGATCAGGTCGTCAGGATCATTCGAGAAACCCTTGCCCTGCACATCGATTCCGGCATTCATCGTCAACGTCGAACCTGACATTGCAACAACGCCACCGGTAGAGCCATCCCATTGTGGAGCGGTGACCGTGCCGGTAACCGTCACCCCGGTGACGTCGTGAACCATCTCGATGAGTTGGATTCGTTCAACAGCCGGGCTGTCATAGGCACGCGTAAC
Source organism: uncultured Acidimicrobiales bacterium (assembly GCA_937991435.1). Lineage (GTDB taxonomy): Bacteria > Actinomycetota > Acidimicrobiia > Acidimicrobiales > UBA10347 > UBA10347. The sequence continues at coordinate 2,178 of CALKPY010000055.1, forward strand.
CCCCGACAGCGTGACAGAACCTCCGGCGACAGACACAACAGTCGCCGTGTCATAGAGACCATGCCCTCCGCCTTGAGCGGGCGGCTGACCCGTCATCTGGATCAGCATCACCTCGTCACCTACGACAAGCGTGCCGCCGGCACCGCGAGCGTCGGCGCCGCCGACCGTGACGGTATTGCCAGCAATTGAAGTGACCGGGTAATAGTCGTTGACTACCCCTGCCACGTTGACCGCAAGCGCTGCGCTTGCGGCAGGAGCGAATGCGGCTATGACGCCAGCGCTCAACACGGCAAAGACCGCGAACAACGCGATGACGCGGGAAATGGCCTGACGGCCACGAAGATGTCTCATGAAGTAATTCCAAGTTCAGATACGGGTTGTGAACGTTGGAAATCATCGCGGGTAATGAGACTGAAGGAAACACCTAGATACGATCTTGCCGATCGTTTGCCCAATTACCCAGTTTGAGATAAGGCCCAAGAACCAGGCGACCTACGAATAGCTCACACTTGGTGAACTCGCTGTCACCTAACCCGGATTTGCCAGTGGCCGCAGTAGCGCCGCACGTCAAAGCCTACGGATACAACGAAAACACTCAACTAAAACTTACACCTAAAGGTAAACTAGACAGTTAGCCTGATCACGCCTAGGGCCGTTCGGCTACGCGGAAATCTGACAGATCCACGTCATGACACATTCGCCAATAGTCGACGAGCCGCCATGGCATCACCATCACGACCCGACCGCTGCTATTTCGGTAATAGGTCGACATCCCCGGATGGGACCAGATCAGTTGTTCGTGTTCCGCGTCGAGTCTGGCGTTGTAGTCGTGGTAGGGCGCCTCGCGTACCTCGATTTCAGCAAGTCCTCGATCGTTCATCGCTGCGATACACGACGTGATGTATCTCGCCTGAGACTCGGCTTGCAAAATGGCGCTTCCTCCGTGACCGAGACCCGTATTCGGACCCTGCATCACGAACAGGTTCGGAAAGCCGGGTATCGCAATACCCAAATAGGCCCTGGGGTCATCGTCAGCCCACGCGTCGGCAAGCGATGACCCCAACCCACAGATGTTCAACCGGGCGGCTCCCTCTGTCACGTGGAAACCCGTAGCGAAGACCACCACATCAGCAGGGCGATCCTGCCCGTCAGCCGCGACAACCCCGCCCGATGACAATTCGGTGACCTCCGCGCTAACCAACTCAACATCAGGGCGCTGGAGCGCTTCGAACCAACCGTTATCGAGCAAGATGCGTTTGCCATAAGGCGGATAGTCCGGCACACACTGAGCAATCAGATCCTCATCACCGTCGAGAGCAGCAATGATTTGATCGGTCATCTGCTGTCGGTGCCGGTCGTTGGACTTGTTCAACGACCGTTCTGGGTGCGGCCAGTCGGGGTCGATTCGCAATGACGGCAGCAAGCCGTCGCCGTAACGCCAGAGCATCGTGAAACGAAACCACGCCGCATAAAACGGTAGACGATCGAACAGATACCTCGACCCTGCGGGAATCGGGTCGTGATAACGCGGAACAGAACGCGCCCATTGCGGGCTGCGCTGATAAATAGTCACTGATTCCGCGTGCTCAACAATTGCCGGGACGATCTGCATTGCCGATGCTCCCGTACCAACAACGGCGACCCGTCGACCGGTCACATCGATGTCAGCTGGCCATTCCTGCGAGTGGAATGCTGGCCCCTCGAAAACTGACATCCCCTCGATCAGCGGAAGCCGCGGCACGTTCAACTGTCCAATCGCAGGGATTAGGACATCGACCAACCGAATCTCGGTGCCATCGACCGTCTCGAGCTCGACCTGCCACTGCTTCTCATCAGCCAGCCACGAGGCCGAACGCAATGTCGTCTCAAACTCAATGTTCGGCGCCAGGCCGGTGGACTCAGCGGTATGCACGAGGTAGCCCTCGAGCTCCGGTTGAGGGGCGAAGAACCGCGACCAGTCATGCGGGGGCATGAACGAAAAGGAATACGCATGGTTCGGGGTATCGACACCAGCACCCGGATAGCGGTTGTCGCGCCACACACCACCGACCGACGAAGCGCGTTCGACAATCGAGAACGTCACGCCCATTCGAAGCAGACGCACGCCAACAGCGATGCCGCTAGCTCCGGCCCCGACAACGAGCACAGACAGCTGCGACACGCTATTCACCGGAACATCTCGGGAACAAAAGCCCATCTCTTCGCGCATCATCGGCGCGTATTCGGGCGGCACATGCTGCCCTAGACACGCACCCATCAGCTCGGTCATCAACTCATCGCCAGGATCGCTAATCGCTGGGGGCAGGTCGGCAACTGAGCGCGCCGCGTCACGAATCTCTGAAGCAATCTCGGCATCGAAGCCCGCCTGCTCATCAGCGATGAGGTTCGAGTCCCGAACCGGGCGGTACCTGTCGCGAATCCATTTGCGATCGCCGGTTATCTGGAACAGACACATCACCAGCACTCGATGGTCGGCGTCGAGCAGCGCGGCGGCCAGTTGATCGTCAGCTAGCTGCGTTCCCGTTGGACCAGTCATCACTCGTAGCGTGGCCCATGTGTCTCGGCCATGCCAGTCTCATTTGGAATTGCGTCGCCTACCTTGGTTCAGCTGTTCCAAGCAGACAACGCCTCTTGGTTCTCGTCAACCATCTGCTGCTGGTAACCGAAGTCGATGTCGCGGCGGGCTTCGCGTTGGCCAAGCGAACAATCGAACTCGGCTAAGGCCATACGAATTTCTTCATCTTGAGCAAGAGCGACAAGCTCGGCGTCAAACACCGCATCGCCGTCGATGGAAACACTCGTGCCATCGGGAGACAGCTCGACTTGAATCGACGGACTCACGCGATTGACGTTGCCCGCGACTGCATCGAGTAGATCGCGCGTGTCTCCGAACTCGAAGCCTTTCTCACGCATGCACGTTGACCAGTCTCGGTCGAGTGCCACAGTCTTCGGATCACTTTCGACACGCCCGATGTACTCCATGTATGCAGGTTCGAGATCATCGAAGAAACCAAAGACATCGTTCTCGGCCTGTCGTTGACACGACTCGTCATCGTCGGGGCCTTGCTCCCCATCGTTGCCCCAAAGTGCGCTTTGCCAAGCCTGTTGGCTTCCCTCGGACAATGTCGCAAGATGTCTCTCGTTGGGGTCTTCGTCGAGTCCGCCATCGAAATGACCGAGTTCGAACAACGTGCTCGCGAACCCAAAGCCGTTCTGTTCGGCCCAGTCGCGATTCCAGCGATGTGCCCCCAACCCATTGCGTTCGTTGGCGTTGTCCTGTACATGCATGACATATTCGAAGCCGAGGCCCATCATGCACTCCTTGATCTTGCGCTGGACCAACATCTCAAGCTCGCGGCTAATCTCGTCAGCTTCGTTCGCAGTGCCCATGCCAATAGACGCAAACAACGGCCCGATCGGCTCATCACCCTCATCACCAGCGGTCGTCGACGACTGCGACGGATTGTCCGCCGTCACCGCCGATTCGGTCGGAGCGTTATCAGAGCCACCACAGGCCGACGCGATAAGTGTCATCGCAGCCACAACCATGACCCCAATTCCAAGCTGCAGCGACCTCGCGCTGCGTGTCAACTTGTCGAACAAAATGTCGTACATCATCTCTCCTGAGCATCGCTGCGAAAAGGCGGCTCGTGCCGCCTCGACCAAGCGCAGATGCTGGGTTCAGTTCATATCGTTGACGTGCAGAGACACTCTCGCAATCGGGGCTACCCCTGAGCGAACCATGAGTAGCCCCTGAACCGGTCGGGTTTGCTGCACCAATAGGTGACATCTGATCACCTTGCAGCCCCGTCAACGTTTGCTTCGTAGTCGATAGCCCACAAGTTTCGACTCGTCTGCACCGCAAGAACGAGAAACGCCACCGCGTTCAGCCCAACAATGGCGGGCACACCCCAGCTGAAGATCGCCGTGCCGACAAACGCGACCAACGTGTTCAATACGATGTACCCGATTCGTATCTCGGTCGGACCGATTCCCCAGTACGCGATCTGGAACTGATTCGTTGCGGCGAAGCTCAGAAACGACACTGCCATCGTTGCGCAGGTGACAAGCAGCAATACCAGGAACAAGAACCGCAACCACCAAACGTCAACGAGGAACGAATAGCCAATCACCATCGAACCGGCAAAGAAGAAGTCGAGCAGATGGTCCATATAGAACCCCCACTTGACGAGTCCTTGTTTACGGAAGCGCCCCAGCGACCCATCGAGCGAATCGGTGAGCCACTGGCCGAGCACCATCACCGACATTGCATGCAACCAGTTCAGGTTTTGCCGGTCGGCAAGGAAGCCAAAGCCGATTACCCCGACCGACCAAAAGATGGTCATGTAGGTCAAATGATGACTGAGGATCGGCGCAGGGATCCTTGGCACTGCCCAATCGATACATCGACGTTCGAGCGGGCCGAGAACCGACTGACCAGTCTTCTTGTCGCCGGCAAACGCTGGCGACGCCGACTCTGGCGTGTCCGCGTTCATCAATCAAGTCTCGCAGCTCCCCGGCCCGCAACCGGGGAGCTGCCGCAAGTCACACGCTGCGCAGAGCGGTAATCGGCTCAGTACGTGCTGCTCGCAGAGCCGGGTAAGTGCCAGCGAGAAGACCGATCACCGCGCCCAGGCCAACAGCGGCGAGCGCCAGCCAGCTTTCGAGCACCGGTGTCCAGTCACGCACTGCCGAGACAACCACAATGACCAGGATTCCAAGCGATGCGCCGATGATTCCGCCGAGCAAACCGGTGACTGTGGACTCAAACAGGAACTGCGCCGCGATGTGGCGACGGGCAGCGCCCAGTGCACGACGTAGACCAATCTCAGGAGTGCGCTCCAGAACCGATACCAGTGTCACATTCGCAATGCCGAGTCCGCCGACGAGCAACGAAACGCCCCCGAGCACGTAGAAGAGGGCGTTGACATCTTGTTCGACATCTTGGCGCACAGCGGTGTAGCCCTGAGAAGCCTGCACCCGAAGGGACTCGGGATCGTCGGGGACCAGAGCAATCGTCGCTTGCGATGCGACGAGCTGGGTGGCTCCCACCGCGGCGTCAATGTGTACCTCAGCGGGTGCGTCAAGCCCGAAGAATTTCTGCGCGGTGCCGTCAGGCATGATGATGGCGCTCAACAGGTCTGGCTCTCGGGCGACATCTTCGATGATTCCCAGAACCGTGAAGCTCTGTTCGCCGATGAAGATCGCCGGTTGGGTCTCGACCCGGAGCACATTGAGCCGTTCTGCCGCCGCGGGGCCGAGCACCACAACGGCGTCGCCGCGGTCATTGTGACCCTCGTCGAAGTATCTGCCGGTGCGCATTTGGCCTCGGACCGCCTCGAGCAAACCACCTGATGTCGAAATCACGCTGATCTGGTGTTCGTAGATGCCAAGCGGATCCACGACAGGAACGGACCGCGACAACGCGCCCGAAACGTCAACGTCGCTCTTGGTCCCCACAGCTTCGACGCCATTGAGGCGGCTAAGTCGTTGTTCTGAGTTCCACGGAATCGAGCTGGTTGCGCCTGAGCCGCCAAATCCGTCGTTGGCCGGTGACACCTGCACTCGTGTTTCTGCAAGCTCATCGAAACGGCTAACGATCTGATTACCAGCGGTTTCGGCGAGGCCCAGGGTCGATACCAGGGCGATGATGCCGAGCACAGTACCTAGGGCTGTAAGGGCAAGTCGTGCCGGGCGAGCGAGCAGGCCGCCGATCATCTCATCGATGAGGTCACGAAAGCTCATGCGCGGTTTTTGAACAATGCTGCGATCACGGACGTCGCTGTCGCTCTTGTTGAACGACACAGGAGTATCCAACCTGACTGGTGTGTCGAGGTCGTCGTCGCCGGCAATTGAAATGTCGGGAGTGCCCGAATCAGACGTGGTCATGAGTCGTGCAGCAATCCGTCGACAATCCGAACCTGGCGTTCGGCACGAGCCGAAACATCAAGATCGTGCGTAATCACCGCCAGGGTCATGCCTGATTCGTGCAACGAGTCAAATACCTGCATTATCTCACCTGACATTTCGGTATCGAGGTTGCCAGTCGGCTCATCCGCGAGCAAAAGGCTCGGCTCGGTGACCAACGCCCGAGCGACAGCTACCCGCTGGCGCTCGCCACCAGACAGTGTGCGTGGGGTGAAATTCATGCGATGGCCAAGGCCAACCTTTTCGAGGGCGGCCTCGGATCGTTTGCGCCGTTCGCGCCGAGGCATGCGGTTATAGATCTGGGCGAGTTCCACGTTTTCGATCACGGAACGATGGTTCAGCAAGTGGAACGACTGAAATACGAAACCAATACGACTGCCTCTCAGCCCCGCTCGCTCGTTATCGCCGAGCGTGCCAGTGTCAATGCCGTCGAGGAAGTAGTTCCCCACCGTCGGCCGGTCGAGCAGACCGAGCAGATGGAGCAGCGTCGACTTGCCAGAGCCACTCGGACCGATGATCGAAACATATTCGCCAGGATCAATGCGCATGTTCGATGGCTTGAGGGCCTCGACGGCCGGGGGGCCAGGAAATGTTCGCCCGGCTTCTCGCAGCTCGATTACCGCATCAGATTTGCTTGATGCACGTCGATTCTTCGTGGTTGCGCCAACAGATCGGCTCACGATGGTTCGTCTTCAGTCACGGGCTCTTCGGAGCCTGAGTCTTCAGCAGGATCTTCGGTTTCGCCCTCATCGGTATCACCATCATCAGTGTCATCTGGCGCCGCAACGGGCACTGAGATCTGCTCGATGCCAATCACCACCAAGTCATCAGCAGTGATTTCTCGGCCAAGCGAGGTGATCTCAACCAAACTGCGGTTCTTGTCAGAAAGACCAACCTCGACAGGTACAAGTTCACTCTCGTCGTTGTCGAGCAGGACTTCGACACGACTCGTGCCATCAGCTCCGGCAGACAAGGCAGCCAGTGGAACTGCGAGCACCTCGCCCTCGCTGCGTTCCAACGGGATCTGCAATCGAAAGTTGATGCCCACGAGGTCGGTGACCGAATACTCACCAGTGGGCTTTACCAACATGTAGTAGCGGGTGTCCGCGACCCCGTTCGTACCGGTGCGGTCAGCGAGTTCGATGATCTCGCCATCAAGCGCCAGGCCGAGTGACTCGCTGTCGATGATGACGCGCTGGCCGACTTCGAGCAGCGGACGGTTGGCTTCGGATACGCCAGTCGTGATTCGAACTTCGGTACCGGAAATACGCATAACGGAACCTGTCACCGCATCGCCGCGAGCGACGTTGACCGATGTCACCGTGCGGGGCAGGTTCGGCAGGAACACAACCTCGGCGATGGGCAGACGCACACCGATCTTTTCTTCAAGCTCAGCGAGGTCGGCTTCGGCGTCTGCCAAGTCTTTGGCTGCATCTTCAACCTGGCCTTGCTCGCGGGAAGCGTCGATTCCTTCAGCGTTTTCAGCTGCAGTTAGTGCGTCGGCATCGGCCAAGCGCTGCTCGGCAGCGGTGATCTGTTCCTTGGCGGCTTCAACCCTTTCGCGGTCGGCGTCGGCCTCGCGAATAGCCGACGCCTGCAACTGTCCAAGTGACTGGGTCTCGCCAGCGAGCTCTGCCTGAGTGACTGCGTCAATAGCGGCTAGATATGCCGGGCTTGGCCTGTTGTCTTCGGCTTCGACCAGCGCTTCTTTGGCGTCTTCGACCGCCTGGACTAGGTCGCGCCGCGTCTGGTTATCACGCACCTGTTCGGCCTGTGACGGACCCTTGAGCGCATCGGCAAGACCATCGTTTGCGTCGGCTAGCGACTCACGAGCCCGTTCTACTGCAGCACGAGCTGTATCGAGGCTTGCTTCTTGGCCTTCGTCAGCTGACCGAGGTTCGTAGCCAACGGCTTCGTACATCGCACTGATGGCCTCTTCGGTGGCGGCGCCATACAGCGAATCAGGTGGCACCTGCAAAAATCCGAGTCGAGCAAGCGACTCTTCGAGCTGTAGGACATCGTCACCTTCGGTTCCCGGCTTGAATTCACGAAATGCCGGAAGCGCTCCTTCGAGAACGAACACGGGGCGTTCCGAAACTTCGATCAGCACGTCACCCTCTTCGACCACCGTGTCGATGTCGGGCACCCGCCCAGTTACAACGCGCGAGCTGCCGTCGCCAAGGCTGGCATCGAGCTCGAGGTCAAGAGCACCTTCGAACTGGGCATCGCCACGCACGACCACGTCATTCGAGAGCGCCACTGCTTCGACGGGTACCGCGATCTTCGAAGGCTCTGGCGCTTCGACTTCGGCGCGGGCGTCTTCGGGCGATTCGAGCTGTTGACCCAAAAAATACCCACCGGCACCAAAGGCAACCGCTATCGCGATCACCGCCAAGAACATTCGTTTACTGCTGGTCATTTTGAATGAGCCTTTCGAGGTCCCGCTGCCAACGCTTGAGGTCGCATCATCAATTTGCGATATCCCAATATTGGTGAGAAAATTATCATGCCACTCAATACGAGTAAGTCACGTGCATGAGACTCCTACCAGCGGTCGATGGATCCCTCGACGCAAAAATTTCTGCTCTCAACGCGTCTCAACGCGCCTGCCAGTGCCCTGTTTCGACCTCGCGAATTTCGTCGCGATCGACCATACGAGCCAGGTGAAGCTCGGCGGTGCGGCGTTCAACAGAGTCAGCAAACACATGTTCAACATGAGGCCGGTACACGAATCGATGGCCCACCATGTCGCGAACCGTGCGCGGTTCGGAGAGATAGGCGAGCATCGCCTGATGACGCTGCTCGATCACTGCATGGAACCGATCAACCATTTCGACGAACGTGTCGCGACCTTCAATAATCCCTTTGTGGTGAAACGTGACGTACCACTTGGCGTCTTCGTCACGCACCTTGCGCAAGCTCTCATCGAAGTCCTCGAGGCTTGACCAGACGTCTCCGTAGTAGGGGCCGAACCCCGTCAAATCAATGTCCGATAAAAAGAACACGCCACCGTCGATACGGAAGCCCGAATGTCCCCGGGTGTGGCCGGGCAGGTGCACCGCCTGGGTGTTGATGCTGCCGAGGTCAAATACGTGCCCATCGGCGAATCCTTCTGCATCGGGGCGAGGCGTGTAGCTGAACTCGTCAATGACCTGGGCGCTGAAGTCTTTGCGGACCTGCCCGTCGAGGCCGTACACGTCCATCAGCCCCTCGACGCTCACTGCTCCGAGTCGGTCATCATGATGAATGTGCACGCGGGCGTCGCTGAACAGTCCGTTGCCAGCTAGGTGGTCTTCATGGGCATGGCTGTTCACGACGGCATCGATAGGTGCTCCAGCTCCCCCGAGCTCAACAACCGTTACCGACGGATCAATCAAGATCGTCTCGCCGTCACCACGAACAAGAACAGAATTGCCTGACGGGTAGGCCCCGTTAGCGGCACCCTGCAACACTGTCACTCGATCGGTCAGGTGTCGGGCCGATTCGCCCCACAGTTTGTCGATTCCGGCAGAGCTCATCGTCATGATGACGAAACTACCCGACAGGTGGGCACGCACTGCCGGGCGACGGTGCCATAGCGTGACACATATGCAACTCTCCAATGACGAGCTAATGGGGCTGGCGCTCGACCAAGCGCGACTTGCCCCGGATCATGACGATGTGCCGGTCGGTGCGGTTCTGGTGATGGACGGCAAGGTCATTGCCGCGGCCCATAACGAGCGCGAACTGCGTGGTGACCCAACCGCTCATGCCGAGGTACTTGCCTTACGCGCCGCAGCTGACCAACGAGGTACCTCGCGACTCGACGGCGCGACACTCGTTTCAACGTTGGAGCCTTGCCCGATGTGCGCAGGCGCAGCACTTCTGGCTCGAGTAGAGCGAGTCGTTTTTGCGACCGACGACCCAAAAGCCGGCTCGCTTGGGTCGCTCTATAACTTCGGAGCAGATCCGCGACTCAACCATGAATTCGAAGTCGTCAGTCGCGTACGAGGCGCCGAGTCGGCGGCGCTATTGCAAGCGTTCTTCGCGAAACGGCGCAGTAGCTGAGTCGTACAGTCAGAACGACGCAAGCACGTACGCGACGACATTTGTCAGTTCATCAGCGCTGAGTTTGTCGGCGAAGCCAAATGTAAACGCGTGACCGTTGGTGAGTTCGTTCAACAGCGTGGGTCCGGACCAACGGTTCGACGCTCCGAGAAGCGCTGATCCCTGTTGCGATCCGACGCCGTTGTCGCCGTGACACCGCGCGCAGGTGGCGCCATAGACCTCGCCACCGTTCGCGATCCTCACAACGCCACTCGCTGCTTCAATTCTTGTGGCGATGACCGTTGGCGGCGGCTCCACCGGCACATTCGCCTGAGCCGATGGTGGCACTTCTTCGCCTTGACGTGTAGGCGTTTTCATCACACCCGTCGACGGAGCGGTCGTGCTCGGCGTTGCAACCACAGAGGCCACGACCGGCGATGCGGGCATCGGAAGCTCAACCGCGGTTGGTGATGGACGGGCCGGTTCGACAACAGAAGCGCTACGCGGAAAGGTCGTCGACGTCGCCGCTGGGAGAGACGAAGGCGTCGGCGCCGTTACAGCCAAGCTTGGGCTGACATTGGCTTCAGCCAGCTGCGCCTTCTGGTCGCCTGAACCGCACGAAACAGCGATCATCACACACGCGAGCACCGCTGTGACATGGAGCAGCGAGCCCCGCAGCGACCATGTTGAGACCACACAGCCGAGCGTACGCGCCCAGTGCGCTACGCGGCCCGCGGTAGCCCGATTCAGTCACCCGGCGCAAGCAAATACGGCCTCGTGTAGCGTTGCGTTCGCACTTCACAGACGGAGAGTCAGATGCCCCCAAAGCTCCTTCATCCTTTCGGCAAACCCGCCGCCGATGGGTTTAGACAACTCGTCAAGGCCGAAGGGGTACGTCTGTGGGACGACCAAGGCAACGAGTACATCGACGGGCTTGGAAGTCTGTGGTTCTGCCAGGTCGGCTACGGCAGGCAAGAGATCATCGACGCCGTCACAGAACAGATGCAGACGATGACCGTGTATAACGCATTTCCCCCGTGGGGATATCCGGTTGCTGAGGAGCTCGCTCGACGAATCAGTGACGTCTCGCCGCTCGACGATTCGCGTGTTTTCCTGTGCTGCTCCGGTTCAGAATCGATTGATACGGCATTCAAGATCGCCCGAGCCACAGCACAACTCAAAGGTGAAGGTGACCGCCAAATCATCGTGCGGCGCGAGCGCGGATATCACGGCGTAAACATCGGCGGTACATCAGCGCAGGGCATCGCGCCCAACCGCGAGGGGTGGGGTGACCTGCTGCCGCATGTGATGGAAATCGATGCTGATGACATTGAGTCTGCAGCTTCGCTGTTCGCTGCTCACGGCGAGCGCATCGCGGCGGTGGTCTGTGAACCAGTCCAAGGAGCCGGTGGCGTGTTCCCTCCTACCGAGGGGTATCTGGAACGGTTGCGCGAACTTTGCACGAAGCATGGCGCACTGCTCATTCTCGACGAGGTCATCACTGGATTCGGACGTACCGGCAACTGGTTCGCCAGTCAGACCTATGGCGTCACGCCCGATCTGATCACGTTCGCCAAAGGCGTCTCAAGCGGCTATCAGCCACTCGGCGGCGTGATTGTTTCGCGCGGCGTGTGTGACGTGCTCGAGGCTGACCCGAACTACATGCTTCGCCACGGCTACACCTATAGCGGACACCCAGCAGCGTGTGCGGCGGGGTTGGCAAACATCAACATCATCGAGCGCGAGGGCTTGGCCGACCGGGCCAACCACATCGGCGAACGCATGTCGAGCGGTCTCAATGCGTTACGCGACGACGGACAACTCGATGAGGTTCGAGGAATCGCCGGGCTTTGGGCCGGACGCATTCGCGAAGGCCTTGACGTGTCAGACACAGTTCGCGTGCGAGACCGCATGCTCGACCTTGGTGTCATTGCCCGGCCGATCGGCGATTCGATCGCGTTCGCTCCACCGCTCGTGATCGAAGACACTGACATCGATACCTGTATCGACGTTCTCGCCGAAGCGCTCAAGGTGCTTGACTGAGATTGTTCGACTGATCGGGGGGTGGCCGCACATGGCTGCCCCTGGTTAGCCGTTTCGACGACTCGCTGACTCGTGCACGAGCCATGCAAAGATCGGGTCTTGTGCTCGCGTCGGAAGCATCTCGGGGTGCCACTGCACGGCCAGCACCGGCAAGGTTGTGTGCTCAATAGCTTCAACGCTGCCATCACCGGTCGACGCCACAACCCGAAGGCCGGCACCGATGTCAGCGGCTGCTTGATGGTGCAGTGAATTCACGTTGCGGCGAGCTCCATAGATGCCGGCGAGGATCGAACCAGGCTCGATGGCCACTTCGTGTAGCTGTTCGGTGGCATCGTCGTAGGTATGACTGGGCACGTGCTGGTGCAAGGTGCCGCCTGCGTGGACGTTGATCATTTGCAGCCCTCGGCAGATGCCAAGCGTCGGAAGCTCACGCTCGATCGCGACATCGAGCAATGCAAGCTCAAATGCATCGCGCTCGGCGTTGATCACCTGCACCTCGGCGTTCGGCTCTGCTCGATATCGCGAGGGGTCGATGTCGGTACCCCCGGTCATGAGCAGGCCGTCGAGTCGACCGACAAGATCGCGTGCAGCCACATCGAGCGGCACGTTCAGCGGCAGGCCGCCTGCTTCGATTACACCCTGCGAATAATGCGCGTAAAAGACATCGATTGGTGACTCGGCGAGTACGCCCAAGTTGTCGACGATCTGATCGCCGCGTCGTCGACTTCCGGTAATGCCGATCAGCGGGCGATCCACAGCCGTCAGCCTCGGTTGCGAAGCTCGCGTCGCAAGATCTTGCCGCTGGCTGATTTGGGTACCTCATCGATGAACTCGATGAGCCGGATCTGCTTGTAGCTAGCAACCTGGCCGGCAATAAATGCCTGGATTTCTTCGCCGGTTGCTTCGGCGCCTGGCGCGAGCGTTACAAACGCTTTGGGAAGCTCGCCTGCTTCGTCGTCAGCGATGCCGATGACGGCCGCATCGACAACGGCGGGGTGCGTGAGCAAGAGTCCTTCAAGTTCGGCCGGCGGAACCTGGAAGCCTTTGTACTTGATCAGTTCCTTGATGCGGTCGACGACATAGATGAAGCCTTCGGCATCGAAGTGGGCCACGTCGCCGGTGTGTAGCCAACCGTCAGCGTCGATCGTCTCATCGGTGGCTTCTTGGTTGTTGAGGTAGCCCTTCATGACCTGTGGTCCTCGAATCCACAGCTCGCCGTCTTCGTCAATTCCGAGGTCGTTGCCCTCAAGGTCGACGATGCGGCATTCGGTATTCGAGATGGTTACGCCCGATGAGCCGGGGCGGTTCTCGTGGCCCTTCGATGCGTGCGACACCGGTGACAGCTCGGTCATGCCGTAGCCCTGCACCACCGCACACTCGAGGCGCTCCGCGCACTCTTCGCCGAGCTCAGCCGACAACGGAGCTGCGCCGGAGAAGATGATCTTGATGCTGCTCGTGTCGTAGTCATCAACGATCGGATGCTTGGCGAGGGCCAGAACAATCGGCGGTACGGCAAACACCCATGAAATCTTGCGGTCCTGGATCAGACTGAGTGCCTGGGGAAGATCGAAACGCGGCATGGTCACAATGGTGACGCCGTTGGCCAGCAGGCCATTCATCAGCACCTGCATGCCGTAGATATGGAAGAACGGCAGCACCGCCAACGCAATGTCGCCTTCTTCGACCAGCAGCGCGTGTTCGGTCTGCGCGATGTTCGCTGTCAGGTTGTTGTGGGTGAGCATGACACCCTTGCTTCGACCTGTCGTTCCAGACGAGTACGGAAGCACGACGACATCGTCTCCGCTGATTGGAACCTGCTCGGTCAGAGGCTCGCTGGTGAGTAGGTCAAACATAGACGGGACGCCGTCTACGGGATCGATGGTTGACAGCTCGGTTACCGCAGTCCCCTCGATTGCATCTCGGGCGGTGTCGAGAAACATGGAGATCGTCACCAACATGGTGGCGTTGGAGTCTTGAAGTTGGTGCCGGATCTCGCCTGCGGTGTATGTCGGGTTGATCGTTGTGACCGTGCCGCCTGCGTAGGCCACTGCGTGAAAGAAGAACGCGTATTCAGGAATGTTCGGGGCCATGAGCGCGAGGGTTGAACCTGGACCAAACCCGCGTGCAGCGAGGCCGCCGGCCAACAGTTGAATTCCCGACTTCAATTCTGCGAACGTGACCGTGCGCCCACTCGGACCGTCAATGATTGCAGGCTGATCGGCCATTGCATCGGCGCGGCGTAACGCAAAGTCGGTGATCGAAACGCCGTCGGGAATGACCACGTCGGGCAACATCGAGGTGTGGATCATCAGGAAGACTCCTTAGTCGGATCGAAGGTCTGACGTTATCCGGGCTGCATCGCGGTGGGCCTCGCACTGGTGCGATTAACTGGCGGGCGTGACGTCTCCGCCATTGCTCACCACCGAACTTCGCGGCAGGGCCCTGCTCGCTGATCCCGGTCTGAATAAGGGAACGGCGTTCAGCGATGCTGAACGCGAACAGCTCGGCCTTGTCGGTCTGTTGCCCGACAGCGTTGAAACAATCGACGAACAGCTCGTGCGATCTCGCCATGAGTTCGATCGTCTGCACGACGACCTCGAACGCCACGTCTATCTACGAGCGCTCCAAGACCACAACGAAACCCTGTTCTACGCCTTCTTGCGGTCGAACCTGCAAGACACCCTGCCAATCGTCTACACACCAACCGTGGGGCTCGCCACCCAACAGTTCAGTCGGATCTATCGCCGGTCACAGGGCTTGTTCTTGTCGTACAGGCACCGAGAAACCCTTGCGCAACAGATCGCAAACGTCGACTATCACGTCGATGTCGTCGTGGTCACCGACGGTGAACGCATTTTGGGGCTCGGCGATCAAGGGGTAGGCGGAATCGCCATTCCAAACGGCAAGTTGGCCCTTTACTCGGCGTTTGGGGGAATCGACCCGCGAACCACGCTTCCGGTCGTGCTTGACGTTGGCACGAACAATCAAGACCTTCTCGCCGACCCGGAGTATCTCGGGTGGCGCAGCACCCGGATCACTGGCGCCGATTACGACGCATTTGTAGACGAGTTTGTATCAGCACTCGCCAGTCGATTCCCCGACGCGTTGTTGCAGTGGGAAGACTTCGCCCAGCACCATGCCACGAAGCTCATGCACCGCCACCGCAACGCCCTGCTCAGCTTCAACGACGACATCGAGGGCACCGCGGCAGTCGCACTGGCCGCTATCTGGTCCGCTGTGCGAAGCACGAATCGCACGCTCGAAGACCAGCAGTTCTGCATTGTCGGGGCCGGATCTGCCGGTACTGGCATTGCACGCATGTTGGTTGCAGCGCTCAGCTCGGCAGGGGTTGCGGAGCCACGTGCGCAGATCTGTCTCGTTGACAAGCACGGAGTGGTTCATGTCGATCGCAGCGACCTGGCGCCACACCAGATCGATCTGGCGTACCCCGACTCGTCGCTGAACGGAGCTTCGCTAGCCGAGGTTGTCGCCAGCACCAAGACAACCGTGCTCGTTGGCGTTTCAGGGGCGGGTCCAATCTTTACAACCGACGTCATAATGCCCATGCTTCACGCAACTGATCGACCGGTGATCTTGCCTCTTTCAAATCCGACGAGCAAGGCAGAAGCCAGCCCAAAAGACCTGCTCACCTGGACCGAGGGTGCGGCTGTGGTCGCGACCGGGAGCCCGTTCGATCCAGTAACCATCGGCGATCGCAGCATCACGATCTCGCAAGCAAACAATGTGTATGTGTTCCCGGGCCTCGGCCTGGGCACGCTTGCCGTGTCAGCGTCAACGATTACGCCCGACTTGCTCATGACGGCTGCGGAAGCGGTTTTCGCTGCAGAGTCAGGCGGGATCGACAACGGAGTGCTTCCCTCGATCGAAGAGGTGCCGCAAGTCAGTCGCCGAATTGCGACCGCGGTCGCCCGACGAGCACGCGATCTGGGATTATGCGAGAACTTCAGCGACACAGATATCGAACGACGCATCGATGACCGGATCTGGCAACCGGTCTACCCAACGATCTCGTGCCGGTAACAGTCCTCGAACAATTTAGGTTCGAAGCCGACTCGGTCCGCGGGTCAAAATTTCTCGTCACGGTCGCGCCGGCCACGACAGACTCGCAGGCGCGCGAAACGCTCGCTTCTTGCCGACAGAACTTTCCTGATGCCAGCCATCACTGCTCCGCGTGGCGAATCGCCACACCCAACACCGAACGGGCAAGCGACGACGGTGAACCGGGCGGAAGCGCTGGACGCCCGATGCTCGCTCAACTCGCAGGTCGTGATGCGGTCGACATCGTGGCGGTCGTGTGTCGCTGGTTCGGCGGCACGAAGCTTGGTGTCGGTGGTCTCGTGCGCGCCTACGGAGGTTCGCTACGAGATGCTCTTGATGCCGCTCCGTTGCAACCATGGGAACAGACCATCGACGTGATCATTAGTCACCGTCACGGCTCGAGCAATGCGATCGAGCAGGTACTGGCTCGATTCGGCGCCAAGTCAACCTCATCATCATTTGGCTCCGGGGTGGAACGACATGTTGTGGTTGCTCGTGACCGGCTTGCAGCGCTACGCCTAGCAGTTGCAGATGCCAGCAGCGGTACTGCCAGGATTTCACTTGCCGATGATCAGTCATCGAGAGATCAGTCATCGAGAACAGACTGGTAAAACAA
>CALKPY010000056.1 GCA_937991435.1 uncultured Acidimicrobiales bacterium
GAGTCGGTAGCTCGCCATGCGGTCAGGCAGATCTCCGAGCCACTCGGTAAGCGGCATTGTGTCGGGTGAGAGGCAAACGAACAGCAGGCAACCCCATGTGTCAACGCGCACTGGTTTGAGCCCGAAATCGGCTCGATCAAAGCCGTCAACGCCTGCTTCGTCGAAACGTGGTGTGGCGATGAGCGCCCCATCAAGGTCGTAGCCCCAGCGGTGGTACGGACAGCGAATTGTCTTCGCCACCGTGCAGTCGCTCTCGGCCAGCTCGGTTCCACGGTGCCGGCACGCGTTGAGAAAGGCTCGCAGCTCTCCGTCGTTGTTTCGCACGATGATGACCGATTGCGATCCGACCTGGCGAACAGCCATTGGTCGTCGAGGGTCAGTTGGGTCAGCGTCAAGTTCCGAGGGAACTCCAACACACACCCAACTGGTTTCGAACACATGCTGGCGTTCAAGTTCAAAGAACGCAGGGTCGACATAGCACGCCGCGTCGAGCGCGCTCGCTTGGTCTATTGAAGTTCGAGTGCCCGCCCACGAGTCATTATGTGTCCAGTAGCTTTCGACAGAGACAGGTATGGGGTGGCGATCTCTATCGGCAGAACTCATCGCATTGCTGGGCCGCCCCAGGGGCTAATGGCCGGGCCGTCTTGTGCAAAGAGTTCTTCACGGCGGGCGCTGATTGCCTCGACAGTCCAACGTTCGTCGCCGGCCATGATCGTGCCAGCTACCTGCGGCTCGGACATGACGTGTATCTCGTCGCCGGTGACGATGAACGTCTTGCCATTCACATCGTGCGCTGCGTCGCTTGCCAACCAGGCGACCATAGGGCTGACGTGAGCGGGGTCATACGGGTCGAACCCGTCTCCCTCATGAGGGGCGAACATCGCGATGTTCTCGTTCATCTTCGTTCGAGCTCGCGGCGCAATGCAGTTCACTGTCACCCCGTATTTGCCGAGCTCTTTGGCCAGGATCCTCGTCAGTCCTACGATTCCCGCCTTTGCCGATCCGTAGTTCATCTGCGCAGGTCCGCCGAACAGGCCACTCTCGCTCGACGTGTTGATGATGCGACGCTGCTTCGGAAGTTCGCCATCGCTTAACGCCTTTGCCGCTGCCCGCCAGTGTTGCGCCGCCCAATGCGCCGTCGTGACGTGGCCTTTGAGATGCACGCCGACAACGGTGTCGAACTGTTCCTCGGTCATCGAGAAACTCATCGCGTCTCGCACGAACCCGGCGTTGTTGACCACAATGTCGACATCGCCAAAGGCATCGATCGCAGCGTTGACCAGGCCACCAGTAGCTGCCCAATCAGCAATGTCGCTGCGATGCGCAATAGCGGTTCCGCCTGCGGCGGTGATTGCTTGGGCAACGCCAGCAGCGGTGTCAGCGAAGTCGTTGACCACGACCGAGGCACCTTCGGTCGCGAGCAGTTCCGCGTGGCATCTTCCCACGCCCTGACCTGCGCCAGTGACGATCGCCACCTTGCCCTCAAGTGCCCCCATCGACTGTTCCCCCTCCACGAATCTGACAACGAGTCAGATCCTATGCTCGATTCGTGTTCGTTTCTCTTTCGCTTCCGGTCGGCACTGCTGACGATCATCATCTGCTCGGTCAGCGAGCTGCTCAAGCCGAAGCCCTTGGCTTTGACGCGGTCAACGTTACCGATCACCCGGCACCCCCATCGACCTGGCTCGAGTCAGGCGGCCACGCCACGCTCGACGCGTTCGTCGCATTGAGCTTCGCTGCGGCGGCAACGACCACCTTGCGTGTGCACACCAACCTTTTAGTGCTCGGTTACCGGCATGCCTTGACGACGGCTAAGGCCGTGGCGTCGCTCGACGCCCTGTCAGGAGGCAGGGTCATTCTCGGCGTCGGCGTCGGCTATCTCCAAGCGGAGTTCGACGCGCTTGCCGCTCCGTTCGACAACCGTGGCCGACTTGCCAGCGACGCACTCGCGACCATGCAGGCAGCGTGGACAGGTCAACCGTTCGGCCCAAACGGCACCGTCGTTGCGCCGCAGACACCCCAGCAGCCGCATCCGCCGATCTGGGTCGGCGGAAACTCACTAGCCGCGATGCGTCGGGCGGTGCAGTTCGGGCAGGGGTGGTCACCCATGCCCAGCCCCAAGACCGCATCGGAGGCGCTCGGCACCCCCGGCATCGAGTCGGTCGCTGCCCTCGGCAAACGCATTGATCGCCTCGGTGAGCTTGCCGCGGAAGCCGGGCGTAGCGAACCGCTCGATATTGCAGTGATCCCGCTGTCCTTGTCAGGCTTTGCGACCGCTACTCCGAGTGCAGACGAGGCGCTCGACGAGATCAAGCAGTTGCAATCTGCAGGCGGCACTGCGCTTGTGGTGTCATTACCTGAACAGGGTTGGGACGATCGCGTAGCGTGGCTAGCCCAAGAGGTCCTTGCTCACCTCTGACACGCCGCTCACCTCTGACACGCCGGCAGTTCATACCTACGGCGAAACTGGGTCGACCACGGCCTCGTCGAGTCGAGCAACGATGTGCGTGACCACTTCATCTGGTGACTCATCCGTCGTGTCGAGCCATAGCCCTAGTCGGCGGGTGTTCACTTGAATTTCGGCGTGCATCCATTGCCACTCATCTATGAACGGACTGCCCATTGTTCGCCAGCGGTCGATGAGCACCTCGGGGTCGACAACAAGGGTGACCAGATGGAACTCGATGCCTCGAAGTTCTTGCAGTAGATGGTCGACTCGATTGCCAATGATGATGTCGTCGATCACGGCATCAAAACCATGTTCGGCGAAGGAACGGGCGAGAAGGCAGGCGTGGCGTAAGCGAAGGCGGAGCTGGACCTCAGCGGTAGCGCTGACCTCGCCGGCCTCGGGCCAAACCGAACCAGAGACGATCAGCCGCTGCATTTCGTCGGCTTCGACGTGGGCTGCGTTGTCGAGTTGCTCGGCGAGAGCCCGTGCGGCCGTGGTCTTTCCCGCTCCGGGGAGCCCAGCGATCACGACAATACGGCCACGCGACCCGATCTCAGTGTGAGGCATAGCTCAAACTGGGCCGATCACAAGCGGGTTCGGAGGAAGGCCGATCACGAGCGGGTTCGGAGGAAGTACAGACCAGCTCCGCCCAAGATCGCCAGCAACGCAAGCGGCCACAACAAGCTGTTTACCCACGATCCGAGGAAGCCGAGCGGAAGCCACTTGATGACCTGGATCAACACGATGACTGCGACACCGCCGCCAAGCAATCGGGGCGCAGCGCCCTCGAGAGCACCCTTGCCGGAGTTCGCTGGAAGATTCGATTTACCCATGGTCCAACCAACCATACGATGCCGCAGCGCCCGGGTGGCTCAGGAGCTGTTTCCTAGAATCTGATAAAGTTTCAGAAACTTGGCGACCGTCGCCGGCAAGGACCAACGTGACCGACACCACCGACATCACCCACACCACCGAGCGGACGTTCCCAAACATCGTCAGCGTCGACGACCACGTCGTCGAACCACCTCACCTATTTGACACATGGCTTCCCGAAAAGTTCCAGAACCGCCCCGACAAGCCATACGTCGAACGCCGCGGCTTGGCTGGCATGAAGTACACCGGTGGCACCACCTATGACTTCGACTGGCAAGACGACGCCCCCAAAGCCGACTGCTGGATCTACGGCGACCTAATTGCGCCCCACAAACGTCATGTCGCCGCGGTGGGGTTCAGCCGCGACGAGATGACGGCATCGCCCATCACCTACGACGAGATGCGCGACGGGTGTTATGACCCCAAGGCCCGCGTCGAAGACATGCTGTTTGACGGCGTCGACTCATCGTTGTGTTTTCCGACCATGCCCCGGTTCTGTGGCCAGACATTCTCCGAGGCCAAGGATCCGGAGCTCGCCATGGCTTGCGTGCTGGCTTACAACAACTGGATGGTCGAAGAATGGTGCGGTGACTCTGGTGGCCGACTGATCCCCCTACCGATCGTTCCACTCTGGGATGTCCAAGCTGCAGCTGCAGAGGTTCGGCGCAATGCCGCACGTGGCGTCACCGCTGTTGCGTTTAGCGAGATCCCCGCCAAGCTCGGACTGCCGACACTCCACAGCGGCTACTGGGATCCATTTTTTGAGGCATGCGCCGAGACAAAAACCGTCGTCTGCATGCACATTGGATCTTCGAGCCAGATGCCGGCGACCTCGGCCGACGCGCCAGCTGCAGTCGCGGCCACGCTCAGTTTCGGCAATGCAATGAGCTCCCTCACTGACTTTTTGTTCTCTGGCGTGCTGGTGCGCTTTCCTGATTTGCGGCTCGCGTATAGCGAAGGTCAGATCGGCTGGCTTCCGTACATTCTCGAACGGGCCGACGACGTCTGGCACGAACACCGGGCTTGGGGCGGCGTGGCCGACATCATTCCAGAGAAGCCTTCGAGCTACTGGTTTCGCCAGATCTACGGCTGCTTCTTTCGCGATGTACACGGCCTCGAAAGCCTGCATCGCATCGGCGTCGACAACGTCACCTTCGAAACCGACTACCCGCACACCGATTCAACGTGGCCTGACACCCGCAAGATCTTCGCTAGCCAAATGGCGCCGATCGAAGACGACGACTTGGTCTACAAGATCGCACGCGGCAACGCCATCAAGATGCTGCGGCTTGGCGACGACGGCCTCTGGAAAGGCTGACCTGGCCGGGCGCTCTCGCATGAACACGCTCGACGCCAGCCTGACAGACTGAACCATGCCATTTCCCGATGACATTGCCGAGCTCGCCGCCAGAGTAAACAATTGGGGGCGATGGGGCGACGACGATCAGATCGGCACCCTCAACCTCATCGACGAAGCCGCCCGCCGCCGAGGAGCTACCGCCGTCATCGATGGCCGGTCATTTTCGCTCGCCATGCCGTGGTCGGCCGACGGCCCTCAGCTCGGATTCATTCCGGGCCGCGACAACCCCGAAATCACGGCCTGGTCAACACCTGCTGCGTGGGGTGAGCCTGACGACTTCATGATGCACGACGATCGCCTGACCATGGGCACCCAGGCGTGCACTCATTGGGATGGACTGGCCCATGCCTCGTATCGGGGAGTGACCTGGAACGGCTACCCCGATTCTGAAATCACCGAGGCCGGAGCGCCCCGGTGCGGTATCCACATGGTCAAAACGTTGGTGTCGAGAGGAATCTTGCTCGACGTCGCCCGCAGTGCTGGCGTCGATCGACTCGCAGGCGGACACGCGTTGACTCCGGCGGAACTCGATACCGCCGTCGCCATGGCTGGCGTGACCATCGAGCCAGGCGATGTGTTGCTACTACGAACCGGCCACATGAAGCACTTTCACGAAGGCGACCGCATGACCTACGCCACCTCTGCTTCGGGCCCAAGCCTGCAGACTGTCGAGTGGTTCCACCGCCACGATGTCGCCGCAGTCGCCACCGACAACCTGATCTTCGAAGTGTTTCCGTGCGAGCGAGCCGAAGTGGCCTTGCCTGTGCACTTTCTGCACATCGTCGAGATGGGGCTCACCCAAGGACAGAACTGGGACCTCGAGGCGCTGGCCACCGACTGCGAACGAGACGGGCGCTACAGCTTCTTACTCTGTGCCTCGCCCGAACCTGTTGTCAACGGAATCGGCGCTCCGGTGAACCCCACCGCAGTCAAGTGAACGCTCAACGGAGCGAGACGGCGTCGATCGCCGAACTGATCGCCGCTCGGGCCAGCGACACCTCGACTGGTCTGCTGTTCGAAGATGAACGATTCACGTGGAACCAGGTCGTCGACGCCAGCCTTGCCCATGGGGCTTTACTCAACGCGCAACTTGGCACGGCTCAGCACCGTCACGTCGGTGTTCTCCTTGAGAACACACCCGAGTATTTCTTCATTCTTGGCGGCGCCGCCCTCTACGGGTTCACTGTGGTCGGTATCAACCCCACCCGCCGGGGTGCAGAACTTCGTCGCGATATCGAGCACACCGATTGCCAACTGCTCGTCGTTGACGATGCCTACCGCGACCGGGTACCCGATGATCTCAGTGTTCCGGTTGTCGATCTCGGCACGCACGGTTGGGGCGACGAGGTCGCCCGATTCGCCGGCGCTTCGATGCCTGACACACTTCCACAGGGCGACACCAGGTTCGTGCTCGTATTTACGAGCGGCTCGACGAGTGCCCCCAAGGCAGTGTCTCTGTCGAGCGTTCGTATTGGCACCGCCGCGATCAGTATGCGCCGCACCTATGAGTTGACACCGCAGAGTGTCTGCTATTTGCACATGCCGATGTTTCACGGCAATGCGCTGATCGCATGCTGGGCGGCGGGCATCGCTGCTGGAGCCGCGATCGCGATGCGGCGTCGATTCTCCGCAAGTGGCTTCCTTGACGACGTTCGAAAGTTCGGCTGCACCTATTTCACCTATGTCGGCAGAACGATCAGCTATGTGCTGGCGCAACCGCCGACGGAACACGATCGAGACCACGAGCTTGTTGTCGGGTTCGGAACCGAAGCTTCGGCCGCCGATCGGGAGCGCTTCGAGACCCGGTTTGGCTGTCCCCTTGTCGAAAGCTACGGCTCAAGCGAATCCGCAATCGTGATCGTCCGCACTCCCGAGACTCCACCGGGGGCGCTCGGCGTTGCCAGACCCGGCACCGAAGCCGATATCGCGATCATGAACCCCGAGACATCAACGCCATGCGCTCCAGCCGAGTTCGACCACCACCACAGACTGACCAACCCAACCGAGGCAATTGGCGAACTCGTCAACCTGGCGGGCGGCGGGCCGTTCACAGGCTATTACAACAACCCCGGGGCCACCGCGAACAGGTTTCGCAATGGCTGGTACTGGAGCGGCGACCTTGCGTTCCGCGACCAACAAGGTTTCTTCTGGTTCGCCGGGCGCAGCGACGACTGGCTTCGGGTCGACAGCGAAAACCTCGGTGCCGAACCAATTGCAACGGTGCTCGCCCGTTGGGACAAAGCATCGGCCGTCACGGTCTATGCAGTCCCCGACCCGGTGACAGGCGATCAGGTGATGGCAGCGGTACAGCTCGTCGCCGGTGCGGAATTCGAAGCCAACACCTTCTCGGCCTTCTTGACGTCGCAAGCAGACCTGGGCGATAAGTGGGCCCCACGCTTCGTGCGAATCGTTTCTGAGCTACCCGTCACTGCCAATAACAAAACGAACAAGCAACGCCTGCGAGCCGACGGCTTTCTATGCAGCGACCCGGTGTGGTGGAGCCCGGCGCGAGACGAGCCGTATCGGCTGCTCGACGACGCCGGGCTCGACGCACTGCGTGATCAGTTCGTGGCCAACCAGCGCAGCCACTATTTGCCATCGAACTAGGCGTGGTCAGCCTGTGAAGTCGATGCCAGGGCGATCGCCAGCCGGGGCGGGCGTAGCGGTTGCAGCTGGACGGGGAATCGACGTCGGGGTTGCCGATGCTTGGCTATTGTTCGTAGAGATGCCTGGAACGGCGGTGGCCTGTGCCGCTGTCGGGCTCGGGGCTACAGTCGCTTCGGTAGTCGCCGTTGCTGTGGCGGTAGGCGCCACCGTTGCCGTCGCGGTTGGCTCTGTGGTGTCGGTCGTAACGCTGAGCACGACTGGCGTGTATGTGAATTGATCGTTGAATGGGCTCAATTCGCTTAACTGGCATACCGCGGAAACCTCGTAGGTTCCGGCCGGAGCATTGTCAGGCAGTACGAACGTCGCCTCAGCTGTTCCAGAGGTCGAGGTGCTTGCACCGTTGACCACGACATTGTCGATCTGACCGTCTGCGCCGGTGTAGGTCAGCGTGAATTGAACTCGATAATCACCGCCAATTTGTGGAAGCTCCGGGTCAGGGCAACGGTCGGCCGTCGCGGTAATGGTGTCACCGACAACCGAGGTCTGGGGGCTAGCAGTCAGGGCTGGGGCTGGCGTTGTGACCGCAACGCTGACATTTGGATAGGTATGTGCGGTGCCACCGGTGCCATCGACACAGACGGCGCTGACGGTGTTGTTACCCACATGGTCGGCATCGAGGGTGAGTGTGGTGGACCAGTCATCACCGGTACCGGGTACCGATGCTGCCTCGACGACACTCGCATCGGTGTTGAGAGTGGCATTAACCGCGACGGTTGAACCAACAGCGCATTGCGACCCGGAGACGGTGATGGTCAACGGACGAACGCCCGTGATCGGTGTTACCGACATCGTTGGAGCGTCGGCCGGGGGCTCGATCGTCACCGTTGCTGACGCCTGGCCAAGAGTAGCGGTGAGGCCTGAGTCGTTTGTGAACCGGCACGACTGGGTGACGTCGTAATCACCTGCAGGGGCATCAGCCGGCACCGTCATGGACAAGGTCCAGGTGCCGTCGGCGGCCGCGGCGGCCTCGCCGGTTGCATAGGTGGTTGTCGACCCGTTGGTCGTCAGGCGCAAGTTGCTCACGCCGGTGAAATTGGTTCCGGTGATGCCGCTTGCTGCGTCGGGGCAGGCTGCGCCAGCAACGGTGATCGTTTCGCCCGGTTGCGCCGGGTTCGGCGAGACGGTGACTGCAACAGATTGCGAGCTTGCCGCCGGCAGCAACAGTGCGCACAGAGCGGCCGCCACGACCAGGACAAGTCCGAATCTCGCCAGCAGACGTGGCCGAGGAAGTTGGTTGTTCATGGTTGGTACACGCATAAGCCACACAGTGTGGTCCACATTGTTGGCGCCTGCACCATCTTGCGACCAAATCAGGCGAATCTGGCGTATCGGCGGTTGTTTACATGGTGCACGCGTGTCGGCGTTAGTTCGCCGGTTCTAGCAGGTCACCTCGACCCACAGTATTTGCTGGCCAGTCAGCGGGGGGCAATCCGATCGGGCTTGTTCCAACTGGAGCGCCGTACCAGAGCCGATGACGGCGACGCACAAAGCACCACTTGCCGTCGGCCATTCGGTACTCGTCGCCGTACTGGATCATCTGCACAATCCAAGCACCATCTATTTCGAGTTCGGCTCGAGTGCCGACCGTACCCGTAGCAAATTCAGCCGATGCAACATCGATGACGTGGTTCGTCACATGCAAGATCGAGGTTGTGATGGGCTCCAATTGTGCTGCGAAGTTCTCGGCGAGCGCTGCACGACCGGCGAGCTCCCCCACTCGAACGTCGGGCACAAACAGGGCTGCGAGCGCGTCGAAATCGCGTTGTCCCATCGCCACGGCATATCGGCTCGCGAGCTGTCGGATCGATTCACAAGCCATCAACCACGCCAGCGGGTCTTCGGTTTCGGTACCCATAGACCGACTCTAGCCAGGCTCGCTATGTCGCTCGATGCCAAAATCTGACACACTTTCAGATTCGCGACCCTGCTTCGTTTACGGACCCGGTCGTGCAACCTCCACACTCCGCACCGCTTGGCGTATCGCACCGTGACTTCACTGCATCCGAACCTGTTCACGCCGACTCAGATCGGCAACGTCGGGCTGAAAAATCGCATCGTCATGCCGGCCATGGACCAAAACCTCTGTGATGGCGACGGTCAGCTGACCGAAGCCAACATTGTTCACTATGAGAGACGCGCCGCGGGCGGTGCCGCAGCCGTCATTGTCGAGACCTCGGCAGTTGCCTACCCCGGTGGCGCTGCATCACGCCACCAGCCGTCGCTTGCCACCGACGAGTGCATCGAACCGTTGCGGCGCCTGGCAACCCGAGTGCACGCCCACGGCACCCGCGTGTTCGTGCAGATATGCCATCACGGCAAGACCTCTCTTGTCGACACAGTCGAAGGTCGCCCTCAGCTGGTTCCTTCGACCCCGCTTCCACCAATGGACATGGCTGGCTTTATCAAGGACATGACAATCGACGAGCTCATGCGTATGGCTGAACGCATGCAGGGAACCTCGGCGACCTATCACCAGGCGACAACCGACGAGCTCGCTGCCGTTGTCGATGCCTTTGCGTCAGCCGCCCGACGGGTACAACGAGCCGGGTGCGACGGTGTCGAGATTCACGCGGCGCATGGCTACCTGTTGTCGTCGTTTTTGTCCCCACACTGGAATCGTCGCGAAGACGAATACGGAAGCAACGTCAAGGGCCGCACTCGTCTGCTGCAAGAAGTAATCGGCGCGATCAAAAACGAATGCGGTTCTGAATTCGCCGTGATCGTTCGGCTCGATGGCCAGGAATTCAACATCGAAGGCGGCATCACCCTTGATCTCGCCGCACGTCACGCTAGTGCGGCCGCCCAAGCCGGAGCTGATGCCATTCACGTCAGCGCAATTGGGTCACCCGACTCTGGCGTGTCATTCACCGAGGGCCCGTTGCCGTGGCTTCCTGGCCAGTATCGAGAGCTCACAAAAACCATTCGTGCCGCGGTCGATCTACCCGTCATCGGCGTGGGTCGTATCGACCCGGCTATCGGCGACGCGATGATCGCCGCCGGCGAGGTCGATTGCATCGCAATGGGTCGCCAGCTGCTCGCCGATCCCGATACACCACAGCGGCTTCGCAGCGGACGGCCTGATCTCGTGCGTCCGTGCATCAACTGCTTCGTGTGCGTTGCCGAGAACTTCTGGGACGCCACACCTCGATGCGCGGTCAACGCTCGACTCGGGCGACCCGACGCCCCCGAGATCCTCAGGGCCAGCGAACAACGATCAATCGGCATCGTTGGCGGCGGGCCCGCCGGGCTCGAAACCGCTCGTGTCGCGGCGCAACGAGGACACAAGGTCACGCTGTACGAGTCAGCCGCGGCGTTGGGCGGAACCGCCCGGTTCTCCGGGGTCACCACGCCGATCAATGCAACCCTGGTCGAGTATCTGGTCGCCGCAGTCAAAGACGCGGGTGTCGATGTGCGTTTGTCGACCACCGCAACTGCGGCGATGCTCGCTGCAGCCAGACACGACCGCGTCGTGCTGGCCACCGGCGCCAGCCGCTCGTTGCCCGAGCTTGCTGGGGCAAACCTCAGCCATGTGTTGACCGGTGACGACCTGCGGGACCTGCTCGTCGGCCACGGCCGATCAGGTGTGAACAAGCTGTCGTCGTGGCAGCGACCGCTCGTACGCGGCGCTCAACTCGTTGGACTCACCACACCCAGTCGGGTGCGCACCTTGAGCAAGCTCTTCATGCCGCTCGGGCGTCGAATCGTGGTGTTGGGCGGTGGACTCGTCGGTGTCGAGATCGCGGAGTTTCTCGCCGAACGTGGGCGGGTCGTGACCGTGATCGAACCGAGTCCATACCCCGGGGTCGAAATGGCGCATCCGAGACGTTGGCGCACCATGCACCGTGCCCGCTCCCACGGTGTCGTCTTCGAGACCAACGCGGCAGCTCGCCGAATCACGAGCAACAATGTCGAGTGGACACGCGACGGAGACATCACCAACACACCTGCCGATCACGTGATCGTCGCGAGCGAAGTGCACACAGGCGCCCCGCTCGAGGAGAACCTGCGAGCACGAGGCATCGCCGTCGACGTCATCGGCGACGCTGCTGCAGTCGGCTATATCGAGGGTGCCATTCGTATGGGACATGATCTTGGTGCCACCGTCTAGCCAACACCGAGCGCGTTCGATACAACCCACCCGTTCCGAGCCAACACAACGAGGATCAAACACATGGGCATCTATGTCGTCACCGGCGCCGCATCAGGAATCGGCGAAGCCACCGCACGCGCGTTGACCAAGCAGGGGCATCGAGTTGTCACCGTTGATCTCGAAGCGGCTGATATCGCTGCAGACCTTGCTTCGCCACAAGGTCGCACAGCCGCCCTGACAGCGATTCATGACTCGACTGATGAACTCGATGGCATCGTCACGTGCGCAGGCGTTGCGGGCCTGCCAGGGCGACCAGGGTCACTCATCGCATCGCTGAACTACTTCGGTTCGGTCGTCTTGCTCGAGGGGGTCCGCGACCTACTGGCGGCGTCGGGGTCGGGCTCAGCCGTCGCGATCTCGTCGAACTCGGTCACCACGGTTCCGAAGTCCATGATTTCCGCTGACTTCATCGCGGCTTGCCTTGGCTCCGACGAGCCAACAGCGCGCGACGTGGCCAACCAGATCGGCCCTCTCGCGACATATCCGTCATCAAAGGCCGCCGTTTCTCGCTGGGTGCGAAACAACGCCGTGACCAACGCCTGGGTCGGCTCTGGCATAACTCTCAACGCGGTGGCCCCAGGGGTCACCGAGACAGCAATGGTTGCCGAGACACGCGATGACCCGACGATCGGCAAACACTTCGACGCATTTCCGCTGCCGATTGGGCGCGGCGCCAAACCCGCCGAAATCGCTGACCTGATCGTGTTTTTACTTGGACCGAGTGCCCGTTTCATCTGCGGTTCAGTGCTGTACGCAGACGGCGGCACCGATGCATTGATGAACCCCGAAGCATTCTGAATTTGGCCGGCATCCGCAGCGCGTCAGCGCGGCGGTTGCGGGTTGGTCAAATCATCAGGCCAGCAGATCGGTCGCCTGTCAGTCAGTCGGTCGGTGGAAGCGTGCGCAAGCCCAGTTCGGTCAGGTGGCGTTCCGCTATCTCCGTTGGAGCGTTGGTCAGCGGATCCGAGCCCGACTGTGTCTTTGGAAACGCTATGACTTCGCGAATGTTCTCTTCGCCGAGCAACAAAGCGGTGAGCCGATCAATACCAAACGCAAACCCAGCATGCGGGGGCGCTCCAAACCGAAAGGCCTCAAGCAAGAAGCCGAACTTCTCTTCGACCTCTTCGTCGCTCAAACCAAGAGCGGCGAACACCCGCTTCTGTACGTCAGGCTCGTGGATACGCACGCTTCCCGAGCCGAGCTCCCACCCGTTCAACACAAGGTCATAGGCCTGCGAGCGGATCTTGAGAAGCGATTCGCCGCCATCGCGCACGAGATAGTCGACATCGTCGACATGAGGCATCGTGAACGGATGGTGTGCGGCAACGGGGTCACCGTTGTCGTTGATCGACTCGAACATCGGGAAGTCCACAACCCACAAGAATTCAAGTCCCTCATCGATCGGCGGGCGGCCAATCTCGAGTCGCAACCGTCCGAGAACGTCACGAACAAGATGGCGATCGCCAGATTGCAGCAGCACAAGGTCGCCAGGTTGGGCGCCCATCATCTGGGTCAACCCAGCCTGTTCGGCCTCGCTCATGAACTTGGTGAGACCACCGTCGAGTTCGAGGTCGTCGCCCACGCGGAACCACGCCAGCCCTTTGGCGCCCCACTTCTTGCACATCTCAGTAAGTTCGTCGATGCGGTTCCGGCCAATTGATTCGGCGCCGCCCTCGACAATAATGCCCTTGACGCATTCGGTCTTGAAAACGTTGGCCTCGGTGCCCTCGAACAACCCGGTCAGCTCAATCAGAGTCATGCCAAAACGAATGTCAGGCTTGTCGGTGCCGTAATGCTCCATGGCATCGATCCATGACATTTGCGGAATCGACTCAGGCCACACGCCACGTACCGCGTCGGTCGCCGACGCAATCACATAACTGATGAACTCGATGATCTCTTCTTGCCCGACAAAGCTGGCCTCGGCATCGAGCTGAGCGAACTCAAATTGGCGGTCGGCACGCAGATCTTCGTCGCGCAGACATTTGGCGATCTGGTAGTAGCGGTCAATACCGCCAACCATGCACAGCTGCTTGAAGATCTGCGGGCTTTGCGGAAGCGCGTAAAAGTTGCCCGGCTGTTGGCGACTGGGCACGACAAAGTCGCGGGCCCCTTCGGGGGTCGATGCGATGAGCAGAGGCGTTTCGATCTCAGTGAAGCCCTGATCTTCCATTGCTTCGCGGACGGCGCTTTGGATAACGGCGCGATAACGCAGGTTGCGCTGCATGCGCTCACGGCGCATGTCAACGTAACGGTGTTTGAGACGCAGCGTCTCGTCGATCTCTTGACGGCTGTGCATCGGGAACGGCGGCGTCTCGGCCTTGTTCAGCACGACCACAGTGCAGTTCTGCACATCGATGGCTCCCGTAGCGAGAATGGTGTTTTCCATTCCCTCCGGGCGTTTGACGACGGTGCCGGTGATCTGCACGACGTATTCGCTGCGCAGGTCGTGTTTCTCATCGACCACGCATTGCACGACGCCGGTGTGATCACGCAAATCGATAAACGCCAACTTCTCGCCATGTTCACGACGGCGATCAACCCAGCCGCAGAGCGTGACCACGCGGTCAGCGTCTTCGGCTGTGAGATCACCGCAGTAGTCGGTGCGCATGCCGCGCGCCCCCGACAGGTCTTGTTCGTGCTCTTCGTATTCCTGGTCGGTCACGTTGTACTCAGTCTCTTGTGAAGTTCTTCTGTTAACAGGTGTGTGGCTACGGTCGTCTGTTCGCGGTCGTCACCGCGGAGCGAACGGATTGTCGCTTGTCCATTTTCGACTTCATCTTCGCCGATGATGACGGCAAAGGCGGCACCACTTTTGTCTGCGGCGCGGAACTGGGCTCGCATCGACCGCGCATCGTAGGCGCGATCACACGCAATGCCGGACACCATGAGAGCTTGGCTGATCATCGCGGCCTCGTCACCACCGGTCACATCGATCAGGAACACGTCCACGAGCGATGACGGGGCATCGAACACGCCCTCGGCGTCGCATGCAAGCAAGATTCGGTCGACTCCGAGCGCGAATCCGATTCCCGGGGTGTCGGGGCCGCCAAGATCCGACGCCAGCGAGTCGTATCTGCCTCCGCCGCCCACGGCGTTTTGCGAGCCTTCAAGTGCGTGCGATGCGAACTCAAACGTCGTGCGTGTGTAGTAGTCAAGGCCACGCACAAGCCGTGGTGAGATCTCGTAGGGAATTTCCATACGGTCGAGCAGACGGCGCACCCCACCGAAGTGCTCGGCCGTCTCATCGCTCAGATGATCGACCATGACCGGTGCTTCATCGATGATCGACTGGTCCTGCTCGCGTTTTGAGTCAAGTACCCGCAACGGATTCACCAACAATGTGTGCTGCGATTGTTCTGACAACTGTGAGCGACGCGTTTCGAAGTACCGAGTCAATGCTTCGAGGTAGGCGGGTCGGCAGGTCGGGTCTCCCAAGCTGTTGACCATCAACGTGACCTCGTTGAGACCCAGTTGGCTGTAGAAGTTCCATCCGAGCGCTATGACGTCGGCATCAAGGGATGGATCGTCGGTGCCGAGGGCTTCGACGCCGATTTGGCTGAATTGGCGGTAGCGACCTGCCTGGGGGCGTTCGTATCGGAACTGCGGGCCCTCGTACCAGACCTTCCACGGGATCTGTGGGCGATGCTGCACAAAGGCTCGAACCACCGAAGCAGTGAGTTCGGGGCGTAATGCGTAGCGGTTGTTGTCTTTGGCGACGAAGTCGTACATCTCTTTGGTGACGACATCGGTCGATTCGCCCAAACGCTTAAACACGCCAAGCTCTTCAAACATCGGCGTGATCACATGGCCAAACCCCGCCTTGCGAGCTGAATCCGCAAAGGTGTTTACCAACGCCCGTTGGCGTTCGGCTTCACCAGGCAATATGTCGCGGGTGCCCTTGGGCGAACGAAAAGACGGCCGGGCCATGGGTCGTGAGGCTACCGAGCCGACACGCATCGTCAGCGCGACCGCTCACGACTCGTAGCATCGTCACATGAGCGAGCCTGACGAGACGTCGGTCGAGCCTGGCCGAATCGGTCAGGCGAGAACTGCGATCTTCACCCCAGTTGTCGCTCTGGCCAAGAGTATTTGGCGTCGGGTTCCAAGTTGGATCAAAACAAACTGGCTGGCCCGAACCACCGTCGACACCATCTCGTTGGTTCGACGGAATCGTGTGATGGGTATTGCGGCTGAAGTCAGTTTTTGGGGCATTTTGAGTATCACTCCCCTGCTGCTCGTTTCGGCGTCAACCCTCGGTTGGTTCGATGTCATCTTCGGGCTCGATTTCGCCGACGATGCCCGAAGCCAAATGACCCGCTTCGTTCGTGACCTTTTGGGCATCGGCGACAACGCGGTGACGGCGATCGACGAGCTGTTCGACAATCCAGACCCAGATCGCACCACCTTTGGTGTCATTGCATCGGTCTATTCATCGTCGCGGTGGTTTACATCCCTGATCGGAGGGCTTGATCACATCACCGGTCGATCAAAGCGCCGCAACTGGCTGACCACGCGAATAGCCGGCTATGTGGCAGCGATCTTGAGCGTGCCCATGCTCGTCGCTCTGCTCGTGCTCGTCAATGTGGGCCGCACCGGGTTCGGCCTCCCCCAACCCTGGTCAGACATAACGTCAGCGGCGATGTGGCCTGTGATCGGGCTCACCCTGCTCGGGTTCGCCCTGTGGTTGCTTCATTCCGCTCCAGCACAGAAGACCCCACTCGTCAACGACCTTCTAGGAGCCACCGTGACGGTGCTTATCTGGGTTGGGGGAAGCTGGGTGGCGGCTCGTTACCTGAACGCCGCTGGTGGGGCTAGCGACGTGCTCGGGCTGCTTGGCGGCAGCTTTGGTCTGCTGATATGGCTGTACATCATGATGAGCGGCATCTTGATCGGCGCCCAGGTCAATGTCGCTCTGGAACCGGCCCGAACAGCGGTCGGCGACACAACCGTCACCAGCCGGTAGCGGCCAACAGTTCAACCGTCGGGTAGAACCCGATCGGCCTCATACACCCCTTCGATATCGCGGACGGTACGCAAGATCGTTCCGATCTGGGCAGCGTCAGAAAGCTCGAAGTCGAACTGCATAACAGCCACGCGGTCTTCGCGTGTGCGGGTGACGACGCCGATGATGTTTACCCGCTGGCTGGTCATTGCTTGGGCGACGTCGACTAACAGGTTCATGCGATCGAGTGCCCTGACCTCGACCGTGGCGACGAAAGAGCCCACGCCCTCGACATCCCAGTCAGCATCGACGACACGAGCAACGGCAGCGGGGTCTCTCGGAATGGCATTTGCGCAGTCGCTGCGATGCACCGCCACGCCGCGACCTCGAGTGACGAACCCGGTTATGTCGTCGGGCGGCACCGGTTTGCAGCACTTCGCAAGGCGCACCAGAACATCATCGAACCCATCGACATGCACGCCT
The DNA here is from genome assembly GCA_937991435.1 of uncultured Acidimicrobiales bacterium. Lineage (GTDB taxonomy): Bacteria > Actinomycetota > Acidimicrobiia > Acidimicrobiales > UBA10347 > UBA10347. The sequence goes on from CALKPY010000056.1 coordinate 16,928, forward strand.
ACAGATGCACGATCGCCTCGTGCCGGCCGCGGCGACAGCGCCGTTGTCGACATTCGCTCTTCGACTGTGTCGTCGTCACCGCGGAGTTTGTTGACAGCCCGAGACGCCACTGCGCTGACGCTGATGTGGTCGTTGGCGATAGCGAGATAGAGAGCTTCGGGGTCGGCGTATCCCATTGTTTCGGCGATCTCATTGAGCGTCGACGAGGTCATCACCTCGTGCACGGGCAGCCCCTTGCGACGCAGGTGGTCTGAGAGGTCGTCGATCGCCGTGGCGATCTGGTCTTCGTGCTGTTCGCGGTTGTGCCAGCGCCTGATGTACGTCTGAGCCCGGTTGGTCGTGACAAACGAAAGCCACTCTTCGCTCGGACCAGCAGAATCAAGACTCGACGTGAATATCTCGACGACGTCGCCCATCAAGAGGCGGTGGTCAAGCCCCACCATTCGACCATTGACTTTCGCTCCAACGGAGGCGTTGCCGATTTCGGTGTGAATTGCATACGCAAAGTCGACCGGCGTTGCACCGACCGGCAATTCCACCACTCGCCCTTTGGGCGTGAACACCGCTACATCTTCTGCTGCGAGATCGGTTTGCAGCGTGGCCATGAATTCGGTCGGGTCAGACGCGTCGTCGCTGAGACCGATGATGCGGTTGAGCCATGCGAGGTCACCACTAGGCAGGCTGTCTTTGTACGCCCAGTGGGCAGCCATGCCTCTCTGCGCCCGAGCGTCCATCTCCCGTGTGCGTACCTGGAACTCGACCATCTTGCCCTGAGGCCCAACGACGGTGGTGTGCAGTGACTGGTACAAGTTGAACTTGGGCATGGCGATGAAGTCTTTGAAACGCCCTTGAACCGGCCGCCAGTTGGCGTGAATCGAACCAATGGCCCCGTAGCAATCTCGCACGCTGTCACAAATCACGCGCACGCCGACCAGGTCATAGATGTCGTCGAACTCGCGACCGCGAACGACCATCTTTTCGTAGATACTCCAAAGGTGTTTGGATCGTCCGATTACTTCTGCGGAAATGCCGAGTTCGGCAAGTCTGGCTTCGACCTCACCTAAGAACTGGGTCAAAAACAGTTCTCGCTCGGGGTCGCGAGTCGAGACCATATGGTCGATCTCTGCGTACCACTTGGGGTGCAGCGCGGCGAACGAGAGATCCTCAAGTTGAGTCTTGAGTTCTTCCATGCCCAGGCGGTGCGCAAGCGGGGCGAAGACATGCAGCGTTTCGCCGGCCGTTCGTTGTTGCTTCCATTCAGGAAGCACCGCCAGGGTGCGCATGTTGTGCAGCCGGTCAGCAAGCTTGATAATCAACACGCGGATGTCTTTGGCCACCGCGACAAGAAGCTTGCGAACGGTCGCGGCCTGTTGTTCTTCTTTGGAGTGAAACTTGAGGCGATCGACCTTGGTGCACCCGTCAATGATCGCAGCTACTTCTTCGCCGAATTCCTCGACGATCTCGCTCAGCGCAACGTCTGTGTCTTCGACAGCGTCGTGCATGATCGCAGCCGCAACCGACGCGGCATCGAGCCCCTGCTCGGCGACGATCGATGCCACTTCAACCGGGTGCTGAATATACGGCTCGCCCGATTTACGCATCTGACCGTCGTGCGCCTCGTGCGCCCAACGAAACGCTTGACGAATTGCGTGTGGGTCTTCGTCAGGATGATGTTCGGCGTGGATCGCGAGAAGCGCATTAAGGCGGTCGGCCGGTGTCTCAACTCCGCGTTGCCACGGCATGGTCCGTTCGACCAGTGGCGACATCAGAAGGCTCCGAGCGCACACACCGCGTGTGCTCCACCGAGCTGGTTTCGCCCGTTGAGTGCGTCGATCTCAAGCAGGAAGCCGAGTGCGTCGACAACCCCGCCAGTGGCAGAAACGAGCTTTTGAGCCGCCGATGCGGTCCCGCCTGTGGCGAGGACATCATCAATAATCAACACCCGCTGGCCGGGCTGAATGGCATCGGCGTGCATCTCAAGGGTGTCTGAGCCGTACTCGAGCTCATAGGACACCGATTCAACTGCGGCAGGAAGTCGCCCAGGCTTGCGCACTGGAACGAACCCGCACCCCAAACGGCAGGCGACCGGAGCGCCCAAGATAAAGCCGCGAGCGTCGATACCAACAACGAGGTCGATCTCTCGACCAACAAACTCATCAGCGAGAAGTTCAACACTGCATCGAAGACCGTCAGCATTCGCAAGAAGTGGTGTGATGTCAGCGAAACGCACGCCGGGAGACGGGAAGTCCTCGACGTTGCGGATCAGATCTCGTAACCAGGCGACGTCGCACTCCATGCGCGAACGCTAGCGCCGTGGGCGCTGCCGGGCTGACTACATCGCCAAAATCTGTGGCCTACTTTTTATTCTTGCGGGGGCGAGGCTTGATCTCGCCCGCGGCCTCTCGTGCTGAGCCCGAGCCAGAGCTCTTTGACTTTTTCGGCACGACGCCAGTGCCAGACGTCGAGTCGGCTGCTCCCGCTCGACGTTTGACGACGACTGTTGGGGCACCCTTTGCGGTAACCCGATGACCGTCACCGCGAGCTGACGAACGAACAACGCGTGCCCGATCGGCGGCGTCAAGCTGTGCGGCAATATCAAGGTCTGACTTGCGCTTGGCTGCCGCCAGCTGGCGCTCGACGTTGGTGGCCTCGCGCTCTTTGAGCCATGCCACAATCGGTGTGGCCACGAAGAGCGAAGAATAGGTCCCGACAAGCAAACCAACGAGAAGCGCGATCGCGAACTCTTGAAGCGTGACTGCGCCGAGAACAAATCGGCCCACGATGAGTACCGCAAGCACTGGCAGTACCGATGTGATGGTCGTATTGACCGAACGCATCAGCACCTGGTTGAGCGAATACGACGTGATCTCTGTGTACGTCATGCCAACCGTGCCGTCAGCTCGACGTTCGTTCTCGCGCACCTTGTCGAAGACAACCAGGGTGTCATAAAGCGAATAGCCAAGGATCGTCAAAAAGGCGATGACAGTCGCTGAGGTCACTTCGAGTTGGAACAGGGCGTAAATGCCAACGGTGATCAAGATGTCGTGCGCTACTGCGACCAACGCTCCGACAGCCATCTTCCATTCGAGCCGAATCGAGATGTACAGGAACAACACAATGAAGAAGACGATCAACGCGGTGCGGGCCTTAGCCGTCACCTCGTTGCCCCAACTGGCGCCGACGGCGTTTGCCGTCACGTCGTCTTGGGTTACCCCAACTGCATCTGCCAGGGCAATCCGGACTTGTTCAAGTCCGTTTGCGCTGTCGGTTTCGGCGCGGACTCGCCACAGCTCGGTTGCGACTTGTTGCACGCGAGCGTCGCCGAGCCCTAGCGGTTCGAGTGCTTCGCGCAGGTCGTCGGCGTCGGCACTCGCGGAGCGAACTTCCCAGGAGGCGCCGCCTTCGAACTCGATGCCGAGATTGAAGCCCTGGGCGATCAGCGAGATGATCGCGACGAGCACCAGAATTGACGAACCGATCAGGGCCTTGCGCCACAGAGGCGGGAAGTCGATGTTGTTCTCGTTGCGCAGAAGTCGCCCGATGCCGCTCATGCGCTTGCTCCTTCGTTGCTCAGTTCCGAAGTGGTGCGAGAGCGAACGCCAAACAGCGAAGGCCGATCACCGAACTTGTTGGCGAGAAGTCGTACAAGCGGGGCCATGAAGAACCAGGTGGCTACAAGGTCAAGTATCGACGCAATGGCAAGCATGAGAGCGAAACCGCGAACCGAACCAATCGTGAGCACATACAAGATCAAGGCGCCGATCAGGGTCGCAAGGTTAGCCCAGAACACGGTGCCGAAGGCCTTCGGGAATGCCTTGTCGACTGCAGCACCCAAGCCGTCGCCGCGACGGATTACTTCTTTGAGGTCTTCGAAGAACACCACGTTTGAATCAAGCGAGACACCGATCGAAACAATCAGACCCACCACCCCCGCAAGGGTTAGGGCCAGCCCACGAGAGGCCGAAAGATACGAGACAACGGTCCAAAGCAACGTGGCCGAAACGGTCAAGCTGAGCAACGCCACCAGACCGAGAAGCCGGTAGTACCAAAGCATGTACAGAGCAACGACGGCAATGCCCACGATGCCCGCTACCAGGCCAGCGTTGAGCGAGTCGCGACCAAGCGAAGCTGAAACCGACCGTACGAGCCCGGCTTCGGGGTCGGCCGGGTCATCAAACGCCAGCGGCAGCGCACCGAAGTCAAGAATGAGCGCCGAATTTTTCGCTTCGTTTTCGGCGAATCCGTTGGGCCGAGTGATCGACACCTCTCGACGTTCGAAAAACGGGGCCTCGATGCTGGGTGCTGATTCGATAACGCCATCAAGCACAAAGGCCAAACGCGACGATGGACACCGGAGGTCAGCCTCAAAGCAAATTGCTGCGGCTTGGTTGAATTGGTCGAGACCCTCTTCGCCTGCCTTGAACGTGACCTCGACGAGCCACTGGCCGTTGATGAATAGCGCCTCGGCGCCTGAGAGTGTGGTGCCAGTGAACTGGGTGGGACCTACGAGAACGGGAAGACTCGTCGAGGTGCCGTCTGTTGTCGTGCTTGCATAGCGAAAGATGGCGCTCTCGTCGATCGCGGTGTTGTTCGGATCGCTGACGACGCCGTCGAATAGGTCTTCGAGCCCTGGCCCACCGTTGAGCACCTCGTCGGGGAAGTCGCCACCCGGCGGCTGCTCTACACCGGCTCGCAAGTTCGCGTCGAACAGCACCGGACGAAACTGCAGCTGAGCGGTCGTTCCGACGAGCTCAACCGCCGCGTCTTGGTCCTCGATACCGGGTAGCTGCACGATAATGAAGTTTGTGTCGCCACCCGTTTGGGTCGTGATGTCAGGTTCGGCCACGCCAATCGCATCGACACGTTGGCGCAGGATTTCAACAGCTAGGTCGAGGTTCTCGGGCGTCGCAAGGGCCAGATTCTCGGGGGTGTCAACCGGCTCGAGGACCACCTCGACGCCACCTTGCAGGTCGAGGCCGAGCAACGGGCTCTGCCCGGCAAGAACAGACCAAGCGAACAAGCCAGCGGTCAGAACAAGCATGGCGATCAGCGATCGCAACGGGGATTTGATCACAGCGAAACCGTTAGTTGGCGGGTTCGTCCTGGTAGACGACCCGTTCTGCGATGGATTCCTTGGTCACTTTGACCTCAAGATTGTCGCTCACTGCCAGAAATACGGTTGACCCGTCAAACTCGGCGATCGAGCCATACATGCCCGACGAAGTCAACACCTCGTCGCCGACCTCGAGCTTGGAAATCATCTCACGATGCGCTTTGGTACGGCGTTGTTGGGGCACGATCAAGACGACCCACATGATCACCATGATCGCAATCAGCGGTATGAACTGCACGGGGCTCCTCGGGTGGCGCGGCGGCGACAGACTCGGCGAAGGTTAGCCCCACACCTCGCCAACCCGGCTCACCAATTGATCGATCGAGCCGTCGGTAACGGCACGACGGGCCTGATCGACAAGGTCAAAAAGAAACGCGATGTTGTGCAGGGTGAGCATGCGCGCTGCCGATTGCTCTTTGACCTGCAGCAGATGCCGCAGATACGCCCGCGACCATTTGGCGATGGGGCTGGTTGCGAGTCCGGGATCGACCGGCAACGGATCCCGTGCAAACCGTGCGTTAGTCATGTTCATGCGGCCAGATGTGGTCAGCACTGTTCCGTGGCGGGCAAGCCTGGTTGGAAGCACGCAGTCGAACATGTCGACGCCGTTGGCGATGCCCTCGACGATGCTCAACGGGTCGCCGACGCCCATCAGATACCGAGGCTGATCGGCGGGAAGCACGTCGGTCGTGGCCCGCAACGGGGTCAGCATCTCGGTGCGCTTTTCGCCAACTGACAGACCGCCGATGCCATAGCCCTCAAATCCGATCTCCATCAGATGCGTCGCGCTGCGCTCCCGAAGCGAAGGATCGAGGCCGCCCTGCACGATGCCAAACTGCGCACGCATTCCGTCGGCGCGTTCGGGCCGGTCGACAAACGCGGTGCGGGCCCGCTCCGCCCATCGGTGTGTCTGATCCATCGCCGAAAGAATTACCGAGTCTGGCGACGGCAACGGCGGGCATACATCGAGCACCATTTGGATGTCTGCGCCTAGTCGGGTTTGCACGTCTACCGCACCCTCGGGTGTGAGTTTGTGGGTGCTTCCGTCATAGGTCGACTTAAAGAGCGCACCCTCGTCGTCGATCTTCGGGGCGAGACTAAAGATTTGATAGCCACCGCTATCGGTCAGCACATGCCCCGACCAGTGCATGAATTCGTGCAGTCCGCCCATCTCTTCGACGAGATCGGCCCCTGGGCGAAGCATGAGGTGGTACGTGTTGCCGAGAATGATCTCAGCTCCGAGCATGTCGAGATCATCGCTGGTCAACGTCTGCACGGCTGCTCGGGTGCCAACCGGCATGAAGCACGGCGTCGTAATCGTGCCACGGGGCGTCGTGACGACACCGGTCCGCGCCGCTCCGCTGGTGGCTGTGACCTCAAACTCAAACATTGGTAGCTGCTTCGGTAGATGTGCGGCTGACGATCATGGCATCGCCAAATGAGAGAAACCGGTAGGGCTGCCCCATCGGCTCGTCAATTTCGTGCTGCAGGGCAACGTCATATAAGCCTCGCCACCTCGGGCCGACGAAAGCAGCGAGCATCACAAGCAGTGACGACTTCGGTTGATGGAAGTTCGTCATCAACACGTCGACGACCTTGAATTCAAAGCCCGGGCTGATGAACAGCTCGGTCGAACCGCTCAATTCACCAGACTGCGCGGCACTTTCGAGTGCTCTGACTGTCGTCGTGCCCACGGCGATCACTCTGTTCGCGGCGGTGCAGGCGTCGAGTACATGTTGGCTGACGTTGTAGGTCTCGGCGTGCATCTCATGGTCGGAAATATCGTCAACCATGATCGGGCGAAACGTGCCGATGCCGACGGCCAAGTCGACCTCGAGTATGTGGGCCCCAGCGCGACGACACCGCTCAAGCAAGTCAGGGGTGAAATGCAGCCCGGCCGTCGGCGCAGCGACCGAGGCCTCGTGCTGGGCGTAAATCGTCTGATAGCGCTCGGGCTCGGCAAGCTCGGCTGTGATGTACGGGGGAAGCGGCACCGCTCCGAGCCGGCGCGCGACGTCTCTCAAGTCTTCATTTGTTGCCGCGGTGACGACACGAAGACCATCGCCAAGATCGGCGCCGACAGTCACCGCGGCCGCACCACCGGCATCGAGCAGCACCACGCCCGGTCGCACGCGCCGGCTCGGCCGCACAAGGGCGTGCCAAGCACCATCGGAACCAGGCTCGATCAACATGACCTCGACGGCGCCGCCGGTCGATTTGAATAGTTTGAGTCGAGCTGGCAGCACCCGGGTGTTGTTCACGACCAGCACATCGCCGGGCCCGACCAGATCGGCGATGTCACGCACGTGGCGGTGCACAACGGCATCGGCCGCTGTGGCGTCAAGCAACCTTGACGAATCGCGAGGCTCACGAGGCGTCTGCGCGATTCGTTCGTCGGCAAGCTCGTAGTCGAAATCAGTCAGCGACAGCACAACGGTCAGTCTGTCTGCTCACGGGAGCGGCGCGGTGCCCGGGGCGAGATCAGCCGCAGCAGCTGTAGGTCACTCGGCGTCGAACAACTCAGGTTGCGGCGGCTCGACGACGCTCGGCGGGGCCAGACCCATGTGCGCATAGGCCAGAGGAGTCGGCACTCGACCGCGTGGGGTGCGCATGAGCAGGCCTTGCTGAATCAGAAACGGCTCATGCACATCTTCGACTGTCTCCGTTGGTTCTGACACTGAAATCGCCAGCGTTGATAGACCCACGGGTTGGCCGCCGAAGCGATCACACAACGAGCTCAAGATTGCACGGTCAACCTTGTTTAGGCCGAGGGCGTCGACGCCAAACAGCTCGAGACCGGCTGCTGCGATTTCACGATCGACCTGGCCGTCGTAGTCGGTTTCGGCGACGTCACGAACACGTCGTAACAGGCGATTCGCTATGCGCGGCGTTCCGCGGGCACGTCGGGCGATCTCATAGGCGCCTTGTTCGTCGATGTCGACCGACAAGATGCCAGCCGCCCGAAGCACGATGGTGCACAGGTCGTCGACCTCGTAGAAATCGAGACGAGCGACCTCGCCGAAACGGTCACGTAGTGGTCCGGTGATCAAACCGATCCGGGTTGTCGCGCCGACCAGGGTGAACGGTGGCACCTCGAGGCGAATCGAACGAGCGGCAGGGCCCTTGCCGAGCACGATGTCGAGTTCGAAGTCTTCCATTGCGGGGTACAGGACTTCTTCGATCTGCTTTGACAAGCGGTGGATCTCGTCGATGAACAGCACATCGCCGGGCGACAGCTTGGTCAAGATGGCAGCGAGATCACCAGCACGTTCCAGCGCTGGTCCAGATGTTGTGTGGATCGTGGTCTGCATTTCTGAAGCAACGATGTAGGCCAACGTTGTCTTGCCGAGGCCTGGCGGGCCAGCAAACATCAGGTGATCGGCGGCCTCGCCTCGGTTGCGTGCTGCGCCGAGAATGATCTGCAGATGCCGTTTGAGTTCGGGTTGGCCGACAAAATCGTCAAGCGAGGAGGGACGCAGCCCGGCGTGATCGGCGATGAGGCCGTCATCGTGGCCTTCGGCAGCAAAATCTTCGTCGACGGGAGCTGCGTCGAGCAGTTCATCTCGCATCAGAAGGCCAACAAATTCAGAGCGGCACGAATCTGCGTAGCGGTGTCGCCCTCGTCGGGCACGTCTCGCAGCGCGTGTGCGATTTCTTCGTCGGAGTAACCAAGGGCCCCAAGACCATCGCGAACATCTGCCCTCGTTCCGCTCACGGCCGACGCTCCCCCGGTGCTGCCGGTCGATCCCCCGATTGGGTCACCGACCTTCGAACTCAGCTCGACCAACAGGCGCTGTGCCGTCTTTTTGCCAACGCCAGGCACCAAACACAGCGCTGCCACGTCTTCGTCGGCAACGGCGCGACGCAACCCGTCTGGGCCGTGAACAGACATGATCGCTAGCGCCAGCGATGGGCCGACGCCATGAGCGCTGAGCAGCGTCTCGAACATGATGCGGTCATCGATCGAGCTGAATCCGTACAGCGTCTGAGCATCTTCGCGAATGTGATGGTGAATGTGGACAAATGCGGTAGCACCAATCTCGCCGATCGCAGCGCTCACCTCAGGCCCGACCGTGATTCGATACCCGACACCTGCAACCTCGAGCAGCACCTCGTTGGGCTCTCGGGCAATCAACTCGCCGCGCAACGCACCAATCATCGCCCGACTCCGGCGGGAACGCCATAGCGGGCGATGTGACAGAGCGCCACGCCGAGAGCATCGGCGGCATCAACCGGTTTGAGCGGCTTCTTGATGTCGAGCAACATTCGTACCATTGTTTCCATCTGACCCTTGTCAGCGCTGCCATCGCCTGCCACGGCCAATTTGATCTCGTTGGGGGAGTATTCGGTGACCTCGCATCCGGCCCGAATCGCCTCAGCCATGACGATGCCGCTGGCCTGGCCGACCCCCATTGCGGTGCTCACATTGGTCTGAAAGAGCACTCGCTCTACAGCGACCGCCTTTGGCGAGTACTCGTCAATCAGCAAACGCATCTCAGCCTGCAGCTCTGCCAGGCGTTGCGGAACCGGAAGCTCCCGTTGGGTTCGAACTACGCCCGCAGCAACGGCTCGCTGGCGGCGACCATTGGTTTCGACAACGCCATAGCCACATCGGGACAGGCCGGGATCAATCCCCAAAACGAACATGCGTTCTATCGTAGGTTCTCCGGACGACACCGATGCGGACCCCACACATGTAACGCTCGGGAACACACCACGGCAACGTGCGTTGCACCAACCGCCCCCCGATATTGGAGCTCAAACATGTCGCGTGCGTTTCGAGCGGCTACCACGTCACGATCACCTCAGCTACCGCGAGCACATAGGTGCTGGCGTCTCCCCCACGCCATCGCTGCGGCGTGTGCGTTGCTGATGTTTGCCACGGCCTGCAGCGTTAGTTCCGACGCTCTCGCCGTTCAGCCAAATGGCTCAGCAGTCGCCGCTACCGACCGAGCCTCATTGGCGCTGTCAGATCGACAATGGTGCGCTGCTCCCGGTCAAGGAACCGAATCGGGGCTCAACGAGTCAGCCACCGCCGAGTTCAGCGGTCGCCTTGTAGCCGGCATCGCACCCATCTATCGGGTTACTGCTTCAATCGACCCCGAAACAGGAAGTGTTGATGGCCGGGTGCTCGCGTCGCTACCCGCAGACGATCAAGCAGGCGCGACGCGATTCTTCCGTATCTTTGCCGGCATGCAGGCCTTTTCGTCTGGACTCGACGTTGCCGATGTGCTCGTCGATGGTGAACCGGTCGACTTCGAGCTTGACCAGGCGTTACTTCGCGTGCCCGCTACGAACGGCGCTGTAACGGTAGAACTCGACTTCAGGTATCGCATCGAACAGATGGCGGCCAACGAGAGCATTCTTGGTTCCCTCACCGGTGACACCCTGCAGCCCGATCAGGTGGGGCTGCTCGGTCGCACTGAAACCGGCATGCAGCTGGGGCATTGGTTTCCGGTCTGGCTTCCGGCGGGTACACGAACCGATCCGGACCCATCAGGGTTCGGTGACATCGGAGCCTTTCCGACCTCGTCGATCTGCGCCGAACTCGATGTTCCTGGTGGCTATTCGGTCATCACTAGCGGCAGCGACATGGGCTCGTCAGCTACAACCACGGTTCAAGGGGCGATGGCTCTGCGAGACTTTGCCGTTCTCATTAGTAATGACCTTGACGTTGTGCAAAGCCGGGTCGATGGCGTCAACGTTCGCGTCTGGGGACCGCGAGATGATCCCGAAGCGCTGACGACCGTTCTCGACTACGCCGTCATCTCGCAGCGTTCATTGAGCAACGCATTTGGCACGTACCCGTGGAACGAAATCGACATCGTTTCGGCACCTCTCGGCGGCGGTGTCGGCGGCATGGAATGGCCAGGCATGGTCTGGATCGAACGGTCGATGTTCGCCGGTGGCTTGCCAGGATTTGGCGATCTTGGCGGGTTTGGTGATCTGTTTGACGGTGAAGAACTCGGTGGTCTTGGTGACCTCTTCGGCGATCTGGATCTCGGTGACCTGCTGGGCGACAGCGGTCTCGGCGACCTGCTTGGCGGCGAAGCGCTTAGCACGACCCTCGAGTGGACCATCGCCCACGAACTGGGCCACGAATGGTTTCACGCCATCGTCGGCAACGACTCGATCGAAAGCCCCGCCGTCGACGAACCACTCGCCCAGTTCGCCGCCTGTATCGCCATGCAAGACATTCACCCAGACAGCTGGCGCGACATCTGCGAAGCACAGACCATCGACCAGTTCGGCCAGTACCTCGGTCTCGGAATCGAAGATGCGGTCGCCGAACAGCCATCAGACGCGTTTGACTCGTCGTTGCAATACGGCGCAGTCATCTATGCCAAGGCACCCGGCTTCTACCTCGCAGCCGGCGACCTTCTCGGCTGGGACAACCTCACCGAAGCGTTAGCCGGGTTCGTTGCCGACAACCGATTCGAGCTCGTTTCGACCAACGAGCTTCGCGATCACCTTGTCGATGCTGCAGGTAACGACGGCGACGAGATCGCCGCTCTGTGGGATCGCTGGTTCCGCGAAGCAAAAGGCGCCGAAGACATCGAGGCCAGCGACGCCTTGGGCGGGCCTGGCGACCTGGGGCTTGATGGTCTGGGGCTTGATGACATCGACCTGTTCGACGACGTCGAAGGCCTCGAGGACCTTCTTAATAGCTTTGACCTTAATAGCTTTGACGAGGGCGACGTGAGCGGCCTGAGCGAGCTGTTCGACGACCTACTCAATGGCGACTGAACCCGCGCCAATCGGCCGAGCTACTCCTCGTTGGAAGCGAGGGCCTGCATGACCTCTTCGCTGATATCGAAGTTGGCGTACACGTCTTGCACGTCATCGTTGTCTTCGAGCGCCTCGATGAGCCGCATGACCGAACGAGCCTCTGACTCATTCAAGTCAATGGTCTGTTGCGGAACCATCACGAGATCCGCCGAGGTAAAGGCGACCTCACCGGCTTCGAGTGCATCGCGCAAGCCATTGAGATCGGTGGGCTCGCAGGTGAGCTGAAACGTTTCACCCAGGTCGGCCAGGTCCTCGGCGCCACCATCGAGCGCAACCAACATGAGGTCATCTTCTTGCAGGTCGCCCTTGTCGAGCAACACGACACCCTTGCGGTCGAACTGCCACGACACCGCGCCCGGTTCGGCCAACGAACCGCCATTTTTTGACAACACGCTTCTGATTTCAGATCCTGTGCGGTTGCGGTTGTCACTCAACACATCGATGTACAGCGCAACGCCAGCGGGCGCATAGCCTTCATAGGAAATTTGTTCGTAGTTGACACCTTCGAGCTCGCCCGTGCCCCGTTTGACCGCACGTTCGATCGTGTCGAGCGGAACGGAGTTGTCACGCGCCTTTTGATACATGGTGCGCAGCGTGGCATTCGCGTCGAGATCGCCGCCGCCCGTTCGGGCTGCGACTTCAACCTGCTTGATGAGCTTCGCAAAGAGCTTGGCGCGCTTTTGATCCGCTGCGCCCTTCTTGTGTTTAATCGTTGCCCATTTGGAGTGACCCGACATCGGGCACCACCTTTCAGTTCAGATCACAAAAATAGCGGTGCAGACGTCGATCCTGCGACAGTTCTGGGTGGAACGATGAAACAAGCACCGATCCCGAGCGGCACAACACCGGGTCGCCATCAAGTTTGGCGAGCACATCAACGCCGTCGCCTACCCGTTCGACCCGAGGTGCGCGAATAAACACCGCAGGGATCGCGGCATCAAGTACTGGTACCGGTAGTTCGGTGGTGAACGACTGATTCTGGCGGCCATAGCCGTTACGACGCACGCCAATATCGACAGCCGAAAACCCGACCTGGTCAGCGCGTCCGTCAGAGACGTCGACGGCCAACAAGATCATGCCAGCACACGTACCAAAGACTGGCAGTCCGTCACCAATACGAGCGGCGAGCGGCTCACGAAGATCATTGCGGTCGAGCATCATGCTCATCGTCGTCGACTCACCGCCGGGGATGATCAGTCGATCAACCCCAGCAAGATCTGACTCGACGCGAATGAGCTTTGACTCAACGCCTAACGCATCGAGAGCATCGACGTGCAAGCCAAATGCGCCCTGTAGCGCGAGTACCCCAACGAGATTTGTCAACGTTGGCCCGTCACCAGCCACGGTCTTCGTAGTGCACGTTGAGTTCGTCCATACCAATGCCGGTCATCGGCGCGCCAAGACCACGCGACACGTTGACGAGAATGGCAGGGTCGTTGAAGTTCGTTGTCGCTTCGACAATTGCGCGGGCGCGTGGTGCAGGGTCTTCGCTTTTGAAGATGCCCGACCCCACGAAAACGGACTGGGCTCCAAGCTGCATAGCAAGGGCCGCGTCGGCAGGGGTCGCCAGACCTCCGGCACAGAACAACGGCACAGGAAGCTCGCCCGTTTCGGCGATCTCTTGTACGAGCGGAAGGGGCGCCTGAAGGTGCTTCGCCCACTCGAACAACTCAGGACCATCAGCCTGCGTAATTCGACGGACATCACCAAGAATGGATCGCAAATGTCGCACAGCCTGCACGACGTCGCCGGTTCCGGCTTCGCCCTTCGAACGAATCATGCATGCACCCTCGGAGATACGCCGAAGCGCCTCGCCCAGATTCGTTGCACCGCAAACGAACGGCGTGGTGAACGCGAACTTGTCGATGTGATGGGATTCGTCTGCCGGAGACAGCACCTCTGACTCATCGATGTAGTCGACATCGAGCGCCTGCAGGATCTGAGCTTCAACGAAGTGACCAATGCGAGCTTTGGCCATAACCGGAATTGTCACTGCTGCCTGTATGCCCTCGATCATCTCCGGGTCGCTCATTCGAGCGATGCCGCCATCGACCCGGATATCGGCGGGCACGCGTTCGAGAGCCATCACCGCAGTGGCGCCTGCGTCTTCAGCAATCTTGGCCTGTTCAGCATTGACGACGTCCATGATGACGCCGCCTTTCAGCATCTCGGCAAGGCCGCGCTTGACCTCGTAGGTGCCGGTCTGGCGAGTCATCTCTGTCATGGCGCGAAGTCTACGCAGTGCCACCGTCTGAGCAGAGCGGATTTGTTCGCGAGTTGAACGAAACTCAGAGTTCGTTCAGCATCTGGAGACGGTCGTCGAGTCCCCAGTTGCCAGGCTGGTCGCTCGTCGCTCTGGTACCTGCTGCCCACAGGTGGCGTGTGGCTGCGGACCCGGCTGGAGTGCCAGAGTCGGTCATCTTGTTTAGCGCTGCCATGAGTCCTGGCGGGTACCGCGTGATTTCGATGCCTTGCAGATCGACCCGCGCATCGTGATCACCGCCGCGAAACCAATCGAGGGCGCGACTTGAGAAGCTTCCGAGCCAACCGAACGGAGCCGTGAGAAACGGCACCGCGAGGGTGTCACCCGCTGTTGCTCCAGTGCGAATCCGCCCCAGCTCACGGGCAACTGCCGCTTCGAGTTCGACGACGGTGAGGTCATCACAGAGCCCGTCGCTCACGATTATTTTGGGATCTGTTCGGCCAAGGGACGCAATCGCGGGAGCGCCGGCGCCGGTCGTGTACAGGTCGGGTTCACTGATTCCAGCACGGGCACACAGCTCTTCGAGCTGGTTACGTAGCGTGAGTGATCCGCTTTCGGCCAACGGGCGAGCGCCGATCAGGCGCAGCGCGATCGCGTCGGCGAACACGTAAAGCAGCACAGCCATAAATGCCGCCGCCGCGAGAAATGCGACCAGGCCCCAGATCCAGCTCGACAGCACGCTGACAAGTATTCCAACGACGAAACCAAACAAGAGCGGCGCAGGCAGAAACATGAGCGCCGGGCGCGAAGCTGGATCCATAGCGACAGCGTAGAGCCAGCGCTGCCCCTTTGGCATCGGCTCGAACAGCTGTCAGCGCTGTAGCGCCCGCTCGTACTTTTCGATGTACAGGTTCGCGAGACTGTCCATCGAGAACGATCGCGCCCGATCGTGCCCGCTCTTGACCCGTTGAGCAACAGATGTGTCTCCGTGCAATGTCGCCTTTAGAGCAACGGCTAGGGCCTGAGCGTCACCAGCTGGCACGAGCAAGGCGTCTTCGCCGTTGCGCGCCACCTTGCGGTAGCCATCAATCGAGCTCGCAACCACAGGCGTGCCGGCGGCCATGGCCTCGAGTAGCACAATCCCAAACGACTCACCGCCGAGCGACGGAGCGCAGAACACGTCGGCTCCGGCGAGACGCCGAAGCTTCTCGGCCTCGTCGATTCGACCGAGCCAGGTCACCCGTTCAAGACGGCCGAACTCCCTACGCAATGTGTCGGTCTCGTCACCATCGCCCGCTATCCAGAGCTGCGCATCGAGGCCGACGAATGGAAAGGCTTCGAGCAAGACCCGCAAACCCTTGCGCTGCTCGTGCCGGCCGAGAAAAAGCACTGTGGGCGTCGAAGTCGGCTCAGGCTGGGCCAGCGCAAATCGGTCGAACTCGATGCCGTTGAATACCCGTTCGTAGGTTCCTCCGAGCCATCTCGAAGCCAAGGCCTCAGCATCGGCTGACACAGCGCAACCGATCGCTACGCGACGCCGAAGAGCGCGGCATCCTCGATTGACGATGCGATACGCCGAACTTTGACCTGCAGCGTGGAACGTGCCGACCATAGGGGCCGCCTGCATCAGAACCGTGGTGATTCCAACCCCTGGGGCGAGTGGTTCGTGCAAGTGCAAGACATCAAACTTTTCGTCCCAGATTGCTCGCACCAATCGCAGTTGAGCGGGTAGATCTGGAGCGATCGGTGCGATCGAACCGTTGGCCGCAGTAGGCAAGCTGGCACCGAGCGATGTAATTCCTGCTTCTGGTGGCGGGCCGTCACACGGCGCGAGCACGTGCACGTCGACACCCTTAGAGCGCAGGCTTCGGCTGAGTCCGAGCACCTGTTGCTGCACGCCGCCTGGAATCGTCAGGCTGTACGGGCAGACCATGCCGACTCGCACTACGAACCGTCGGGCGACGCCAGCATCGACAGGGCGTCGTGGTCTGACGGCCAGTTGGGCTGCAGCACGATCCATTGATGTGGCTCGCGCCGAATCTGCATTTCAAGAACATCTGCGATGTTCTGCGTGACGCGCTCGATGTCGTCACGCATGCGACCCGCACGTTCTACGGGTATGGGCGGCTCAACGATTGCGTGATTCTGTGCACCTCGGTGGTACACGGCAACCGGAACAATTCGTGCTCCGGTCCGCATCGCCAGCGTGGCCGCTCCGCCGGGCAACTGCGTGCGCTCACCAAAGAAGTCAACCTCAACGCCACCGTCGCCGAGGTTTCGGTCACTCATGAGACAAAGCACATGATTTGCTCTCAAGCGTTTCAGTAGTTCACCGCCGAGGCCCTTGCCAAGAGGCAAGATCTCCATGCCGACAGCCTCGCGCCACTGCTGCATCCATTCACGGAGTTCGTCGTTCTCGAGTGGCTCTACGACCGCGCTCACGGTGTAGCCAGGAACCTTTGTCAGCCAGCTTCCGGCCCACTCCCACCCGCCCACATGAGGCAGCACCAGGATTGTTCCGTTTCCTGCAGCCACGCTGTCTTCGATATGTTCGAAACCTTCGTAACTAAAGCCACGATCGACTTGGGCGCCACTGAGTCCGGGCAGGCGTGCGGTGTCGGTGTAGTACCGGGCGTAGGCGGCAAAGACCTTCGTTACTCCAGACGCCAGTTCGTCAGACGGCAGCTCGCGCGTGTGGCTACGCGCAAGGTTGCGCTCAACGATCATTCGCCGTCTCGCATCGAATCGCGGGATCGCAGAAGTTGCAAACCGTGTGGCAGCGTGCATGACCGGCGCCGGAAGCGTTCGCGCCGCGGCCGCAATCGTGCGGGCGGCGGCCAGAGCGACATTCATCAGAGTGCTGCGTCGGCTCGCTTCTCGACTGTGGCTTGGCGCCACACCTTGACGAACCGCTGCACGACGGTGACCGATGACAACACCAACATGATCCACAACACCGGAATCAGGACTGAGCTGAAGACAAGACCTACGGCGACGAGGATGAATCGTTCGGCGCGCTCCATGATGCCCCCCTTGGCGTCGTAGCCAAGTAGCTCACCCTTGGCCCGCACATACGACGTGATCAGTGCCGCGCCCATCACTGCCATTGGAAGAATCGAGATGCGGCCCGGCTCATTGCTGTCGAGATACCAAGCGATTCCGCCGAATATGAGCGCGTCGCTCAGACGGTCGCTACTCGAATCAAAAAACGCGCCCCGTTTTGATGTCGATCCCGAGGCCTTGGCCACGGCGCCGTCGAGCAAATCAGGGATACCGGCAGCAAGCATGGCAACGAAGCCCCACCGCAAATAGCCGTTGCCAATAATGACGGCGGCAGCACCTGCCATCAAGATTCCGACGGTCGTCAGCACATCAGCGCTGAGCCCCATCTTGCGCAGCCCTTCGCCGACCGGGTCGACCGCCTTTTCGACCGTTTCGCGCCAGTTGCCGTCAAACATCGCTGTGGTACTCCGACCAATCTTCAGGATTCTTCTCGACGATCGTGTCGAGCACTTCGCCGTCGTTTCCGTCGATCAGCACGAGCCCACGCCGTTCTGGTTGTGGCTCATTTGAGTACAGCAAGATTCGCCACGTAGGTCGACTCAACCAGCCGCGCCAACCCAATTGGGCCGAGGCGTGCCCCACAGGAAAACCCACCGTCGACGTGGCGCTTACAAGCGCGTCGGTCTCGTCGACGTCGAGATTCCAGCCTGCGATCAGGTTGTACGCACCAATCACGATCAGCGCAGCGCCGCCCCACGCCCAGCCGGCATTGACAAGCGATGAGTCAACAAGCGCCCACAAGACAATGAATCCGATCCCGATCAACAGATACAGGACCCCCGGGATCCGGCGCCGGTTGTTGTTCGGGAACACATAGGGGCCCACGAACTCCGACGCGTTGAGATCTTCAGGAAGCTCATCTCGAACGTCACCGTCTGTTAGCGGCAGCAACGTTTCGTCGACGCCCGTCTCGTCAGTCACGGGTCCAACCTATTCGCCATGGTGCCCCAAGCGACGTGTAGACGCTTCCAGGTGTCAGGTAACGATTCGGGAAGCACTCGACTCTCAGCGATCGATGTCATGAAGTTCGTGTCTCCCGACCACCGAGGAAGCACATGTACATGCAAGTGATCTGGTAGTCCCGCACCCGCAGCCCGACCCTGGTTCAGCCCCATATTGATGCCTGGCGCCTGATACTCGTGCTCCACGACCGCAACGGCGTGATCAACGGTCGCCCACAACGCCAACGCTTCGGCCGCGCTCAACTCGGTCAGTTTTTCAACCGCACGATTTGGCATGACGAGCAGGTGCCCGCTTCCGTAGGGGTAGGCGTTGAGCATGACCGAAACCTGGGGACCGCGATGAACAACAAGCGCCTGCTCGTCGGGCATATCGGCACTCAGGATGCGTTCAAAAACCGATCCTTTACCTTCGGGGGGGCTGTTTGGCGACTCGTCGATGCCCTGCACGTAGTGGCTGCGCCAAGTGGCCCAGAGGCGTTCGAGCACCTCAGGCGTGGGTTTCGATGTCGTTCAGCACGCGAGCGACAAAGGCGTCGACCGCGACATCGCGTTCGACTTCGAGCCCGCGGGCATTTACGCCGACCGTCGTGTTTGCGACGTCATCGTCACCTACGACGAGCACGTACGGCAGCTTGGCTGACTTGCCGGCCCGAACTCGTTTACCGAGCGGATCGGTGGCCTCCACGATTTCAACGCGTACCGACGCCGCACGCAGCGATGCCGCGACCTGTTCGGCATAGTCCGCGTGGGCTGCGGCCACGGGAAGTACCTGCACCTGCATTGGTGCAAGCCATACCGGAAAGGCACCTGCGAAGTGTTCGAGCAACACGCCAAAGAACCGTTCAACCGACCCAAAAAGCGCCCGGTGGATCATGACGGGGCGTTTGCGTTCGCCATCGCTGGCGACATATTCGAGTTCGAACCGTTCTGGCAGGTTGAAGTCAGCCTGGATGGTCGACAGTTGCCAGGCTCGACCAATGGCATCTTTGACATCGACATCGATCTTGGGGCCATAGAACGCGCCGCCGCCTTCGTCGACTACATAGTCGAGACCGGCAGTTTCAAGCGCAGCGCGCAGACCGTCGGTCGCCATGTCCCAGATCTCGTCGTCGCCGACCGCCTTTTCGGGCGGGCGAGTTGACAGCTTGGCCTGGAAGTCTTCGAACCCAAAGGCCCGCAGCACCGATAGGACGAACTCGAGCAACGAAGCGAGCTCCTCTTGGAGCATCTCTCGTGTGGCGAAAATGTGGCTGTCGTCTTGGGTGAAGCCGCGGCTTCGCAGCAGGCCATGGATCGCGCCGCTGAGCTCATAGCGGTACACCGTGCCGAGTTCGAAAATGCGCATTGGCAAATCTCGGTAGCTGCGTTGATCTGACTTGTAGATCATCACGTGAAACGGGCAGTTCATGGGCTTGGGGTAATAGGTAGCCCCATCGATCTCCATGGGCGGGTACATGCCATCTGCGTAAAAATCGAGGTGGCCGCTCGTCTCCCAAAGCTGGGACTTGGCGATATGGGGGGTGTACGCAAAGTCGTAACCGCCCTGCTCATGACGGTCGCGGCTGTAGTCCTCCATCATCTTGCGCACGAGCGCACCCTTGGGGTGCCAGACGGCAAGACCAGGACCGAGTTCGGCAGGCCACGACACGAGGTCGAGTTCATTCGCGAGTTTGCGATGGTCGCGCTTCGCTGCTTCTTCGAGGTTGTGCAGGTGAACGTTGAGCGCCTTTTTGTCGGCCCACGCGGTTCCGTAGATGCGCTGCAGCATTGGCTCGTTCTCGTTGCCACGCCAATAGGCGCCCGCGACCTTCATGAGTTTGAAGTGTCCGAGGCGACCGGTCGATGGCACATGCGGCCCGCGGCACAAATCAACGAACGTGTCGGTGTTTCGGTAGAAGCTGACCGTGCCGTCGCTCGCAACTTCGCCGGCTTCTTCGCCGTCGGCGACGCCTGATGTCACCCGCTCGATTGTCGCCCGCTTGTACTTGTGGTCAGCGAAGAGCTCAAGCCCTTCTGCCGCGGAAACTTCACCACGAATAAATGGTTGGTCGGCCTTGATGATTTCGCGCATACGGGCGTCGATGCGTTCAAGGTCATCGTCGGTGAAGGTGGCACCATCAACGAGTTCGAAGTCGTAGTAGAACCCGTTTTCGATCGGCGGTCCAATCGCGAACGTTGCACCAGGCCACAGATCAAGCACGGCTTGAGCCAATACGTGAGACGTCGAGTGACGAATGGTTTCAAGTCCTTCGTCGGTCGACGTGGTGATGAGACCGACGGAGTCTCCTTCGCTCAAGGCGCAGTTGAGATCTCGCGGTTCGCCGTTGATCGTGGCCGCAATGGCAGCCTTGGCGAGTCCGGGACCGATGTCCGCGGCAAGGTCAGCCGCGGTCGAACCATCGGCAAGGCTGCGTTCAGAACCATCGGGAAGCGTGACTGCAATAGTGGCCATACCTGCAGCACGATAGTGCCGCGGCGCACATGGTCGTCCTTCAATTGCGGCTAGCGCGAATCAGAGAATTGCTGGAGGCGCGAAACTTAAGCTGGTTGGGCAATACGTGGGGTGTTGAGCAGATCGGTTGCAGTCCGTCTTGGGGCAAGCGGCGTTTCGGCGACCACATCTTGGCGAACATCGCCACTCGTCGTAGCCGCCGCGATCTCGGCGGCGCTTGGGGCATAGCGATTCACATAGGTCTGACCCGACAGATGTTGTATACGAAACATCAGCGCGTCGGTCATCGCCCGAAAACGAAGCGGGTCATCATCGGCACCATGGTCGCCTGGGGCCAGAGGCTCACCAAACGAGATCGTGGCCGACTCAAACAGCTTGGGGTACGGGGCGTCAGGTGGCTGGATGTCACGCATGCCGGTGAGTCCCACCGGAATGATCGGGGCGCCGGTGCGGTGAGACAAGCGGGCTACGCCCGTTCGGCCCTTGTAGAGGTCGCCAGTGCGCGACCTGGTTCCCTCGGGGTAGATCGCAAATAGCTCTCCGTCGCCCAGCACATCGGCTGCGATGTCGAGGGCCGCCTGGGCAGCGTTACCGCCGGCTCGGTCGATTGGAATCATGCCAAGAGCTGGAAACAGCCGCCGGGTCTTCCAATCGTCGAGATACTCGGCCTTGCCGACATAGGTCACGTTTCGTGGCAACACCGCAGGAACGATGAACGAGTCGAGCACCGAAGTGTGATTCGCCGCGATAATCGCCGGGCCACGGGCGGGAACGTTCTCGATGCCTTGGATCGACAGATCGAACCCCCGCCGAAACAGTGGGCCGATGACTGCGCGCACGACGGTTTGCAGCTTGCCGGCGCGGCCGACGGGCACATCAGACACGGCGATTCAGCCGGTCGCCAGCGAGATACCGAGCAGCGCAGCAGCAGTGGACACGCCGCCAGTGTGGCAGGCGGCGTCGATTGCCGCCAGCGCGGCGGGCGTATTGAGGTCATTGTCGAGTGCAGCTCGCACCTCGGCGAGCCCGTGATCGCCCTCGCCCGCTGCGGCCCACCGCGCGAGTCGGTCATCGGCGTCGGGCATCAGTTGGTCGTTCCACGACCATTCATCGCGATAGTGATGAGCGTAGACCGCTAGGCGGATCGCGCCCGGCAGATGGGCCTCGAGCAGGTCGTGAACGAATACGAGATTCCCGAGCGACTTACTCATCTTCTCGCCATCCATGCGCACCATCGCCTGATGCATCCAGTGTCGCACAAATAGCTCACCCGTCGCAGCTTGGCTTTGGGCTGATTCGCACTCATGATGGGGAAAAACAAGATCAGACCCGCCACCGTGCAAGTCGATGGTCGTGCCAAGCTCACGAAGGGCCAAGGCAGAACACTCGATGTGCCAACCCGGCCGGCCAGGGCCCCACAACGAATCCCATGCGGGTTCGTCGGCGGCTGACGGTTGCCACAAAATGAAGTCAAGCGGATTTCTCTTGTTGGGATCGCCGGGGTTACCACCGTGCTCGGCAGCAAGCGGAAGCATCTCTTCACGAGTCAGACCGCTGAGCGACCCAAAGCCGTCAAAACTGTCGACGCTGAAATACACAGCTCCGCCGGCCAGATAGGCGTGTTCGTTATCGAGGACCTGGCCGATGAATCGGCGTATGTCAGCAATGGCGGAAGTCGCTCGCGGCGCCCGAAAAGGCTCGATGAGTCCCAGTGCCGTCATGTCTCGCTCAAACACGTTGATCTGAGCGGCAGCAAGATCGAGGTAGTGCACGCCGAGTTCGCGCGCTTTGCGCAAAATGTCGTCGTCGACATCGGTGTAGTTGCGAACACACCTGGTCTCGTGGCCTCGATCGCGCAACCGCAACTGCAGCGCGTCGTACGTGAGGTACGTCGCCGCGTGCCCAAGATGCGACGAGTCATAAGGCGTGATGCCGCACGTGTACATCGTCACGATCTGGCCCGGCTCGAACGGCACGATGGCCCTTTGCCGAGTGTCAAAAAGCATCATTGGCTGTTCGGTGGTCACCACCCAACCAGACTACCGTGACCGCCTATGGGCATTCTTGACGGCAAGCGGATTCTGGTGACCGGCGTACTCACCGATGCGTCGATCGCATTTGGTGTTGCGCAGGTGGCGCAACAGCAGGGAGCCGAAGTCATACTCACCGGGTTCGGTCGGGGTATGCGATTGACTCAGCGCACCGCCCGCAAACTTGCGATCGAACCGCAGGTGCTCGAATTTGATGTCGCTGATACTGATCATGTGTCGAAACTCCGCGATGAACTCGGCGCCGACGGCGGCGTCATCGACGGCGCAGTGCACGCAATCGGATTCGCGCCCGAGTCGTGCCTGGGCGGTGGCTTTATGGATGCACCGTGGAGCGATGTCGCGATCGCCCTAGAGATCTCGGCGTTCTCGCTTAAGACTCTCGCCGAAGTCGTTGTGCCTCTTATGCCCGAGGGCGGGTCCATCATCGGCATGGACTTTGACGCCACCGTCGCCTGGCCTGCCTATGACTGGATGGGCGTCGCCAAGGCCGCGTTCGAGTCCACATCGCGCTACCTCGCCCGCGAGCTCGGCCCGAAGAACATCAGCGTGAACTTGGTCTCGGCCGGACCCATACGGTCGATCGCAGCGAAGTCAATTCCCGGCTTCAGTCAGTTCGAAGATGCGTGGGCAGGCAAAGCGCCCCTTGGCTGGGATATCAAAGACACCGAGCCGGTCGCTCGAACAACCGTTGCGATGCTGAGCGATTTCTTTACCGCTACGACCGGCGAGATCGTGCATGTCGATGGCGGCTATCACGCCATGGGCGCCTGACGTCGATCTGGCGTCGAGACCAACGCTTCATCGACATGGCCGTTATCTCAGAGTCGACATCTTCGGAACGACATCTAGACTGGTCTGCTTGACCACTCTGCTCTCGCTTCTTGCGGTCATCGCCCTGATCGTCGCAAACGCATTCTTCGTCGCTGACGAGTTCGCTCTCGTTGCCGTCGACCGCTCACAAGTCTCGGTTCGCGCTGCGCGCGGCGAGAAGCCGTGGCCGACTGTCCAGAAGCTTCTGACCGAGCTGTCGTTTCATCTCTCGGCGGCCCAGGTCGGCATTACGATTTCTTCGCTCATCTTCGGGTTTCTTGCTGCGCCAGTCGGGCGGACACTCTTGAGTCCGCTCCTCAACCCGCTCGTCGGTGAGCAAACATCGGGATGGCTCACCGTTGCCCTCGCGTTTGCACTCGCGAACATGTTGCAGGTCGTCATGGGCGAAGTCGTTCCCAAAACCGCAGCCATCGCCGAACCAATCCGGGTGTTGCGAATACTCGCCAAAGCAATAGCTGCATGGGGATTTGTTGTCAGACCCGCTGTATCAGTTGTCAACCGCATGGCCGACCGCATCGTCGCTGTTTTTGGGTTGGAACCCGCCGATGAGCTGAGCGGCATCACCTCGATGACCGAGCTTGAACACGTGATTCGGGCCAGCGGCGAAGAGGGAACCCTCGATCCAGAAGACGTGACCCGCCTAACACGCACCATTCGGTTTGCTGACAAGACCGCGGGCGATATTCTCGTGCCCCGGGTCGATCTCGTCGCTTTGGCTGCGTCTGACAGTCTCGATGATTTGTGTCGCCTGACCGGCGAGACTGGCCATTCTCGGTTCCCAGTCATAGGCGATGACATCGACGACGTGCTCGGGCTTGTGCACGTCAAATCTGCACTCGGCGTGCCGCCGACCGAACGCGGAAATCTGCTGGTGTCCGACCATATGACCGAGCCGTTTGTCGTTCCCGAGGCGCGCGAACTCGACTCGCTACTCGACGAGATGTATAGGGCGACTCACCACCTCGCTTTCGTTCTTGACGAACATGGCGGCGTCGCCGGCATCGTGACGATCGAAGACATCGTCGAGGAGATCGTCGGCGAGATCGACGATGAACACGACCTTGCCACTAGCGCTGACGTGCATTCCCTCGCGGATGGCGGGTTTCTGGTCGCAGCCGCTTTGCACCCTGACGAGGTCGAAGAGGCTACGGGGCTGAAAATTCCCGAAGGCGACTATGAAACGCTCGCTGGTTTTGCCCTCGCACAACTACAACGGGTGCCAGAGGTCGGCGACCGGTTCGCGTGGAACTCGTGGTCGATCGAGGTCGATCGCATGGACCATTGGCGCGTGGAGCGCCTGCGAGTGATCCCTGACGAAAACGTCGCCACCGCACCTGACGTTGCAGAACAAGGCGAGCACACGAACCCGGACATGGGCCAATGAGTCCTGCCATCGCGCTTATCGTCGCCGCGCTTTTGTTGTTGGCCAACGCCTTTTTTGTCGCGGTCGAGTTTGGCCTGATCGCCACCCAGCGCGCCCAACTCGAAGAGCACCTCGCGGCAGGCAACAAGCGTGCGCAGACCGCCATGGCGGCCATTACCGATCTCAACACACAAATTGCAGGTGCTCAGCTTGG
The DNA here is from genome assembly GCA_937991435.1 of uncultured Acidimicrobiales bacterium. Taxonomy (GTDB): domain Bacteria; phylum Actinomycetota; class Acidimicrobiia; order Acidimicrobiales; family UBA10347; genus UBA10347. The sequence continues at coordinate 41,969 of CALKPY010000056.1, forward strand.
AATCACGATGGCGTCGCTGGCGTTGGGCCTCGTCGCCGAACCGTCTGTAGCAAAGCTGCTCGAAAAGACGGTGTTGTCGGGTCTTTCCCACGATGCCCAGCACACCATTGGCTTGATCATCGCACTGAGTCTGGTGACGTTTTTGCACATCCTGTTCGGTGAGATGGTGCCAAAGAACGTCGCTCTCGCCGACGCACCTCGAACAGCTATGTGGCTCGCTCCGGCGCACGGCGCCTTTGTGCGTGTCGCAGGACCGCTTGTCTGGCTGTTGAACTGGTTGGCCAACCTTGTGCTTCGCGCCTTACGAATCGATGCGCTCGATGAGCGGGCCGAAGCAAAGACTCCTGAAGAGCTGGCGATGCTACTTGCCGAAGCACACGACGGCGAGGTGATCGATGGCTATGACTTCGCGCTTTTGTCCAACACACTCGAACTCGGCGAGCAGCCCATTCGCGAAGCAATGATTCCGTGGGGCAACGTTGCCACTGTCGAGACAACCGCTTCGGTGCAAGAGATCGAGCGTGTCATGGCCCACAGCGGGCACAGTCGCCTGGTGCTCACCAACGAAAGCGGTGAACCGTCAGGCTGGGTGCATGCCAAGGATCTCCTCGCGGTCGATTCCCAGGTTTGGCGTGATCCCCTTCCGCAACATCGACGCAGGCGCTTGTTTAGCTTCGAGGTTGACACCCTGGTCGAAGATGCTCTCGCCGCAATGCAAAGTGAGCGAAGCCACTTTGCTCTGGCGACCGACAGCAACAGCGTTGTCGGAATCATCACCCTCGAAGACGTTCTTGAGATTCTCGTCACTGGCCTCGAAGGCGCTGAGGACACTACGTGACCCCTCCTGCGTCGGCAGCAGGGGCTATTCGCGCTCTCGATCTGCACGACGTGACTGTGGTGCGCAACGCAGCCACTCTGCTTGGACCTCTCGATTGGTCAATCGCTGCAACCGAACGATGGGCGGTCCTCGGCGCCAACGGCTGCGGCAAGAGCACGCTGCTCAAAGTCGCCGCGATGCATCTGCATCCGACGACCGGATCGGTTCACCTACTGGGGGAGCAACTCGGACACACCGACGTTCGTCAGCTTCGGACCCGAGTTGGCTACAGCTCGGCGGCTCTTGCAGAGTCCTTCCGCGAGACCATCACCTGTCGAGATGTGGTGATGACCGCACGCTTCGCAGCACTCGAACCATGGTGGCACGCCTACACCGACGCAGATCGGGCCCGCGCTGACTCGTTGCTCGCTCATCGAGGAAGCGAACTTCACGCCGACCGCCCGTTCAACTCACTTAGTTCAGGCGAACGCCAGCGGGTGCTCCTCGCCCGCACATTAATGAACGACCCAGCGGTTGTGTTACTCGATGAACCCACCGCGGCGCTTGATCTTGGCGGCCGAGAACGGCTGCTCGCTGAGCTCAATACTCTCGCTGGCGACCCGGCGGCTCCGGCGATGGCACTCGTCACGCATCACGTTGAAGAGATTCCACGCTCATTTACGCATGTGCTGCTGCTCAAGCGGGGCCAAGCAGTGGCATCGGGCCCCATCGACGAAACGCTCACGGCCGAAGCGCTGTCTGAAACGTTCGAGATGGCGCTGAGGCTTGTTGAAATCGACGGTCGGCGCTTTGGTGTCAGCTTCCGAAGCGATTAGTCCTGTGATGGTGGGCCGCACACCACCAGCAAACAGCCAGATTCGATCGACACCGTGACGACAGCGGCAACGGCGCTATTACTGACACCACGAGCCTCATCGACCGCTAGCGTTTCTCTGTCGAGCGGCCAGCGAAGCCCGCTCGTGCTCACGCCCGAGGCGTCGGCACCTCGGGGAAGCAGGGACACGACCTGGCCCGGCAAGACTGCGAACTCTTCGGTGCCTGGGCCGTGCAGCACCGTCATCGTCCACGCGCCATCACGCACGGTCACATTGACAGATCGCAGTTTCACCGCGGTAACCACGGCAACGTTGCCGAGGGCATGATCGAGTCGACCACCAAATACGGCTAGTACCTCAATACTCGATGCACCAAACTCGATAGCGGACTGAAGCGCTAATTCGAGGTCAGTGTGGTTCTTGTCGCGGGGGTGACGTGCGACTGCTGTTCCCCGGCGAACGGCTTCATCGATCAGGTCGGGTGATGCCGAGTCGAGATCGCCGACGACGAGGTGGGGCCAGACTCCGAGCGCCACACAATGATCCAGGCCACCATCGGCAGCGATTACACGGTCGGCGCCGCGAAGAAGTTGTCGTTCCCGTTCGCCATAGGAGAGGTCGCCAGCTGCGACTACGACAGTCTTCATCGAGTCGGCGCAATCTCAGCCGGTCTCACCGAGTGAGGCCCTCAAGCGACCAACAAGGGAACTCAACCGAGCCACCTCACGCTCCAACTTGGCGATTCGGTCTTCGTGATTCGCTCGCTGATCGCGATCAGATGTCGCAGCCGAAACCGCAGGCTCTGCGCTAGCCCCTACTGCGTGCGCCCGTGAACCAACGACCGATTCTGCCGGTGACAAGGCGGTCTGCATCGGGGGCGCTGCAAAAGAGGTTGACCCCGTCGTTCCCGAAGCAGCCGCCAGGGCACCAGAACCGTCTCGCGAGTCGGTTGACGCGTTTCGGTCGCTCTCGTCGTTGATCAACTGACGCCAACGGCGTTCCTTCTGGCCAGGCTGGCGATCCATCTGTTCGACGATCGCAGGTGTTCGTTGAGCCAAGGCTGACATGCGTGCTTCGACTTCGGCGAGGCTTTCAAGCACCTGGTGACGTTCGGTCCGAGAGCGCAGCTCGCCAAGAGTCTGGGGGCCCCTGAGCAAGAGCACCGACAACAGCGCGGTCTCTGCCCGGTCGAGCTCAAGCATCTCATCAAGCGTGTGACGGTGTTTTGTCGACCGGGCACCCGGGGTGTGCACCATGCGCACGATGTTGCGCTGCCGCAAGTCGAGCAATGCGGCATCGACTGTGATCGAATCAAATGAAACCACGGGATCGCGGTTCGACTTCTGATTACACGCGGTGACTATCGAGTTCGTCGTCATCGGGTAGATGTCAGGCGTTGTGAAGTCTTTTTCGACAAGACAGCCAACAACCCGAGCTTCGATATCGGTCAGTTCAATCACTATTCGCTCCCTGTCGGTGAGGGTCAGATTTCGGTTCGGTCGAATGAGAACTGCTCGAGACCAGTTCAGCGCGGTACTCGGCCGAGTATTTTGTCGGAAGACCGCCAGGCGTATCGCACGAAATGGTCGGAACCATGCGCTCGACTTCGACCCGTACGATCCATTCGTGCCGGTCGTGCCGGTCCGATGACCCGCCGACCACCCGGATCAAGCCAGATTCGCCATCGCGATTTTCGGGTTCCACACGGTCGACAACGAAGCGCGAGCCGGGCTGGGCCGATTCGACAAGTGATCGAACCATAATCTCCGCGACCTGGGCAGCCCCGGTCGACGCACCCCACCAACCACGGCAATGCGTGGTGAGGTCGTCAGCGGTTTCCTCATTTGCGGCAATTCGCTGCGCCAGGTCCCGGTCTACCTGTGCCCACATACGCCCTGACGGCAACGCAAAAAGTGTCGGAGCAAACCGGTGGCCACCCAGATGGCTGACACGCCGCACCCGAACGCCATCTGCGGTGAGCGACGCTGCCAGGTTTTCGCCGAGCGTGCCGCAACAGAGATCGTGGGTTCCTTGGGTGCACAACAACAGTTCGGTGATATCTGGGTTCACTGTTTCACGTTGCGCCCCCGCAACAACGACGGCGTCGAGTTCTCCGATCTCACACGAGCCGATTGCTGCGGCAAGCCCGTGCAACGTGGTTGGTTCGTTAGCGGTCCAGCGAAACGAAGTCGAACCTTTTGCGGTGCGCTCGTGCACTTCGATGGTGAACTCGGCATGTGGCGTTGAAAAACGGTCGGGCGCAACCGCGACTACGCGGCTACGAACCGAACAATGAGCGAGAGGTGCCGCAATGGGAGCGAGCAACGCCGAGCTGACTGCAGGTTTCGGCCACGGCTCTCCGAGATCGACCAACACGAGGCGATCGAGAAACAGGCCGGTACCCCAAGGCCGCACCCCAAGCTGAGCTGTCCAATCAGCGCAAGGCCGCTGCTCAGTGGCGAGCGGCAGATCCAGATGCACCATTGTGTGACCCTATACACCTGATCTTGCTTCACAGCTGCAATGATGAACGGCCAATCGAACTTCAATGGAGTGACGCGTGCGCGTTCCAACAGCCCTAGATAGGTGGGCGGGCGAGCATCAACATCAACTCAGCGACGAAACAGTTGCAGAAGTTGCCACGATCGCCGTCTCATTGCGGCAATCGACGCTTGCAGACCGCCACATCGCTGATGTGACCAAAACCGATCTCGACCAGCTCGACTCCGCTCTCGGCAGTGTGCGAGCTGAACGGGCGCGCCTGCTCATTGGGGTTGTCGCCAAGTGGCACGCGGAGCTACCGGGGGTTACCGCCACAGAGAGCACCGCGGTAACTTCTGAGCCAGCGGCGCCGGCCGGTGAAGCTATCCAGTCACCAAGCGATCCCTTACTTGTTTCGCGCCTGCGCCAAAATGCCGGAGCCCACAACAATCCGGCAGCAACAGCGGAGCCATCTGTCACTGCAGCACCAACTGGCACCACCACGGCCGACATCGCAGCACCTGCGTTTTTGCGAAGCGACAAGGTCGACGAAGATGACTCGGCGCGCATGCATGGCCCAGACAGTCGCCCCTGGATGTGGATCCTCAGTGTTCTGGGACTCATTCTGGTCGCGGCCTTGGCTATTGGCGCGTTCTTTTTTGTGCAGAAGACCAAAGAAGACGCTGAGTCCGTTGACACGACCGAAATCCCCTCTGTTGAGCCCACTATTGATGCGGTCGAGCAAGCACCGTCCGCGGAGCCGTCGGCACAATCGAGTCCAGTTCCCCAAGCAGGCGGCGCCGGCACCGCCGATGAACCTGTGGAGGATGCGCCCACGGTGGTTCCTGAGCCAGTCGGACCTCGATTCTGGGCCGACACATCAACCATTCTCAATGCAGGAACCACCGAAATCGTCTCCTCGACCTATGCCGTGAGCCCGGCAAACCGTGCCGTGTTACTCGGACACACCGGAGCCTTGACCGGGGTGATCATCGCTGATGATGGCCGGGTGCTGACATCGGGCGCTGATCGGCGGCTGGTTGACTGGGGCGCTGACGTCACTCTTGCGCAGCCCGACGTGCTCAATGTTGCCGCGCCGGTGACAGCACTCACGCGAACCGCTGACCAACGCATGCTGGCCGGCGATGCAACAGGGAATCTGACCGTTGTCAGCCTCGTTGACGACGGATCGGAACCGACGATCCTGCAAGTGCACAATGTTGCAATCTCTGCGATCGCCGCGATCAGCGACCAACGGGTGGCCGTTGCATCGGTTGACGGCGCAGTTCATGTGTTTACCCTCGATGCCGCTGACCAGATCATCGAACTCACCCACGAAGCCGAGGTGACCGCTGTCGTGCACCTGAGCGATGGCCAAATCGCCACCGCAGCAGTTGACGGTGAGGTCCGCGTTTGGAATATCGACGCCGAGCCTCCGACAAGCGTGGGCATCGCCACGCATCAAGCTCCCGTTACAGCACTGGTAGAACTCGACGACGGACGCATCGCCAGCGGTGCAGTAAATGGGTCGATCCACGTCTATCCGGCCGAAGAGAATGCCCAAGCCCAACTGGTCATGGTTGATCACATCGGCGCGGTGCGGGCGCTCTACCCCACCAACGGTGGGCTTCTGGCGAGTGGCGGCGACGATGCGTCGGTTCGCATCTGGGATCCGGCGACAGGTGAGTTGCTCGACATCCTCGATGGCCACGGAGATTTGGTAAGCGCGTTGAGCGAGCTTCCCGATGGACGCCTTATCTCAACCAGCAGCGATGCCACCGGGCGTGTGTGGGACCTAACCCTGCCAGCATCACAACTCGTCGAAGCGCCACACTCGGCGAATATTTCAGCACTGGCGCCGTGGAAGACCGACGTCTTCTTCAGCGGGGGCGACGACGGCCTCGTCATGTTGGGCAGTACTTCTGAGGGCGTCGCTCCGCGAGAGGTAACTCGCCACCCAAGTCCGGTCGTCGGGCTCGGTGTCACCCAGGCGGGTGCAGTAGTGTCGCTCGACGCCGCCAGCAATTTACGGGTTCTGCTGTTGGGTAACCCTGGAGAAGACAATGCTGAGCTTTACTCCGGTCAGGTTGCCCCCGGAGCCTCGGCGCTCGCGGTCCGCGGTGTCGAGGGCGTTGCCACCGGCCACACCGACGGAACAGTGAGGTTCCACGATCTGAGCGAAGAGACCACTGTTGTCGAGGCTCACGCAAACGGCGTGACTGAGTTGCTTGTGCTCGACGATGGCCGAATCATCTCCGCCGGTCAGGGCGGAGCGATCCGCATTATCGACCCGGAGAGCCCCGACGCCTTCGTCTCCTTTGAACGACATGTTGGTGCGGTCGACGCGTTAGCAGCAATGGGTGATGGCCGTGTGGCATCTGCCGGCGAAGATGGGATCTATATCTGGTCTCCCGATGACCCAACGGGCGATTCAATCAAGCTCACGGGACATCGAAGCCCGATGCTTACCGTCTTACCTTTCGCCGGCGGCTTGCTGAGCACCGGAACCGACGGTCGGGTGCGCTTGTGGGATCTTGACAACCCTGATATCGAGGCCTCGACGTTGATCGACATTCCAGGCGTCGTCAACCCGTATCTGGTAGCAGCAGGCGATCGCTACGCCGCTGCAGCCGGTCGCGGCTACGTGCTGTTTGACCTCAACTAGGGCCGAACCCGACGGCCAGATAGCAACAACAGAGTCCGACCAGAAAAGTCAGCGCAACGCTCTTGCATTCGTCTTACCTATTCCTTGCGATCTTGCGAACCGGTTCTCGGTTTGTCCTTGGAGTCCAAGCGCAAAGTGGTTCCTGTCAGCTCAACCCCGAGCTGACGCATATCACCAAGGACATCACATGTTGAATCGCAAGACCGTCGCAACCGGATTGATCGGACTGCTCGCACTCGGAGGCACCGTGGCCACCGTTGCACCCGATGCCATTGCCCAAAGCACGAACGACACCAGCACAATTGAGCAACGCCCGACGCTTGAGCAACGCCTCGACCGGGCCGCCGAGCGGATTCAATCGAAGCTTGCTGCGGGCGAGATCACCCAGGCTCAGGCCGACGAGGCACTCGCCAACATCGCCGCTGGCGAGCTGCCCCGCCATAAAGGCCGCGACCGCAACCACAAGATGGCGGTGCTGACCGAACTCTTGGGCATCTCCGCCGAAGACCTACGCGAAGCCCGCCAAGCAGGCACCCCCCTCGTCGATGTCGCCGCGGAGGCTGGCGTTTCGGAACAAGATCTCATTGACACCCTCGTCGAAGCGGCTCAGGAACGGGTTGCGACCGGTCTTGCCGAGGGGCGAATCGACCAGGCCAAAGCCGATGAAATCCTTGCGGGACTCGAAGACCGGATTAGCGAAAAGGTGAATTCTGTGTCAACGAAACAGGGACACCGACACCGGGCGCCGACTACTGGCGACTGATCCCTTGTTCGGGAAAACCACGACACTGCCCCAGGTGCCCCGGCCATCGCGCCGGGGCATCCGGCTGTATCAGATGGTCAACGCAACCATTTGCTCCGTCTGCCACCACCAACTGCAGCCACGCAGCGTGTGCCAGAGAGATGCCAGACTTGGATCAGCTATGCCCACATGTCCTGAGTGCTCCTAC
>CALKPY010000057.1 GCA_937991435.1 uncultured Acidimicrobiales bacterium
TACGACCAGGCCGTCGACTGGATTGACAACGAACTCAAGCCCATCCTTGACTTCGTCGACTGGCTCTTCAGCCTGTTGGTCGATTTCGTCAATGACACGATCCTTCTCGGACCACCGTGGTTCGTCATAATTATCGCCTTCTTCTTCATCGGCTGGATCGCCCAGAACATCAAGGTCGGCATTTTTTCTGCCGTTGCGCTGATTGTCTGCGCACTAATGGGAACCGGCTACTGGGAGCAAACTGCCAAGACAATCGGCTTTATCGCTGTTGCGGTGCTGCTCTGCACCGTCATTGGCATACCTATTGGCGTGCTTGCAGGGCGAGTTGACTCGTTCTGGGCCAGCGTGCGACCCGTGCTCGACGCCATGCAGGTTGTGCACTCTTTTGTCTACATGTTGCCCTTCGTATTCTTCTTCGGCATTGGTGAGGTCGCGGCAACCATCGTGACCATGGTGTTTGCGCTTCCGCCTCTAATCCGATTAACCAATCTGGGTATCAGACAGGTCCCCGAAGATGTGGTCGAGGCCAGCCGAGCGTTTGGGCAAACAGAGCTCGCCATTTTGCGCGATGTTCAGTTGCCGCTCGCTCGCCCGGCAATCATGACTGGTATCAACCAGACACTTCTGCTGTCGATCTCCATGCTCGGTATCGCAGCCATCATGGGCGCCGGCGGTTTGGCGCAGTTCATGTTCCGTGCGCTCAGCAATCAAGATCCGGCACTCTCGGGCTCTGCGGGCCTCTCGTTCTTCCTCGTAGCCGTTGTGCTCGACCGAATCACGCAACGCGATGGGGACAACAGCCAGAGCCTTGGTGTGCGCCTACGTCGCGCGTGGTCAGCTCGCAAGACCCCAGAAGACTTGCTGATCGACGCCGAAAGCGCCGCCAAGTTGGACCTGCCGGAGACGGCAAGCAGCACCGTTGTGTACGAACCGGTCAACGGCCGCGAGACGACCGGAATCGTGATCTCGATCGTCGGCTCGATCATCGTGCTTGCCTCACTGGTCTTGACGTGGAACACAGGTGGTGGCTGGTTTTCCTCATTCAGCCGTCGCGTCGATGAACTTGGCAAGATTCCGGCACGTGGCGTTAACGATGCCATCGATATCACGGGTGATTCCTTCAACGGCTTGCAAGCCAGCGGCGGATCGTGGTTTGGTTATGTGTTGGCTGGTGCCGCGCTTATGGTGATCGCAGCTGGATTGAGCGTGTGGCGCAAACCAGGCGAAACCAGTCGATGGCTCAATGCCGACGGTTCGCTGGTCGCTTCGCTTGCTGCCTTGGTCGTCACGGTGACGTATGTACTCAGTTCGCCCTCAGCACTTGCCGTCGCCGAACGTGGCATCGGATCGATCGTGGCACTCGTTGGCGCCGTTGTGATGACCGCCGGATCGGCAGTTTGGATCCTTGCAGCACGCCACGAGCCATTACGACCTCTGTCAAGCCGGGTCATCGCTCCCCTCGTCACCTCGGTTCTGGCCGCAGGCCTGCTCCTCGGAGCCGGCTTCGCCAACTTCACCTCTGACGAACGAGCAGAAGCCGTTATCACCCCCGAGCTGCAAGCTCAGCTCGATTCGCTCGAAGTCGAAGCTCGCGACCCAGAAACCCCGCAGAAGCGGTCGCTCGCAATCGTCAACGAGATCACATCGTTGCGGTCCTCGGCTGTCAGCACCGGCACGATCACCATTAGCGGCTTTGACGGTGAAGGTTCCACTGTGGGCCGATGGACGTTCATCGCAGGGTTATTGGGTGTCGCGAGCACCGCAATGGCTGCAGGCTTTGTATCCAGCGATACGCGCAAGCGATGGATCGCGGGAGCGGTATCCGTCGGGCTCGGTGCCGGGCTCGTTGCCGTGGCACTCGGATGGATCGGCACACTCGCACGAGCGACCGATCAAAAGGTTGTGAGCGGGGTCGGCGTGTTCTTTTTACTGCTGGCCGGCGCAGTGCTCGTCAATTCTGGGCGTTCGGTGATCAACGAGTTCAGTCGCTCTCGGGTCTACGCCAAGATCGAAGACCAGCCTAACGACACGAACTCGCACCATATTGGCGAAATCCTTGGCGACAAGCGCCACCTCGTCGACGCTGCCGAGACTTACTAGTCGCCGTCTTATAGGATCTAACTGGCTATTGCCCTAGGAGGGGTTATTTATGAAATCAATGAAAGCGCTACTTGCGCTTCTCATGGCGTTTGCACTTTTCGCAGCCGCATGCGGAAGTGACGATGCAGACACTGCCGATTCTGGCAGCTCAGACACCGTAGAAGCCACAGACGAAGGTGCCGGCGACGGTGCTACTGAGTCTGCTGTGGCTGCAATGCCAGGTGAAGGCGTAACCGCAACGATGGCTCGCGCTGACTGGACCACCGGCTACGTGCAGGCAGAGATCTATAAGGATCTGCTTGAAGAGCTCGGATACGAAGTTTCCGAGCCTTCAGAGCTCGAACTCAGCCCATCATTGGCATACCTGTCAATGTCACAGGGCGACTTCGACTTCTGGGTGAACAGCTGGTACCCAGGTCACAACAGCTGGCTCGAAGCTGAGCGTCCTGATTCGTGCAAGGTCGGCGATTACGTCACCAAGGTCGGCAACGAGATGGCTGCTGGCGGTCTTCAGGGATTCCTGATTACCAAGTCAGTTGCCGAAGCCAATGGCATCACCACCCTCGATCAGCTGTTCGGCGACCCTGAACTGTCAGCGATCTTTGACCGAGACGGCGATGGTCAAGCCGACATGTACGGCTGCCCCGAGAGCTGGACCTGCGACAACATCATCACCGAAATGGCGTGCCAATTCGATTGGCCAGTAACCCAGATCCAAGCTGGTTACGACACGATGATTGCCGAAGCAACTGACCTCGCCAACGCTGGCGAACCAATGGTCATCTACACCTGGACCCCAAGCGCCTACATCACCAAGCTCATTCCGGGCGACAACGTGATGTGGATCAGCGTCGAAGGCGAAGTCACCGACGCCAACTGCTCCGGCCAGGAAAACGCCGAAGAATACGCGCAGCCCAACGCGGTTGCTGCGATCAACAGCGACAGCTGCCTGTACAGCTCAGCTGGCGAGTGCAACCTCGGTTGGACTGCTGCTGACATCCAGGTAACTGCTAACAACGACTTCCTCGATGCGAACCCAGCTGCTGCTGAGTTGCTCGACCAGGTTGTTCTTCCTCTGATCGACATCGCTCTTGCGAACGTTGAACAAGATGCAACTGACGGAAGCGTCGAAGCAATCGGCGGAATCGCCGAGCGCTGGGTCGAGGCCAACCGTGGTCTCGTCGACGGCTGGCTCGATGCGGCTCGCGCTGCAGGCTGATTTGAACTGAATTCGAGTTTCGACTCGAACTCGACTCGCTGACAGGCGGGGCCTTAGGGCCCCGCCTGTTGCCGTTTTGAACGACGCCCGCGGCTTGCAAACCCACTACTGTCGTCGGCGTGACCACACCCGTCAAAGCCGCAGTCTGTCGAGAATTCGGCAAGCCACTCACCATCGAAACCCTGCATTTGGCGCCACCCGCGCCCCATCAGATTCAGGTGCGCATTGCCGCATCGGCGCTATGTCACAGCGACATTCATTTCTTCGACGGGGCATGGGGCGGCCGACTACCTGCTGTTTGGGGCCACGAAGCAGCCGGCATTGTCGAAGCAATCGGTGACGAGATCGACGACGTCACCGTCGGCGACCATGTGGTTCTCACGCTCATCCAGTCGTGTGGCGCCTGCCGCAACTGCCTAGCCGACGTCTCGGTAGCGTGCACCGGTGACCGGCCTGCAGCTCCGTCACCCCTTACCGACGACGAGGGCAACCCGGTGGCCCACGGGCTCGGCACCGCATGCTTCGCCGAACGGGCCGTTGTTGACCGTTCCCAAGCGGTCGTCATCGACCCCACAGTGCCAATGGGGCCTGCGTCTCTTTTGGCGTGCGGGGTAATCACCGGCGTTGGTGCGGCGCGCAACGCAGCGCAAGTTGCTGCGGGGTCAACTGTCGTCGTCATCGGAACCGGCGGTGTTGGGCTCAACGCCGTGCAAGGAAGCAGGCTCGCAGGCGCAGATCGCATCATCGCCGTGGACCTATCAGACGACAAGCTCGCCAAGGCTCGCGAGTTCGGCGCAACCGAAATCGTCAACAGCCGCACCGAAGACCTCGCTGGCCGTGTGCGCGAACTCACCAACGGTGCAATGGCCGACTATGTGTTGGTCACCGTGGGGGCACAACAGCCAATCGAACAAGCACCGACCTTGCTGGCCGCGAACGGCACTGTGGTAATCGTCGGCATGCCTGCATCGGGTGTGGTCGCGACGATTGACCCCGTGACCCTCGCGGCCGCGAACCAGCGCATCATCGGGTCCAAAATGGGCCAATCGACGATCAGCCGTGACATTCCTGAGCTTGTTTCGCAGTACCAGAGCGGCGATCTGCTTCTCGATCCTTTGATCACTCGCACGTACCAACTCGAAGACATCAACCAGGCAATCGCGGCAGTGACCGACGGATCGGCGGTCCGCAACGTGATCGTCTTTGCAGATTCGACAGACTGATGCACGTCGCAGAACTTGAAACGTTCGTCGTTGGCAACCGGCCGGGCGAGTTTGGTGGCAACTATTTCATCTTCGTCAAACTCGTCACCAACACCGGAGTCGTTGGGTACGGCGAGCACTATGGCGCAACATTTGGGCCCGATGTCGTACCCGCGATGATCGCCGATGTCGCCGAGCGCCATCTGCTGGGCCACAGTCCTTTTGAGATCGAACGTTTCTGGCATCGTTGCTACGGCAGCGGATTCTCTCAGCGACCCGACATCTCGATGATGGGATGCGTGAGTGCGCTTGAGATGGCCTGCTGGGACATTGTGGGCAAGGAAGTCGACCAGCCCGTCTATCAGCTGCTCGGTGGCCGGGTTCACGACGCGCTGCGGTCCTACACCTACCTCTACCCCGAACCCGGCGACGCCGCCGACGTATATGCAGACCCGGCAACCGCTGCAAGTCGCGCAGCCGAAGAAGTCGCCCGAGGTTTCACCGCGGTGAAGTTCGACCCCGCCGGCCCCTATTCGATCTTCGATGGGCACCAGCCCACACTTGAACGTCTTGCGCTGTCCGAAGTACTTACCGGCGCCGTCCGCGAAGCAGTCGGCAGCAAGGCCGACCTGTTGTTCGGTACCCACGGCCAGTTCACCGCATCTGGAGCGCTTCGCCTGGCACGTCGGCTCGAACAGTTCGATCCTTTGTGGTTCGAGGAACCCGTGCCGCCAGACAATGTGGCCGAGATGGCCAAGGTCGCTCGACAAACAACTATTCCGGTTGCGACGGGCGAGCGGCTGACGACCAAAGCCGAATTCGCACGGGTTCTCGATGCCAAAGCCGCGTCGATCTTGCAGATGAATCTCGGCCGAGTCGGCGGCATTCTCGAAGCCAAGAAAATCGGTGCGATGGCCGAGGCGGCGGGTGCCCAGGTTGCTCCGCATCTGTATTGCGGTCCAATCGTTGGCGCTGCGAATGTGCAGTTCGCGACATGCACTCCAAACTTTCTGGTGCTCGAGAGCATCCGCGACTGGTCTGGGATCCACGCCGATCTTCTGGTCAAACCGATGCAATGGCAAGACGGCTACGTGATCCCTCCGACTGGGCCCGGGCTCGGCGTAGAGCTCAACGAAGAGTTCGCCCGTGCCAACCCGTACACAGGTCACGATCTGCACCTGAACATGGCGCCGGATCCGGTTGACCCGCGCTCGGACCCGATGTAGCACGACCAAGATTTCCGCGTGTTGAGTTGTCGGCGATTTCTGCGCATGTTCGTTTTGACACGCGTCGATAACGTGCCAACATCGAGTCCATGATCGCTCTCGATGAAACCTTTGACGGCACGTTCCCGTTCGCGCCGAACACCTATGACGGTCACGGTTTCATGCAGCACTTTGTCGATGAAGGGGCCCGCGACGCCGAGCCGATTCTGTGCTTGCACGGAGAGCCGACATGGGGATATCTCTACAGAAACATGATTGGCCCGCTAGCCGCCGACAACCGCGTAGTCGTGCCCGACCACATGGGATTTGGTAAGTCACAGACCCCACTCGACCGGCCCTACACCTTGCAAGAGCACACCGAGAACCTGGTGTCGCTCGTCGAACATCTCGACCTGACCAACATCACGCTGGTCGGCCAAGACTGGGGCGGCCCCATCGCTACAGCCTTCGCGGTACGTCACCCAGGTCGGGTCAAGCGCGTCTTCTTCGCGAACACAATGGCTGGCTACGGCCGGGTCGGCGACGACGTGCCACAGGTGTCGGACTCACCCTGGTTTCAATGGATCGGGGCAGGGCTCGAAACCGGTCGGACCGAGCAGGTCCTGCGCAATGCTGGCTCAACCATTTTGTCGATCATGAAGATCATCGGCTTCCAGAACTCTGCGGCTGTCGACGACACCTGGATCCGCGCCTATTCCGAACCGTTCCCCGATTGGGAATCGGCCATTGGAGCGTATGAGTTTCCAATCGACGCGTATCTGGGCCGTATCCGCGAGTACGTGATCGAGGGAGTATCGGGGCTTCCTGCGCTGCTCTCCAAACCAGCAATGTTGGTCGAAGGGCTTGAAGACCGAGCGATCCCGCCCGCATATGCCATCGCCGATTTTCGAGCGTTGTGGCCCGATGCCCCGATCGTCGAGCTGCCCGGTGTTGGTCACTTCTGCCAAGAAGACGCCCCCGATGTTCTCGTTGCCCATCTGCAACAGTTCATCGTTGATAATCCGTAAGAGACGACGACAGGCGGCGCTCGTCAGCCAAATCGGCGATCCTCAGCCGAGTTCGGCGATCTCGTCGTCTGTCCAACCCAATTCGCTCATGATCGACGCTGTATGTTGGCCGGGTCGAGGTGCGGGCTCTCGTACGGTTACTCCATCACCAGACCGGTACACGACGGGGTCCTTGATGACCCGGTACGCACCCTCGGTCGGGTGCTCCTGCAGTTCGAGCAGACCGACCGCGGCAAAGTGTTCGTTGTCGCCAAGCTCGCCGAGGTCGGTGACCGGGGCGCACGGAATCGAAGCCGTTGCACAGAACTGCATCCACTCCGCAGTTGTGAACATCGGCACCAGCTCTTCGATGAGCCCATAAAGCTCGTGGGCGTTGTGCACCCGCGCATTGGTCGACGAGAACCGTTCGTCATCAGCGAGCTCCGGACGGCCCGCGTGGGCAAAGAAGTCCCGATAGTTGGCATTGCTATAGGGAAGAACGCAGATCCATCCATCGGCAGTTCGGCGAGGTTTACGATTGGGTGTGCGCAACCGCAGGTAGCTGAACGGCTCCTCGCGTGGTTCGAACGTGTGGCCATTGAGGTGTTCAACGAGATTGAACGATGCCAACGCCTCGGCCATCGGCACCTCAATCACGTCACCGTGACCTGTGGAGGCCTGCCGATACAGACCGGCGGCTGTGGCATACGCGATATGGAGGGCGGCGATCTTGTCGGCCATGATCGATGGCACAAAGGCAGGTTCGGGACCCATCCAGTCGAACATCGATGCCATGCCGGACACCGCCTGAATCACGTCGTCATACGCGGCCCGTCCGGCGTAAGGCCCCTCGCTCGAATAACCCACTGCGCCGCAGTACACCAGGTCTGGGCGTACCGACACAAGATCCTCCGGCGACAGTCCCAAACTCGCCAATGCGCTCGCTCGCAGGTTGGTGACAAACGCGTTGCTGGTCGCAATGAGGTCATACATCGCCCGCTTGCCCGCATCGGTTTTGAGGTCGAGCAACACGCTTCGTTTGTTACGTTGCAGATTGAGCGTGATGCCACTCATACCGGGCGAACGTTGCGGCGCGAAGTCGCGAATCAGGTCGACCTGCGGAGCGTCTACACGGATCACATCGGCCCCTAGGTCGCCGAGAATTCGCGATGACATTGGTCCCATTACGACCGTGGTCAGGTCGATGACACGAACGCCGCTCAAAGGGCCACCATCAGAGTTGATTGTCACGTCGCAATCTTCCCACGCAGTTGAACAAAGGTGCAGCTACTGTGCCGCGAGTGGCGCAGATGACCAATCGACGCAGGGGCTGGGGGCTGGCGTCACTAGGCATGCTGCTCGTGTCTACCGACACGCTCTTCATTCGCCTTTCGCGCGCTGGTGCTTGGGAGATCGTATTTATCGTCGCCCTCGCTGGCCTCCCAATCTTTGGGGCCTTGGCCGTGACCCAAGACGCACGAGCCACGCCCGAGCAGCTGCGTCGCCATGCCGCTCCGCTCATGGCCGTTGCATGCCTGGGCACCGTCACACAAATTGCATTCATCACGGCGGTGACCCGCACGGCGGTGGCCAATGTGGTCACGATTGTTGCATCGGCTCCCATCATGGCAGCTGTTGTTGGACTGCTGCTGTTTGGCCAGAAGACGTCTCGCCGCATTTGGATCGCTATTGCGTTCACGATCATCGGAATCGGAATCGTCGTCGCCGGATCGCTCGGCGCACCGACACTCGACGGCGACCTCTTGGCGCTGTTAGCGATCGCAGGGTTTGGCACATCGATCACGATCTGGCGGCAATGGCCCGACATGAGTGTCTACGCCGGCCTTGCCCTCGGATCGTTAGGCACTGCAATCGTGGCCGCGTGGTTTGTCGACTTGGGCCAGCTCGACGCACGTGCGTGGCTGTCGATTTTGGGCATGGGTCTCGTTTTCAACCCTGCTGGGCGCATCGCTCACGCAACAGCGCCCCGTTTCGCGCCAGCCAGCGAAGTTGCACTCTTCACGCCAGTCGAAACCATCGCCGCACCAATCTGGGCGTGGCTTGCATTTTCTGAACGTCCACCCGGACAGACAATTGTCGGTGCTCTGATCATCGTCACCGCAGTGATCTGGGGCACGTTCGGAGGCGGCGCCACCTAACGAGAACGTCGTCCGCGGCGCGCTCAGGCGCCGTGTGACAGGAGAAACTCTGCAGGAAACCAGCGAAGTGTCTAGAATCAAAGGTTGCACCTGCGCCATGGTGGTGCACCTCCCCCCACGCTAGGCACGCATGTCTCACTCCGAATCTGTCGACGCGCCCGCGCGCTCAGAAGCCAAAACGAACCCAAACAGCAAAAACGAGCAATCTGATCGCGTGAAGAGTTGGTTCGCCGATCCGCGAGTCAACCTCATGTCCGGCCTCGTCGTAGCGCTTGCGCTGATACCCGAAGCCATCTCTTTTTCCATCATCGCTGGGGTAGACCCCAAAGTCGGGCTGTACGCCTCCTTCTCGATTGCGATCATCATTTCGATCGCTGGTGGACGCCCAGGCATGATCTCGGCTGCCACTGGGGCAATGGCCCTGGTCGTGGTTTCGCTTGTCGCCGACCACGGACTCGGTCACTTGTTCGCCGCCACGATCCTGGCCGGAGTGCTGCAATTCTTGCTCGGCCGCTTAGGAATCGGGTCGCTTATGCGGTTTGTTCCTCGCACGGTGATGGTTGGTTTCGTCAACGCGTTGGCGATTTTGATCTTCCTCGCACAGGTACCGCACATCTTGCTCAACGAAGATGGCAACAGCGACCAACTTCCGTTGAACTTGCTGTTCATCGCCGCTGGCCTGGCGGTCATTTACCTGCTTCCTCGAATCACCAAAGTCGTTCCATCGCCGCTCGTGGCCATCGCAGGGTTGACCGCAATTGCGGTTGCAATGGACCTCGACTTGCCGACCGTCGGCGACATGGGTGAGCTACCGAGCGCCTTGCCCTGGGTTGCGCTGCCCGACGTGCCATTCACCTTCGAGACGCTGCAGACGATCTTGCCGTATGCCATAACACTCGCTCTGGTAGGTCTACTTGAGTCGCTGCTCACCGCCCAGATGCTCGACGATCTCACCGACACTGACTCAGACAAAAATCGGGAAGCCCGTGGTCAAGGTATTGCCAACGTGGCCACCGGATTTCTCGGCGGCATGGCCGGTTGCGCCATGATCGGCCAGTCGATGATCAACCATCAGTCTGGCGGACGCACCCGTCTTTCGACATTGGCGTCAGGCATCTTCTTGCTGATTCTGATTCTCGTTCTCGGCGACGTGGTCGCGGTGATTCCCATGGCCGCTCTAGTCGCAGTAATGATCATGGTCTCAATCGGCACCTTTGACTGGCGCAGCATCAGTCCCGATGCACTCCGATCACTGCCACGCACCGAGACCGCGGTCATGGTTGCGACCGTCGCAGTGGTCGTGATCACACACAACCTTGCGTGGGGTGTAGGGGCTGGAATCGTGCTTTCGGCCATCTTCTTTGTGCGCCATGTGTCCCACGTCGTTCGTGTCACGAGCATCGTCGACCCAGACAACACCGCTCGTCTGTACACGGTGAGCGGTGAACTGTTCTTCGCCTCGACCAACGATCTTGTTCACTCGTTCGACTACGACTCCGTCAAGGTCCCTCGCGTCGAGATTGATCTCACGACCGCTCGCATCTGGGACACATCAGCGGTGTCAGCACTCGACGCCGTCGTCGCCAAATTCCGTGAGCGTGGAATCGAAGCCGAACTGATCGGCTTGAACCGTCATGCCGAGAAGCTCCACAGCAACGCCACAGGCAAAGTGTCCGTCGGACACTGAAGTCGCGGCTTTCGATCGAAGTCGCGAATCGCCATCGACGAGTGGCGCGAAATTTCTGTTTCCGTGAGAGAATCACGCAGTGGTTCAACTCGATGTTCACTATGTACAAAGTGGCGAACATCACATCGCGTGGACTTCGCTTGGCGACAGCAACGGGCACTCAGACATCGTGTTGTGTCCCGCGACCTTCGTACCGTTCGAAATGTTCCACGAGCTGCCAAGTTTTGCCACGCTCCTCGATCGCCTCAGCTCAATAGGGCGATTGATCCTCTTCGACCGTCGAGGCGTTGGGGCCTCGGATCCGATCACTCCAGACAATCCAGGAACACCCGACGACCTCGCCGACGACCTCGCCGCAGTGCTTGACGCCGCCGCATCTCGACAGCATGCCCTGATCGCCCCAAGCCTGATGGCACCAGCGGCGATCACCTATGCATCGCGGCAGCCCACGGGTCTGTCGCACCTCGCCCTGTTCAACGCGTCGGCCAGCATGATGCGTCGAAGCGATTACCCGTTGGGGCTCACCGGCGATCAGGCATCGATTCTCGTCAGCACCATCCTCGATGGTGCGGGGCCCGACGGGCCTACCTCGATGGAGCTCCTCGTACCCACGGGCGCCGACAACACCCTTTTCGAACGCTGGGCCGATCGCGGCGGGCGTATGGGCGCAAGCCGCGGCAGCGCGGCAGCGATCTACGACGCCATTCGCCACATCGACGTGCGTCACCTGTTGCCGATCATCACCACGCCAACTCTGGTCATGCACCGAGCCGACATGCAAATAACCACGATCGACCACGGTCGATACCTCGCGGATTACATTCCCAATGCGCGCTTTGTTGAGCTCGATGGTTCTGACGGACCGATCTTTATGGGTGAAACCGCCACGGTCCTTGACGAAATCGAGCGCTTCATCACCGGCACCACCAGCGTGGGTGAACACCGTGAACTCGCCTCGCTGATTTTCACGGACATTGTCGACTCAACCGGCGTTGCGGCCGAGGTGGGTGATCGGCGGTGGCGCGAGCTGCTCGACAGCAACGAGGCCGCGGCCCGCGCCGTGCTCGAACGTCACGAAGGCAGCTTCCACAACAGTACTGGCGATGGCATGTTGTGTAGTTTCGACCTGCCAAGCGATGCCGTGCTCGCCGCGTTCGAGTGCATCGACGCCGCAGCCAGTCTTGGACTTGACTTGCGGGTTGGTATTCACTGCGGCGAGGTCGAGAGGCGCGGCGACGATCTTGGCGGTATCGCGGTGAATCTCTGTGCCCGCATCACCGACCTTGCGACGGCTGGCCAGGTACTCGTGTCGGGCGCTATTCCAGCGCTTACGATCGGCGCCGGTTTGTTTTTTGACGAGCCGAGCCACCATCAACTCAGAGGCATTCCGGGCCGATGGCCAATCCATGCTGCACGCCGGCACTCACAACGAAATTACACCGACAATCAAACACCACCGACAACCGAACAAGAGCCGAAGGCGTGACATGACGGACAATTGGGATTTCATCATCATCGGCGGCGGATCGGCTGGCTGCGCGCTCGCGAATCGACTCAGCGCTGACCCGGCAAACAAGGTGCTGGTGCTCGAAGCCGGCCGCAAAGACTGGAAATGGGATGTGTTCATTCACATGCCTGCGGCACTCACCTATCCGATCGGAAGCCGGTTCTACGACTGGAAATACGAGAGCGAGCCCGAGCCCCACATGAACGGGCGCAAGGTGTATCACGCACGCGGCAAGGTGCTCGGCGGCTCAAGCAGTATCAACGGCATGATTTTCCAGCGTGGTAACCCCATGGACTACGACAAGTGGGGCGCCCAGCCCGACATGTCCCACTGGTCCTATGAGCACTGCTTGCCCTATTTCAAACGCATGGAGAACCGACTCGTCGGCGGCGACGGTTGGCGCGGCGACGATGGACCGTTGCAGCTCGAGACCGGTCCTGCCGACAATCCGTTGTTTCGGGCATGGCTCGACGCTGGCGTCGAGGCTGGCTATCACCGCACCGACGATGTCAACGGTTACCGCCAAGAGGGCTTCGCAGTATTTGACAAGAACCTGGTTCGAGGCCGCCGTCTCAGCGCAGCACGCGCCTATCTGCACCCCGTTCTCGACCGGCCGAACCTCGAACTTCGCACCTTGGCGCACGCCAATCGAGTCCTGATGGAATCGGGTCGGGCCGTCGGCGTCGAATACCGACGCGGTCGTCGCACCCATGTCGCTCGCGGTAGTCACATCATCAGCTGCGGTGGAGCATTCAACTCGCCGCAGTTGTTGCAGTTGTCTGGTGTCGGCGATCCCGAACATCTGAGTTCGCTCGGCATCGACACGGTGAGTGCTCTGCCAGGCGTAGGCGAAAATTTGCAGGATCATCTCGAGGTGTACATCCAGTA
The DNA here is from genome assembly GCA_937991435.1 of uncultured Acidimicrobiales bacterium. Lineage (GTDB taxonomy): Bacteria > Actinomycetota > Acidimicrobiia > Acidimicrobiales > UBA10347 > UBA10347. The sequence continues at coordinate 12,975 of CALKPY010000057.1, forward strand.
CGGATGCAAGCAGCCGGTATCGCTGCAGCCGCAACTCGCCAAATGGCGCATGCCAATCATTGGCTTGCAATGGCTGTTCCGGCGCGGACCAGCGGCAAACAACCACTTCGAGGCCGGCGCCTTCTTACGCAGCAACGACGACGTCGAATACCCGAACCTCATGTTTCACTTCTTACCGATTGCGGTTCGCTACGACGGGTCTTCACCCGAGGGCGATCACGGTTACCAGGTCCACGTCGGGCCGATGTACAGCGACGTCCGCGGCACGGTCAAGATCACATCGACCAACCCGCGCAAACATCCCGCTGTGCAGTTCAACTATCTCTCGACCGAGAACGATCGCAAAGAGTGGATCGAAGCAGTTCGCACCGCTCGGCGAATTCTCAATCAGCCCGCCTTTGCGCCGTACAACGATGGCGAAGTCAGCCCGGGTCCTTCTGTCGAAACCGATCAGGAAATTCTCGACTGGGTCTCACGCGACGCAGAGACAGCGCTACACCCATCGTGTACCACCCGCATGGGCACCGACGTCATGTCGGTGGTCGACCCATCGACGATGGGCGTGCACGGAGTCGAAGGTCTGTACGTCGTCGATGCATCGGTCTTGCCCGACGTCACCAACGGCAATATCTACGCGCCGACGATGATGATCGCCGAACGTGCTGCCGACATGTTGCTGGGTAATGAACAGCTCGCCCCCGACCGCGCTGAGGTGCACCGTGCACCTGCGGCAGGGCGTTTCGGCGCGTGACCTCGCCGGCAACACCGACCGCTGGGGTGACACGACCCAACATCGTGTTGCTGATGGTCGACCAGATGGCTGCGCCCTTCCTCGCCCCGTGGGGCGGACCAGCAGTCGCACCTGCGATCGATCGCCTCGCCGCAGAAGGTGTGGTCTTCGATTCGACGTACAGCAATTCGCCGCTGTGCGCTCCAGCTCGCTTCGCCATGATGTCGGGCCAGCGGAATAGCCGAATCGGCGCCTATGACAATGCATCAGAGTTCGCATCAACCGTCCCTACTTTTGCTCATCATCTCCGTGCCAGCGGTTGGCAGACATCGCTCATCGGCAAGATGCACTTTGTCGGACCTGACCAGTTGCACGGGTTCGAAGAGCGCCTAACGACCGACATCTACCCCGCCGACTTTGGCTGGACACCCGACTGGTCAGATTCTGAGGGCCGGTTCGACTGGTGGTACCACAACCTCGACAGCGTGGTTCACGCCGGTGTGGCCGACGCCACCAACCAGCTCGACTACGACGACGAGGTGGGCTTCCGCACTATTCGCAAGCTTCGAGACCTGGCGCGCACCGCCGATGATCGACCGTTCATGGTTACCGCGTCGTTCACCCATCCGCACGACCCGTATGTGTCCCGGCAACAGTTCTGGGATCTGTACGACCACGACGCGATTCCAATGCCCACGGTCGGCCCCCTAGCGGTCGACGAGCATGATCCGCACAGCCAACGACTTCGCCATGTCATGTGCGCCGATATCACCCAAGTAAACGACGAACAGATCAGAACAGCACGTCATGCCTACTTGGCGAACTGCTCGTACGTCGATCACTGGATCGGGCAGATCCTCGACACCCTCGATCACCACGGCCTTGCCGAGAACACGATCGTTTTGTTCACTGCCGATCACGGCGACATGCTGGGCGAGCGGGGCCTGTGGTACAAGATGAGCTTCTTTGAACACAGTGCTCGTGTACCGCTCATCGTGCGATCACCTGCACGATTTACGCCTCGCCGCGTTGCCACCCACACGTCGCTACTCGACGTCGCCCCCACCCTGCTGGCGATGGCCGGTATCGAAGTTCCCGAGACTATGGACGGCGATTCGCTCGTGCCGCTTCTTGACGGAAGCGAGCAAGCCGACCGCACCGTGTTCGGCGAGTACCTCGGTGAAGGTGCGATTGCCCCGATCATCATGTTGCGCCGCGGACCGTTCAAGTACATATTCAGCAAGCCTGATGGCGAACAGCTCTACAACCTCGACGATGACCCGAACGAGCGTGAGAACTTGGCCGCGCCAAATCACCAGGCCACGATCGAGCAGACCGAAGCCTTGACGAGCTTCCAACAGGCGATCGTCGATCAATGGGACCTCGACACGATTCACGAACAGGTACTCGCCAGCCAACAAGCCCGTCGCGTTGTCGACGCTGCACTTCGCAAGGGCCGCTACTCAGCATGGGATTTCCAACCCACAACCGATGCATCGGGGCAATACATGCGCAATCATCTCGACCTCAATGACGTCGAAGCTGGCCGTCGCTCGAATTGATCACCTATCCGGTGAACGATCGCGGCGGTAGCTTGGATGTATGGCAGGCGTGCAATCCATCGAGCGAGCGTTCGCGCTGCTCCGCACGCTCTCGATAAGCCCTGGCGGAGTAACTGAACTCGCCGATCGAATCCAACTTCCGAAATCCACGGTGGCACGGCTACTGAGCGCGCTCGAACAAGAAGGCGCCGTCGAGCAGACCGAGAGTGGTGGTGAATACCGGATCGGCGACGGCCTGGGCGCACTAGCCGCCGACAGCTCTGCCGAACCCGACCTGAACGAGTTGGCAATGCCGTTCCTGATCTCGTTGGCTGAAGAAACCGGCGAGTCAAGCGGACTTGACACGTTGCGCGACGGTTGGGTGCACTTCATCGACCACGTCAACGATGACCGCGACGTGCAAGTACGTGACTGGACCGGCGAGGCCGGACCTGCTCATTCGCTTCCGTCGGGCATCGTGTTGTTGGCCCATGCCGATCAGGCAACCATCGAGCGATACCTAGACAGCGACCTAGACAACGTCACACCAACAACGATTGTCGACCCAGATCAGCTGCGTGAACGTATGGCGCAAGCGATCTCGGCCGGGTATTCGTGGGGCTTCGAAGAATTCGCCGAAGGCATCAACTCAGTTGCCGCTCCTGTTTTTGCTGAGACGGGTGTGGTGGCGGCGCTTCGAGTGCACGGGCCGACCTTTCGCTTCCCCAATCCGAACTTCACCCACGACATAGGGCTCATCGTTGCAGACGCCGCTCGACGTCTCACCGGGCAACTGCTGGCAGGTGCTCCGCCCTCGTGAGCGCGCCAGGTTGGTACCCAGCACCATCTGACCCCGTCGGAACCGTGCGATGGTGGGACGGCACCCGATGGACCCAACACCTGGCAGCATCGACCTCGGCTCCGGCTAGTCAAAAGGCCCCAGTTCGCCACGAGGTCGCTGGTGTTGGTTTGCGAATCGCAGCGAGAATCGCCGACTCAGCGATCGCCGTCGCTGTTGTTACCTCGATCAACAAACTGGTTGCAGTGCCAGGAATTCCAGGTGACCTCGGCGACCTGCGATTCGATGATCTCAGCGACGGCGACATCTTCTTGGCAGCCACCATCTTCACGTCGTTGGCATTTTTTGTCTGGGAGTTTCTCTGGCTTATCACCGAAGGCGCCACCCCCGGCAAGCAGCTTCTCGGGTTGTATGTGCGCGACCTCGACGGCGCACGCGAAACCGTGTCTCCCGTGCCCGCCATCAAACGCAATGCGCAACGATTGATCTACGCGGTGCCTTGGTTGGGGATCACAGCAATGATTGGCGTATCCGCAGTGTCGATTGTCTTGATGCAGCGCAAGGCTGAAACCCGTCCTAGCGTCATGGATCTGTTCGCCAAAACGAGTGTGCGCCGATTGCCCGCCGGAAGCCCACGATTCACCCCATGGCTTCAGGTCACGATCGGCTTGATTGTCGCGACCAGAGGACTCGCCTATCTGCTCGATACCGACAGCCTGCAGTCGCTCCTGTGAGGTTCTACGATTCGTTCAATGACCGTCTCACAATCGATTGGCTTCATTGGACTCGGCAACATGGGCGGCCCCATGTGCCGCAACCTGGTGTCGGCTGGTTACGAGGTCACCTGCTTTGACCTGAATGCCGACGCGATGGCCAGCTGCATCGCCCACGGCGCCAAAGGCGGGTCATCAGCGGCCGCTGTTGCCGCCTCAGCCGATGTGTTAATGACATCATTGCCCCGCCCAGACCATGTCGAGACAGTTATGGATACCCAGGGTGCGCTCGCTGCGCTGCGACCCGGCTCTGTCTGGGTAGATCTCACAACCAACAGAATCGACCTGGTTAAGAAACTCGCCGAGCTTGCCCCCGATGGCGTTGCCGTTGTGGATTGCCCGGTCACTGGCGCAGTCGATGGGGCGCGCAACGCCAAACTCACCCTATTTCTCGGCGGGCCCTCAGACCAGGTAGAACGAGTCACCCCGATCCTCGACCACCTCGGCCTCGTGATCGCATGCGGACCTCTCGGAACCGGCAACGTCGTCAAGCTCGTCACCAACCAGTTGTGGTTCGTGCATGCTGCAGCGATTGGTGAAGGCTTCGCTCTCGGCCAGGCCAACGGTGTCGAACTCGACGTTTTGTGGCATGCCATCAAGGAGAGTGTCGGAGATTCGTTTGTGGCCCGGCACGACGCCCCATCGATCTTCGCCGGACATTACGATCCGTCGTTTTCGCTCGATCTCTGCCTGAAGGACCTGGGATTGATCCACGAGCTCAGCGGTCACGTCGATACCGACCTCGTGATGACCGACGCGGCAACGACCGTGTTCCAAGACGCCGCCGACACCTATGGCACAGATGCCGGGGAACTTCACGTTGCTAAACGGCTCGAAGACCGAGCCGGCCTGAATTTCCGTCTTGATGGCGAATGGGTTCCCCACTGGGAACGCTGAGCTGTATCTGAGCCGACAGGAGCATCGCAATGGACATGAGCACCGTGCTCGATCTCGACCGCTACCCATTGAGCTGCCCGCAAAGCGACCCGTATCGTGCGGCTGTTGCCGCTGCACAAGCCTCGTTGCGACACGACGGTTGCGCTGTGATCAAGGACCTGGTTCGTGCCGATGCCCTCGCAAAGATGGCTGACGAGGCAGAGCACATCAAACACGCCACGCACTACAGCCGCACCAAGATCAACGCCTACTTCGGAACTGAACCCGATCCTGATCTGCCTGATCATCACCCGGCCAACGTCTTCATCGAGCGTTCATCTGGGTTCGTACCCGGCGACGCATTTGCGGCCGACTCCACGATCGACGCGATGTTCCGCTGGCAGCCGCTGCTCGACTTCACGGCCGCGTGCCTCGACGTGCCGCAATTGTTTTGTTACGCCGATCCGCTCGCGGGTCTCACCGTCAATGTTTTGAACCCCGGGCAACAGTTCAGCTGGCACTACGACAACAACGACTTTGCCGTGACCGTGCTTCTGGCAGAAGCTGACAGCGGGGGCTTGTTCCGCTACGCGCCGAATATCAGATCGCGCAGCAATGAAAACCAAACTGCCGCCGCAGACGTCATGCTCGGCGACGACACTGCCGTCAAGACGCTCGATCTACGGCCTGGTGACATGCAAATTTTCCAGGGCCGGTATTCGCTTCACCAAGTCACGCGCGTTGACGAACAAAGTTGCCCGCGCCATGCTGCTGTGTTCGCCTACACACTTGAGGATGGTCTGATCGGTGGACTCGTGCGCACCCAGCAGCTTTTCGGCCGCACCTTGCCGATCCACCACGCGTATGCGGCTGGCCAAGCGGTCCGTGACGACGACCTTCTCGACTAGCGCCACTTCGCTGCAAAGAGCAGGCCTCGTCGCCGTGGCGCTCGTTTTCGTACTTGCGGGTTGCAGCACGTCGCAGGAAGCCACCGTTCTTCCGTCAGTCGACGGCGAGCCAGCGTTTGACGCCGTGTTGATCGAGATGCTCGGAACCGACGATATCGACCGCTATCTCGCTCAGCAAGAGCGACGGGCAGCCGATCTCATGATCTCGTGCATGGCAGAACGCGGCTACGAGTTCAGCCTCCCGGCAAGCGCTCTCGTGCCCCCTCAACAAGACGATGTCACCACGCTCGACTTCGCCCAAGACCAGGGATTCGACATCGTCGCGGCCTTTGAGCGTTTGGTTGCTTTCGATGGCGGCGCCGCACTCATCAACGCGGATCCCAACGAGAACTACATGCGCGGCCTAACCCCGGCGGAGCGGGCGAGCTTCATAACCGCGCTCGATGGGTCCCCGGCAACCGAGGCCGGACAGTTGCCGACCGAAACCGGCTGCCGCGGAGAGTCGGGCGACATTGCATTTGCCAATTGGCGGCTTCTCAACGACAAATTGCCGCAATGGACCGGCCTTGCCGAGGCCCGTGACACTCACCCCGACATGCTCGATGCACGCGCCACCTGGCGGGCCTGTATGACAGATCAGGGACTCGACTACGCCGAGCCCGATTCGGTGGTGGCTGACGTGCGCACCCGCATGCGAGTACTCGTGACCGAACGCTACGCGGATGGCGGTCTGCCCCTAGTCGAATCCGAAGACGGCCTTGTGCTCGCGCCCGAAGCCCAGCTGCTCGTCGACGAGGTCAAAGGGTTCGAGGTCGAAGTTGCCGTGGCGAACTGGCGGTGCCGAGACGCTGAACGACTGGTGTTCGATCAGGTCGATGCTGAAGTGCAGCAAGACTTTGTTGACCGCAACCGCGACCTGATTCTTGCCATGGTTGCAGAACGTGAATAACAAGCTTCCGATACGAGTCATTCGTAGCGAGAAACGCACTCGCACGAGTGCCGCTCGTGTCGTTGACGGGGTCATCGAGGTCCGCATTCCCGCTCACATGAGCGCATCGCAAGAGTCTGAAACTGTCGCCAATTTGACCCGACGAATTCAGCACAAGCGAGCCGTTGATTCGGCCGCGGTGGACCTGCCCGCGCGCGCAGCGGCGTTGAGCAAGGCCTATGAACTCCCTCATGCAACCGAAATACGGTGGGCTACCAATCAGCGAACTCGATGGGGGTCATGTTCGATCAGCGATGGGGTGATCCGGGTTTCATCGCGACTCGCGTCGGTTCCCGACTGGGTTCTCGATTCGGTAATTCTGCACGAACTCACCCACCTCGCCGAACCAGGACACAACGAACGGTTCTACGCATTGATGGCCCGCTATCCACGTCTGGAACGTGCCGAAGGCTTTCTCGACGCGATGTCGCTCGGCTATGCCGACGATCGATTCATCATCTGACGTTCACGTTTCGAGCGACGCTCGACTGCGAACGAACCCACTTGCCGCGCCGAGGCGGGCCAGCGACGCCGCGTCGAGCGTGCGATCAAGGCCGCTGAGGGTGTCGAGCAGCTGTTCGGGCCGATTCGCACCGACAATAGGAGCGGACACCCACGGCTTTGACATGAGCCACTGAATCGCTACTGACGACGCTGGCAGACTCGACAATGAAGCCACGTCAACCAGCGTTTCGATGATGTCCCAGTTCTTCTCACTGAACCTGACCTCGGCGTTTTCCTCGGCCCTCACGCTTGCGGGGAGCGTTTCACCTCGTCGATATTTACCAGTGAGCAGGCCACCCGCAAGCGGGCTGTATGGCACCATGCCAATCCCATGTTGCATGCACATCGGCGCTAGTTCCATTTCAACTTGGGACCGCCATGGGTCGAGCAAGTTGTACTCCGGCTGAACAGATATGAACGCCTCAAGGTTCCGCTTGTCAGAAACCCACAACGATTCCATAAGTCTCCAGGCGCTGAGATTTGAGCACCCGAGGTAGCGCACCTTTCCTTGGCGAACAAGGTCAGTGAACGCCGACATCGTCTCGTCGATCGGCACAGCAGGGTCGATGAAATGAGCCTGATACAGATCGATATGGTCGACACCTAGACGGCGCAAGCTGTCCTCACAGGCCCGCATGATCCACCGGCGACTGAGCCCCTCGCGCTGCGATGCGGTCCCCCTGTGGTCCGAGAACTCGACGCCCATCGCAGCACGAACTTTGGTTGCGATGATCATGTCGTCGCGCTTGGCTGTCTTGCGCAGCCAAGACCCCACGATCTCTTCGGCAACCCCGCCAGCGTTGACTGGACCGCCCATAGAGGCTGCCCATGAGCTGTAGCAATCGGCCGTATCGATGAAGTTGCCACCCTGACCCGCATACGCATCGAGCACCTCGTGAGAGCCCTGCTCGTCGACAGACCACCCGAACTGCATCGTGCCGAGACCGACTCGGTAGACGAACAGCCCGCTACGACCGAGCGGCACATAGGGGAAGGTATCGATGGCGCCGAACGTCATTTTTGGTCCTCGCGGTAGAAGCTCAGTTTGTGATCGATTAGTGACAGGGCGTTGTGTAGTCCGGCAAGTTGGAGCTCGACAAGAACGCGATGATCGCGAAGCATCTGCGCCCGCTCGTTCTCTGTGTGTTTGCCTTGCGCTCCAAGTTCGAAGTAGTGACGCAGCTGCTGCATGGTCATGCCGGTTTCCCTCAGGCAACGCAACACTTCGACCCACAGCACGTCGTGTTCGCTGTAGCGGCGGTGGCCGCTTGCTGCACGACCCACGCCTTGCAGCAAGCCCTCTTTTTCGTAGTAACGCAAGGTGTCAATGGAAACCCCGGTGCGCTCGGCCATCTCTCCAGGCGTAATGGTGTCAGTAGTTGGCGGTTGCGTCGTCATCGCGGCTATTCAATCACCTGAAGCGCGCTCCAGGTCAATGACCAATTTCGACCGCAGAACGCCGTTGACTTGTGGCCAAACCTAAACCGGTCGGCTTCGGCCAAGAACAATGCGCCACCCCGAAGGGTGGCGCATTGTCAGATTTCACCAGTTCAACGAACTAGATCATGTCGTGTTCACCGAGGCTGCTAGATCTAGCCGTCATCGCGGCGACGTGCGATCACCACAAGTGCTCCACCTAGGCCAATGACCGTGACTGCTGCGGCGCCCGACAGAGCCGACTGCGCACCGGTGATCGCCAAGGGAGGCGTCGGCGTCGACCGAACTACCGGTGGAGCGGTGTAGGTCGGAGCGGTGTAGCTCGTCGGAGGGTTGTACGTGTAGGTCACTGGCGTCGGCGGTTTGGAAACCGCAAGATCCTCAGCTTCGGGTAGGGCTTCGCCCCCAACGCTCGTGCCTGTGACAGTCGCAAGATTGTTCACTGTCGACGTGCCTGCAACGAGTGTGTAGCTCGTGTTCCACTCCGCGCCGTCCGCGAGGTCGCCAATCGACCACGTCTCGTCATCTGTCAGGTCCGTGGTTCCCATGTTGTCGGTCACGACCACGTTGCGGGCGTCGCCAGGGCCAAGGTTGATGACGTTGACGCAATAGCGAACCGTGGTACCGGCCGATACGACTAGCGAATCAGCACCACCAGAACCAGCGGCGAACGAGGTCGGACACGCCGCATTAGCCGCCACCACAGTCTTGACAACGTCGATAACTGGGGCACCATCGGTACTGGTACCGGCTTGGTCAGTTGGCGATTCAGTTGTCTCTGCGACCGTTACGCCAGCCGTATTTGTGATTGCGCCGGTCGCGCTGATCGTGGTTTGGTACGAGAACGTCACCTGTTCCCCAGCGGCCAACGGTCCGTTGTCAGTCCAGGTGCGATCGTCAGACTGGTCGCTCGGTGTGGCATTGTCATCGACAACGACGACATCTGTTGCTGCGCCCGGGCCGTTGTTAATCACGGCCACGCACCACGTGATGACATCGCCAACAGCAGTGTCGAGCACGTCAAGACCTGCGCCGCCATCAGCAAATGCAGGACATTCAGCATCGGCCCCAGCAACCGCTGTCTTCACAATGGCCATCGACGGCAAGGCGGAGGTGGTTACCTGAGCGGGATCTGTGGGGTTGTCGTCGGTTTCGTCGACGGTCACACCCGCAGTGTTGGTGATCTGCCCAGCCGTGGTGACTTGCTCGCTGTATCCAAATGTCAACTGTTCACCGGCGGCGAGCGGGCCCGGATTTTCTCCGACCAAGTCGTCAGATGGGTCGTTCGGCGTGCCACTGTCATCGGTCACGACAATGTTGGTCGCTGTGCCGGGACCGTTGTTGATGACTGTGACGCACCATGTGACCGCGCCACCAATCTCGATCAATAACGAGTCCAAACCTAGAGAACCATCAGCGAACATAGGACAATCGGCATCTGCACCAGCAACAGCAGTTTTGACAATCGCCATCGACGGCAAGTCAATTGTTGTAACGACCGAAGGATCAGTTGGGTTGTCTTCGGTCTCGGCAACGGTCACGCCAGCGGTGTTGGTGACGGTGCCCGCGGCCACGGTGGCGCTGTAACTGAACGTGAGTTCTTGGCCAGCGGCCAGCGGCCCTGCATCGGACCACTCACGATCGTCCGCGACATCACCGGGCGTACCGCTGTCGTCGGTCACGACAATGTTGGTAGCGGTACCGGGACCGTTGTTGATGACGACTACGCACCATGTGACGGCATCACCGATGTCGACGAGCAGTGAATCCAGACCGGCACCACCATCAGCAAACGCCGGGCATGCAGCGTCAGCGCCAGCGACTGCCGTTTTGACAATCGCCATCGATGGCAACAACGCCGTTGTAGTCACCTGCGCTGGGTCGGTCGGGTTCTCTCCAGTCTCAGCCATCGTTACGCCTGCAGTGTTTGTCACTTGCCCAGCGCCATCAACGGTCGACGTGTAGCTAAACGTCAATTCTGCGCCTGGAGCCAGCGGCCCAACATCGGACCATTCGCGGTCATCGCCCGCGTCGGCGGGTGTGCCATTGTCATCGGTCACCACAATGTTGGTCGCGTCGGCATTTCCGTTGTTGATCACGGTCACGCACCACGTGACCGCGTCACCGACGTCGAGAGCTAGCGAATCCAGTCCGGCGCTGCCATCAGCAAACGCGGGGCATGCAGCGTCGGCGCCAGCGACTGCCGTTTTGACGATCGCGATCGACGGAAGCAATGGCGTGTAGACGTTGGCGAATGTCACCTCTGTCAACTCGGCGTCAACGGTGAACACCATCGGATTGACTGCGGGCGTGTACAGCGGATCAACCGAAGTCTCGGTAACAGTGCATTGAGTACCGAGCGGCAACAGTGGGCTTTCGAGGGTCGCTGTCGCACTCAATGAGAAATCAAACGCCACAATTTGGGCATCAGGAGTGGCACACGATGCGCTGAACGAAAAAGCTGGAACGATGGTGCCGTCCGGCGACTCGCAATTCGAGACATTGGTGAACGACAACGTCTCCGAGACGATCACGGTGCTCGACACGATGTCGACCGTTCCATCCGGGTTGACGACAATCTCGGTCTGCGTCGCCCAACCAGTGATGGACTTCGATGCTGCTGATGTGCGGCAAGTTAGCTGCAAGCCGTCGAGGGTCTTCGTGAACGCAAAACGTCCGGCGTCAAGCACATTGGAGAATTGTGCAACACACGTCGAACCAGAGGTCACGACACATTCGACCGACGCAGTGTCAACAATCCACGGATCCACGACGGTTTCGCTCACAGTGCATGTCTCACCAGCGGGAGCATCGAGGGCTACGTTCTCGCCGAAGGTCAGGTTCGCGTTCAGAACCGAACCGCCAGAACAGCTAACCGTGAAATCAAAGTCACCCGGAACCGTCCACGGCACGTAGTTCTGCACTGGATTCACCGGGTCATCCACGGTCACGGTGCAGTTGTTGCCGTCGGCATCGCAGACTGGCTGGCTTGGGGTTACGCCGTCTTTGAGAATAATGATCTGACCTGTATCCGCAACATCGACAACGATGTTCGGGAAGTCGTAATCGGTGATCAACATATTCGCGTTGGGGTTGACAGCGGTGGCAACGGTTCCACGACAGTCATCCATGCCGAGTCCGACGAACGACAAAGAATCTTCAGGCGTGGTGTACGCGACGATATCGATCGTTGATACGGCTGGATCGAAGTCCGCCGGCATGATAAATGAGTATTCGATCATGCCGGTAGCTGCGTTGTAGGTGCCTGTGGCACCAATCGGCTCATCGGCTCCAGCGCCGGCAACTCCGTCGCCGTCGTAAAAGATCGCAAAACCTGCTGTGTAGTCGATATCAAAGGCAATGCCAGCGTCGATACAGGCTTGCAGGTTTGGGTGACCCACGAGATCAAACGCCAGAAGGACTTCATCACCAGCTTCGAGAAACCCGCCGTTGACATCAGTGGCGGTGTAGGTGTCGTTTGCGTGATCAGCCGAAGCAGACGACGCGAAAAACGAGAGTGCCGCAACAAGCATCGCTACTGACGTCAGAACCAGCTGAATTCCGCGGGTCGAGCGCTGTCGAAAGGACGGCACAAAACTTGTTTTTGAATGCATCGAAATAGTCTAAAGAAACCCAGCTTACATGGCAAGGGTGTTGCCATTATTGCCATTGTTGCCACAGTTGCTCAATGTCGAACCTGATACTAATGCTACTCGGCCGCAAGCCGCCAGATATTGGTCGCTTCGACCTGGTTGAAGGTGAAAACGTGCAGACCCTCGACACCGAGACTCGTGAGCTCCTCAGTCAGCGGCAAAAGCACGTCGTTCGGGTTGTAGGACATCGATGTCATCATCTTGACGACCGCTGCCTTGTTCTTCTTGAGGTACGCGAGCGAATCGCCGATTCCCAGGCGTGCCCCCATCGTCAACAGGCGAGCCTTGTCAACAACGCCGGAGATGCCGAGATGCACCGGCATCGTTAACCCCAAGTCGCGTTCGGCGCGCAACCAGTTGCCAATCGAGTCCGGGTCAAAACACATCTGCGTGCTGGCGTAGCCGGCCACGCCAGCGTCGGCCAGAAGACGTTGCTTGTCGTGGAGGGCTTTGTGCAAGACCTCGTCAGACAAGAACGCGTGACCATCGGGATAGGCGGTGACTCCAATCGTCTCAAGACCATGCGCTGCGCCGGCAAAGTCCGCGAGAAATTCAACAGCTCCGATGTAGTCGCCGGGCTCTTCGGCATCGCCGCCGACGACAAAGACCTTTTTCAGCCCAAGGTTGCTACACCAACGGGCCAGATCGTCAACGTGGGCTCGGTCGCGGACCATTCGGGCCGAAAAGTGCGGGATGGCAACAAAGCCCTGGCCGTGCAAATCTTCGGTGATCTGCTGAGTTTCTTCAATGCCCTTGGTGGGCGAGCACGTAACCGATACCTCTGCACCAGCCGGAAGCGCATCGATTGCGTCGACCAAGCTCTTGAGCGGAACCACTTCGAACGTCAATCCAGCGGTGAGCGCTAGGCGATACTCGCGTGCTTCGGCCGATTCCTCGGCCCCATTGCCTTTCGAAAAAAGAGCCATTAGCTGAGGTTGATGATGTTGCCGTCGGCATCAAGATCAATGTTCTGCAGCGCAGGGGTCTTGCCAAGTCCTGGCATGGTTCGCATGTCACCGCACAGCGGGTAGATGAATCCGGCACCCACGCTGGCTCTCACTTCTCGAACCGGAAGCGTGAAGCCCGTAGGAGCTCCCTTGAGCGCCGGGTCGTGTGATGTCGACAAGTGGGTCTTTGCAATGCATACCGGCAGATCCCCAAAGCCGGCTTCTTCATAGGTGGCTATCGATTTGTTCGCTGCGGCGGTGTATTCGACATCGGCAGCGCCGTACACCTTTGTGGCGACCGTTGCGATCTTGTCTTTGATCGACATGTCTGAGGGGTACAGGACCTTGAAGTCTGACGGCTCGTCACAAGCTTCGGCCACTGCGCTCGCCAGCTCAGCAGCGCCGGATCCGCCATCGGCGAAGTGGGTTGTCACTGCTGCTCGGGCGCCGTATTCCTCGGCGATTTCTTTGATGGCCGCAATATCAACATCGTGATCGCCAGGGAACACATTGATGGCAACGACTGGTGTTACCCCGTGGATCTGCATGTTCTCAAGCTGCTTGCGCAGATTGTCACCACCTTGATGCACTTCGTCGGGGTTTTCAGCAAGCAGCGCTTCGGGTAGGGGCTTACCAGCGACAATCTTGTGATTGCCCGAGTGAGCCTTGAGGCCTCGAACAGTCGCAACGACAACAGCAGCATCGGGGTCAAGGCCGCTGTAGCGACACTTGATGTTGAAGAACCGCTCGGCACCCATGTCAGCGCCGAAACCAGCTTCGGTAAGCAAATAGTCGCCGGTGTGAATGCCGATCTGGTCAGCGATGATCGAACTGTTGCCAGTGGCGATATTGCCGAATGGTCCGGTGTGCACAAGTGCCGGTTGACCTTCGAGGGTTTGCATGAGATTTGGTTTGATCGCTTCTTTCAAGATCACGGCCATCGAGCCGGCCACCTTGAGTTCTTCGGCGGTTACCGGTGTGCCGGCTTTGGTGTAGCCAACAACAATGCGACCAAGGCGCTCACGCAGGTCCTTCAGCGAGGTGCATAGCGCGAGTGCGGCCATGACTTCAGAAGCCGCAGTGATATCGAAGCCTGTCTCACGCGGGATTCCGTCAAGGCGCCCACCAAGACCGATGGTGATGTTGCGCAATGCCCGGTCATTGACGTCGAGCACACGACGCCATGTGATGTTGTGCATGTTCAGTTCCAGCTCATTGCCATGGAACAGGTGCGCATCGAGGGCTGCTGAGCACATGTTGTGAGCAGCGCTGACGGCGTGCATGTCGCCGGTCAGGTGCAGGTTAAATTCCTCCATGGGAATCACCTGGCTATAACCACCCCCTGCGGCACCTCCCTTGATACCGAAGGTCGGACCCATTGACGGCTGACGAATAGCGATTGTCGCCTTTTTGTCGATGTGCCCGAATCCCTGGCCGAGACCGACAGTGGTGGTGGTCTTGCCTTCGCCCAGTGGCGTAGGGGTAATCGCGGTGACGACCACGTACTTTGCTCGTGGTCGATCAGACATCGCGTCGATTGCATCGAGCGAAATTTTCGCGGCAACTTTGCCGTAAGGCTCGAGGAACTCGCGGTCGATTCCGGCGACATCGGCAATGTCGGTCAACGGTCGCAATGATGCAGCCTGAGCGATGTCGAGATCTGATGGAAAACTCATTGTCTGAACCCCCTGGTGACAAAAGATCGGTTGGTCACCGCCTGTCGAGTGTAGCCAATCGAAGCTGATGGTGTTCCACGATGCGGAAGTGTTCCGAATCGTGGAACAGCACAGCGGTTGCGCTCTAGGGCTTCGGCTGCTCGGCCCTGCCAGCGCGATACCGCTCGATCAGCGCCAAAGTCGACGAATCATGGTCGCCGACAGCTGCACCGACACCGAGTTCCGAACCAATCTGTGTTGCCAGAACTTTGCCAAGTTCAACGCCCCACTGATCGAACGAGTTGACACCCCAGATCGCCCCCTGCACGAACACCCGATGTTCGTAAAACGCGATGAGTTGCCCAAGCACGCTCGCGGTGAGCTCCGGAGCCGTCACCACCGTTGACGGTCGGTCGCCGGGGAACGTGCGGTGACGCACGAGCGATTCGTCGATACCTTCCGCGCGCACCTCGTCGGTGGTTCGCCCAAATGCCAAGGCCTCGGCTTGGGCCACCAGATTCGCGAATAACAGCTCGTGGTGAATGCCGCGGTCAATCCCTGCGACTCGCCCAGGCTCGGGCCGAAGGAAGCCAATGAAGTCACATGGAACCGGCGTCGTGCCCTGGTGGAGCAACTGATAAAAGGCGTGCTGACCGTTGGTGCCTGGTTCTCCCCACACGACCGGCGCCGTGTCGTGGGTCAGGATCTCGCCGTCGTGGCCAACCCGCTTGCCGTTGCTTTCCATGTCGAGTTGCTGCAGGTACGCAGGAAAACGGTCAAGCGCCTGCGTATAGGGCAGCACGGCGTGGCTTTGCCAACCCCAAAAGTTGCGATACCAAACGCCGATCAATGCCGCCAGCCCTGGCGCGCTGGCTTCGACTGGCATCGAGGCGAAGTGCTCGTCAACGACCCTAAACCCGTCGAGGAATTCGTCAAACGCGTCTTGCCCAATCGAGCACATGAGCGAAAACCCGATTGCGGAGCCGACCGAGTATCGGCCACCAACCCAGTCCCAGAATTCGAACACGTTGTCATCATTGATTCCGAATTCGCGCACGTCATCAACGTTGGTCGACAGCGCAAGGAAGTGATCGGCGACCGCAGCCGCATCACCGTCGACAGCGGCCAGGAGCCACGCCCGAGCGGACCGGGCATTGGTCATTGTCTCGATCGTGGTGAACGTCTTCGAAGCAATCACAAATACGGTCTCGAGCGGGTCCAGCCCTGCGAGTGCGGCGTCGAGATGAGCCCCGTCAATATT
>CALKPY010000058.1 GCA_937991435.1 uncultured Acidimicrobiales bacterium
GGGCACATGAAAAGGATGTTCGTTGTCACTGCAGGACTCATTTCTTGTGGTTGGAAGTTGACTTGTTATGACGACGCTCGATCACCGCTTTCGCCTCTTCGGGCCTGTTCAGGCAAGCAGAAACTGGTAGGCAACGCCCACCACAGCGGCGACAGCGACGACTTTCAAGCTCGCGATCTTGAATCTGAAGATGGCGATCGCTGCTCCTACCGCAATAGCAACACCTGCCCATTGGATCGAACCAAGCTCAGGCTGGTACAGCACGGCGCCGTAACCGCGACGCTTGTTGACCGTGTCGAACAAGGTGTAAATCGCGAACCAGATCGCCAGGTTCAAGACCACGCCCACGACGGCGGCGGTCACGGTTGACAACGCCGAGGTGAGGGCTGGCTTGTTGCGAAGATGCTCGATAAACGGTGCGCCGAGAAAGATCCAAAGAAACGACGGCACGAATGTCACCCAGGTCGCGATGACGGCGCCAAATCCGCCTGCCTGCAGCGCGGTGAGCGAGCCAGGTTCTCGGTACGGCCCCATGAAGCCAACAAACTGCACAACCTGGATCAGGGGTCCCGGAGTTGTCTCAGCCATGCCGAGACCGCTAATCATCTCGCCGGGCTCGAGCCAGCCGAACGTGACGGCTTCCTGGGAGATATACGCCAGCACCGAATATGCGCCACCAAAGGTGAGCACCGCTGCGCTCGAGAAGAAGAGCGCTACGTCAACAAAGATCGACGAACGGCCGAGGGCGATGACAAGAACAGCGACAGGCCCGAACCAAAGGCCAAGACCACCGCCAAGCACCTTCAGCGCTCGGCCGACCGATGGGCGCCCGAGAGAGATGTGTTGATCGCCAACGAGTACTGCGTCATCGTCGTTCCCAACCGCGGACTCGTCATGGCCCTGTATGAGATTGAAGTATTCGGGCCGAACCCAGCCGCCGACAAGACCAAGCACCACAGCGACTGCCACAACGAGGGGGAACGGCAGTTCGAAGAAAAAGATGGCGACGAACGCTGCGGCGGCCACTGCGAGCATGATCGGGTTCTTGATGACCCGGCGCCCGATACGCAGCACGGCGCTTGCGACAATTGCAATGACCGCTGCCGAGATTCCAAAGAACAGCCCCGTAACCCATGTCAGGTCGCCGTATGCAGCGAACAAAATACTCAAGGCCATGATCGACAAGAAGCCAGGAAGAATGAAAATGCCGCCAGCAAAAAGGCCGCCAGAGGGGCCACGCAGCAGCCAGCCGAGGTAGGTCGCAAGCTGTTGAGCTTCGGGACCGGGCAAAAGCATGCAGTAGTTCAAGGCGTGCAAAAAGCGCCGTTCGCCGATCCAACGCCTCTTGACAACGATTTCATCGTGCATCACCGAGATCTGACCAGCGGGCCCACCGAAACTATTCGCCGCCACGGTCGACCATGCAGCAACCCATTCGCGTTTGGGAATGGCATCACCAGGGTGGCCCTGCTCTGCCACTGCGTGATCGTCGCCTTGCAACCGTGGTTCCACCATTGACACGCATGGTATGGTTGCAACCGTGGTTACGCAACCAATTCAATCTTGGGTCCTTTTGAGCTACCGCATTCCGCGCGAACCGTCGACCCCGAGAATCGCTGTTTGGCGCAAACTAAAGGACTTGGGCGTTGTGCAGGTCGGCGATGGCCTCGTCGCTCTCCCCCACGATGCACGCACCAAGGAGCGTCTTGAGTGGATCGCGGCAGAAGTCACCGAAGCGAACGGAGACGCGATTGTGTGGGTGGCGACGCCTACGGTCCGCCGCACGGGCAGCAAGCTGGCCGAAGACATGCGAAACGAACGGACCGCAGAGTACGAATCGCTTCTTAGCGAAATTGAGTCTGCAACCTCTACAGGACCACGCACGATCAACAAATGGAGACGGCTGCTGCGCAAGATCGATCGACGCGACTACTTTCGCTCCCCCGGTCGAGATGCGGCGCGCCTCGCGATCGAGAAACATGCCGCCGAGCTGGGAACAAAGGCCACGACATGATCTGGGCGACTCGAAAAGGTATCCACATTGACCGGGCCGCTTGCGCCTGGCTGATCCAGACCCATGTCGACCCCGATGCCGCCTTTGTGTGGGTTGATGATCTCGAAGATGTGCCCGACGATGCAACACCGTTCGACATCGCAGGCGTTGCACTTAGCCACCACGGCAACGACGTCTCGTTCGAGACGATCCTGCGCACCTACGACCTAATCGACCCAGTGTTGTGGCGCATCGCCGAAATCGTGCACCAAGGCGACGTTGAAGATGACAGGTTCGACGCACCCGAAGCCGCTGGTCTTGACACCATCATTCGAGCGCTGGGTCTAACCCACGACGACGACCAGGTCCACGCGATAATGGCCGTCATCTTCTCAAGTCTTGAGCTGTATTTACGCCGAGAAGCGTTGGGATAAGACCTGGCAACCACCGAGGCGTGAGCAGCTCCGACGCCATAAAAGTGTCGACGCTCGCTAGCCCAGCCGTCGACCGGTTCGGGGCAGGATCCACCGGCAAAACTTGCCGCCGGGGCGTCAGCCGTCGTCGCGATCGAGCCTGCGGGCAAAGCCAACCATAGTCGCCCCGGCACTAACCAAAAATAGGCCGACCAGCGCAAGGTCGTTATTGATGCCCGTCGTTGCCAGCATCGTCGTCGTCGTCGTGGTCTTCGACAAAACCTCATCCGGTTCGACTAGCGGCACAGCTGGCGCAGCCGTAGGAAGCGGCGTCGAAGTCGGGATAATTATCGGCGCTGCCCATGCAATCACGTCAATCGGCTGTGCGTCTTGTTGAGCACGTTGCAGTTCGGCGGTAGCCGTCGGGTCTGGGCTTGCGGTCGGGTCTGGAGTTGAGGTCGGGTCTGGGGTTGAGGTCGGATCCGCCGTTGCAGCGACTGCCGGCTCCGAGGTTGTCACCGGGATCGACGTCGAGGTCGGAACAGTAAGCACAACAGTCGGCTCAACCGAAGGCTCAACAGTCGGCTCAACCGAAGGCTCAACAGTCGGCTCAACCGAAGGCTCAACAGTCGGCTCAACCGAAGGCTCAACAGTCGGCTCAACAGTCGGCTCAACCGAAGGCTCAACAGTCGGCTCAACAGTCGGCTCAACAGCTGTGTTCACAACCGTGGCTTCGTTGCCTTGCTCAAGAATTGTCACGTCAATCGGGCCAGGCCCGACATAGCCCTCGGGCACCGGGTTTTCTGTGATCGTGCACACCGCGCCGATAGGGATTAACGACAGCGTGACCGAGCCAGATCCATCAATCGCCGAAATTGACACGCCCGCCATCGCATAGACCTGCACCCCGTCCGCGATACACACCACGTCAACCGTCACGTCGACTGAGCTGGCGTCTGACGTCGTCTTCGTGATCGTGAGGTCAGTCGTGACCAGTGCACAAACAGCGAACTGGCTAAAGTTCTCGTCGCCGCTGTCGGGCACACCTGGTTCGGCAGTCGACAACGCTGGGCTCGCCGTTGTTGGGCTGAAAATCCAGTACGGGTTGTACGACGCAATGCCGCCAATCACTTGGCTAAACAACACAGCGTTGCCTGACGGGTCAACAAGACTGTCGACCGTGAACGTCATGCCCGTTGCAGTGAACGAATAGGTAGCGGTGTAGCCGCCATACGGTCCCGTTGAAGTCGCGGCCGCGCCACTCACCGGAGCGCTTCCGCCCGTTGTGAACTTGATGTAGATGCCAGTATTCCCGTCGCAGGTCTTGTTTGCCGGGACGTTCTGCACCTCGCCGTTCGGCGCCTGTTGGGCGCTACCAACCGCTGGAAAGACCGCGAGACCAATGAGTAACACACCCACCAACACCGCAGCCCAGCCTGATCTCGTACGCGTGGTACGACCAAATAGAGTCCGCCGTTTCATATTCATAATTCCGCCTTGCAATTCTGCAGTCCGCCTGCATGCAGCAACAGTAGTCCAAACTGCCTATTGACGTCCAATTTTGGCCGGCGGCAGATCGCCAGAAGTGTCCCGAGACAACAGCAAATACCCGATTATGGCGAAGTCGCAACGACGACGAGCTCGAAACAGCACCCGCTCTCACGGTCGTCTAGATTTTGCCCGTGCCAGCAGCTCCTGACCCGCAGAACCTCGACGAGCTCGTGACACCGGCCTTGCTCGTAGACCAATCCGGTTTCCGTCACAACCTGACGACCATGTCAGCGGCCAAACCCGGCAGAACGCTGAGACCTCACGTCAAGGCTTTCAAGTCGACCGACGTTGCCCGCCAGCTGACCCAAGCCGGCCATGGCGGCCTGTGCTGCGCGACGATTCGCGAGATTGAAGGACTCGTCGCAGCCGGGGTCGGTGACGATCTTCTGCTCGCCAACGAGGTGCTCGATGCTCGCCGTCTCGGTGCGCTTGTTGACGCAGGAGCAAACATCACCGTTGCCGTCGACTCGACCGAGACAATCGAGGCCGCAGCAGCAGGTGGCGTCAAGCGAGCGCTCATCGACGTCAACGTTGGGCTTCCACGATGTGGGTGTGCGCCGAGTGACGCCGAGCGGCTCGCAGACACAGCGCGAACCGCCGGGCTCGAGGTCAGAGGCGTGATGGGATACGAGGGACATCTGATGGCCGTGCCCGATCGAGCGAAACAGAAGCGCAAGGTCGACGAATCAATGGCTCTGCTGCTCGAAGCACATGCGGCCGTAGGAGGTGAACTGGTATCAGCCGGAGGCACCGGCACTTTCGACCTAAACGACGCGGCCACCGAAATTCAAGCCGGTTCGTATCTCTTTATGGACACGCACTACGCCAAGATCGACTTGCCGTTCGTGCAATGCCTTTCGGTTCTCGCCACCGTGATCTCGGTCAATCGAAGCGGCGGTTGGGCAGTCCTCGATGCTGGCCTCAAAGCCTTTGGCATGGACCATGGCGACCCAACGATCCACGATGGCGAGGTGCTCTTTCTGTCTGACGAGCACACAACCTGGGCTCCGAGCGACCTCACCGCGGTGTCGATTGGTGACCGTGTGAGGATCTGGCCAGCGCACGTTGACCCCACCATTGCCAAACATGGCGTGATGTGGGTGCACGATGGTGCGACGATCGTCGACCGCTGGGCAGTCGACCTGCCATGGTGGTGACATGAAGACAGTGGTGACATGAAGACGGTTCGCAGGTGGAAGAACTGGGCCGGCAACCAGCACGCGACTCCAACTGCGGGTCTCAAGATCGCTGAGTCGGAAGCCGACGTGGTGGCAGCCGTTCGACAGGCCGCACGCGAGTCGCTGACCGTGCGCGCCGTCGGTGCCGGCCATTCCTTTACCGACACGGCTGTATCTGGCGATTTGATGATCGATGTCTCAGCCCTGACCGGCATCGTCGACCACGACCCGCTAGCCCAGCGAGTTACCGTCCGCGCCGGAACAAAACTGTTCGACCTCAACCCGGCGCTACGCCAAATCGGGTTGGCGTTGCCGAACCTCGGAGACATCGATCGGCAGACCGTGGCTGGGGCGCTCGCCACGGCAACGCACGGCACTGGGGCAGGCTTCCGATGTATCGCCGACGCAGTGCGCCACGTGCGGTGGGTCGACGCCAACGGAGACGTCGCAGCAGTTGACGAATCCAACAGCGAGCTTCTCGCTCACGCGGCCGTATCGCTTGGCGCCTTTGGCGTGATGACCGAGGTCACCTTGCAATGTGTGCCGGCATTCAACCTGCGGGCCATCGAAGACACAGTCGACATCGACGAGTGTCTCGACACGTTCGACGACATCGCCGCCAAGATCGATCACGTCGAATTTGTGTGGTTTCCGAGCACAAACCGGGCTGCCCGCAAGCGCAACCACCGCACCACCGACGAGCCGCAAGGTCGATCGCGTGTCAAACAGATTCTCGACGACGAACTGCTCGCGAATGTCATGCTCGGTATCGGCACCAAGGTGGGCCGCCGTTGGCCGGAACTCGCGCCACGAATGGTGAACAGCGTTTTGACGCCCGGCGAAAGCGTCGAATACGTCGCGGCTAGTTACGACGTTTTCTGCTCGCCGCGCCGGGTGCGCTTTATCGAGATGGAATATGCGGTTCCGCGCCACGAACTTCTCACCGCGTTTCGTCGGGTGCGAGCGTTTGCCAACGCGCAATCGAGCCCAATCACGTTCCCCATTGAAGTTCGGGTGCTCGGTGCCGATTCGTTGCCGATGTCGATGGCCTCTGGCCGCGACAGCGGGTTCATTGCGGTGCACGTCGAAGCAGGTTCGTCGCACGAAAGCTACTTCGCAGGTGTCGAAGCCATCATGGCCGAGCATCAGGGGCGACCGCACTGGGGCAAGTTGCACCGACTTGGGCCAGAACGTCTACGAGCGTTGTACCCAGGGTTCGATCGATTCGCCGAGGTGCGGTCCGAACGTGACCCAAATGGGCGGTTCCTTAACCCGTACCTGCGCCGCGTACTTGGGCTCTAAATGCATCGCCGCCGCGGTTCCGGGTTGATATTCACCGAGGCCGCAGGGGCAAGCCGATAGTCTCGGTGCTCGCATGACCAACTACGACACGCTTGCCGACGAGGCGCTCTCCGCAATCGCCGAAGCTGGCGATCTCGCCACCCTCGACGCGCTGCGACCAAACATTCTGGGCAAGAAAGCACCGATCAGTAGCGCCAAGTCGGGGCTCGGAAATCTTGACGCCGATCAGCGCAAAGCTGCCGGTCAGGCCATCAATACCGCCCGCCAGAGCATCGAGGCAGCCTTCAACGAGCGGCGAGCCGGCCTTGCCGCCACCGCACGCGCTGCTGCTCTCGAAACCGAACGGCTTGATCTGACCGAGTTTCAAGGCGTCGGCACAACGGGACATCTTCATCTTGTTACGCAGGCACGAGATCGGCTCGAAGACGTCTTTGTCGGCATGGGCTACACGATCGCCGAGGGCCCCGAGGTCGAAACCGCCTGGTACAACTTCGAAGCTCTCAACATTCCTGAATGGCACCCGGCCCGCGGCAGCTTCGACACGATCTTCGTGAATTTGGGTGAACCCGAAGAGGTCATGCTTCGATCGCACACCTCGCCCGTGCAGATTCGCACGATGGAAGCTCAGGAGCCTCCGATCTACATCGTTGCGCCGGGTCGCACTTTTCGTACCGATACCGCCGACGCGACTCACTTGCCTGCGTTCAACCAGATCGAGGGTCTGGTCATCGACAAGGGCATCACGATGGGCGACCTCGCCGGCACGATCGACACTTTTGTGCGGGCATTTTTCGGCGAAGAAGTCAAGAGCCGGCTTCGCCCGTCGTATTTCCCGTTTACGGAGCCCTCGGCTGAATTCGACATAAGTCGCGCCGACGGATCATGGCTGGAGCTTGGCGGCTGCGGCATGGTGCACCCCAACGTGCTCCGCAATTGCGGAATCGACCCTGACGTCTGGCAAGGGTTTGCCTTTGGGTTTGGCATCGACCGTCTTGCCGTCATGCGTTACCAACTCGACGACATGCGTGAACTCGTGAACAACGATGTGCGCTTCCTGAGGCAGTTCTGATGAAGGTTCTTCTTTCCTGGCTTCGCGAGTTCGCTCCGGGTATCGACGGCGACCCTGTCGAGCTCGGTGAGATACTCAGTGGGCTTGGCCTCGCGGTCGAAGAGATGACGATCACTGGTGAGGGGCTTGACGGCATCGTTCTCGCCAAGGTCCTCGACCTGCGACCGCATCCCGATGCCGACAAAATTCAGCTCGTCGACGTCGATATGGGCGACGGCCAACCGTTGCAGGTTTGTTGCGGCGCGTTCAACATGTCGGTGGGCGATCTCATCCCGTTCGCCACCATCGGCACGGTCATGCCCAACGGCATGGAAATTGCCCAACGCAAAATGCGGGGCGAAATGTCGAACGGCATGTGCTGCTCGGGCGCCGAGCTCGGCCTGGGCGACGATCATGACGGCATCATGTTGCTTACCGAGACTGCGTCTGCAGCTTCACCCATCGGCACACCGATCACCGAGGTTCTCGGCATCGAACGAGACGTGTTGTGGGATCTCGAAGTCAACGCCAATCGCCCTGACGCCATGTCGATTGCGGGCGTGGCTCGCGATCTCGCCGCGGCACTCGATGTTCCCTTCAGCTTCCCGCAACACGACCCAGCCTCAGACGGCCCGAACGTCGCCGATGAGGCCTCTGTCGAGATAGTCGATGACTCATTGTGCGGTCGGTTCCTAGCCCGCACAATTCACAACGTCACAGTTGGTTCGTCGCCGCAGTGGATGCAGCAGCGTCTCATCGCACTCGGTATGCGCCCGATCAACAGTGTGGTTGATGTCAGCAACTACGTCATGCTTGAACTTGGCCAGCCCAACCACACCTATGACCTCGACTCTGTTGCGGGTAAAGGCCTGCGCGTGCGTCGAGCCAGCGAGGGCGAGACCATCACGACCCTCGATGGCGCCGACCGCACGTTGATTGCAACCGATGGGGTCATCGCCGACGTCGCCGATCGAGCCGTTGGCATCGCTGGCGTCATGGGCGGGCTCGACACCGAGATCAGTGAATCGACCAGCTCAGTGTTGCTCGAAATGGCGTGGTGGGACCCACCATCAATCTCACGCACCGTCAAACGGTTGAACCTGCCAAGCGAGGCCGCAACGCGTTACCGCCGTGGAGTGGATTGGGGCGACAACATGGTTCGGGCCATGGACCGCTTCTGTCAACTGCTCGCGGAGACCGGCGCTGTGGCCGCACACGGCACCCTTGACGTGGCCGGCACTGTCCCTGATCGCACGCCGGTAACCGTGCGTTCGAGCTACGTCAACGGGTTGTTGGGCACACAGCTCGACGCTCCGACCATGGCGTCGCATCTCGACAGCATCGGTTTCGAAACCGTCGTCGATAATGACACTGGCTCGCTTGCGGTAACTGTGCCGACCTGGCGCTGGGATACCGCAACCGAAACCGATATCGCTGAAGAAATCGCTCGCATGAACGGGTACGAGAACATCGTTACGACGGTGCCCAAGCCCGAGACTTTCGGTGCGTTGACGCCCTACCAGCAGGCTCGCCGGGCGATTCGGTCGGCGCTTGTAGGTGCCGGCGCGGACGAGATTCAACCAATGCCGTTCCTGGCACCAGGTGATCTCAAGCAGACGGGCCTTGCCGAAGACGGCGTGACGCTCATGAACCCGCTGGTGCATGAAGAATCGGTGCTGCGCACGTCTCTGCTTCCGGGGCATCTCAAGGCCATTGCGTATAACCAGTCACACCGAAGCGGTGCTGTACAGCTCTTCGAGATCGGTCACGTGTACCTGCCCGCACCTGATGCGCACCCGCCGTTGCCTGACGAGCGAGAGTTTCTCGCCGTCTCGATGTCTGATGCCGAGGCCCCAGCTGCAGTCGCGATACTCGATGTGCTCGACAAAACGCTTGCGCTTCCCAACGTGCAACTACGAGCTGGAACGCCGCCGGGTCTGCACCCAACCCGTTCGGCTGACATCGTCATCGCCGGCAAGGTGCGCGGCCAGGTCGGCGAAGTCGATCCTGGTGTTTTGGAGAGCTTCGGTATCGATGGGCGTGTTGCCTGGCTACAGCTCGACATCGGAAGCGTGCTCGATGGCCCTTGGGGCAACCGCAAGTACACGCCGCTCAGCAAGTACCCGTCGAGTGATGTCGATCTCGCCTTTGAGGTGCCCGATGCAATCGCGGCAGCGTCGCTGGTTGGCGCCTTACGCAAGGGCGGCGGCAGCGAGTTGATCTCTACCGAAATATTCGACAGCTACCGCGGAACTGGCGTTGCAGACGGCTCGCGTAGCCTGGCGTTCCGCTTACGATTCCAAGCGCCTGACCGCACCTTGACCGACGACGAGATTGGCGCTCTTCGTCAGTCGTGCATCGACGCTGCGCAAAAGCAAAACGGCGTCACCCTTCGCGCCTGAACACCGCTGTTCCGCAGTTAGCGGCGCGAGCATCTACCGTGACCGTATGGAGCTCAAGACCACCTCGTTCGAACAGCACGAAGCGGTCGGTCTCATCAAGCTCGACCGGCCCGATCGTCAAAACGCCTGGACGGGGCGAATGGACACTGAGTATCGATGGTTGTTGAACCGCGCTGATAACGATTCCGACGTGCGAGTCATTGTGTTGGCCGGATCTGGCGAACGGTTCTGCGTTGGCGGCGATAGCACCGCGTTGCAAGGCCATGTCGAACGCGGCGGCTACGAGCGAGGCCTAGCCGACGAACAGGCACATCCTGGCTACGGGGTGAGTCCCTACTTTGATCAGCCGTTCGCCTCTCACTTTGGGTTGTCCAAACCGATCATCGCCGCGGTGCATGGAGCCGCCGCCGGAATCGGTCTTTCGCTCGTCGCGATGTGCGACCTGCGTTTCGCTGCCACTGGAACCAAGTTCACCACCGCACACGGCAAACTCGGCCTGCCCGCTGAATATGGCCTGTCGTGGCTGCTTCCTCGCGTACTGGGCGTGACAAGAGCGATGGACGTGCTGCTCTCGTCTCGTGTTTTCCTCGCTGACGAAGCCCTGCGATGGGGCTTCTTGAACGATGTCGTGCCCGCCGAAGACCTGCTCGAGCACGTCATTGCTTACGCAAACCAGCTGGCCCAAACGGTGGCACCGTCGTCGTTGCGCGAGACACGGCGGCAGGTCTGGCTCGACATGCATCGAGATATTGGCACCTCTGTCGCCGAATCGATGCGGCTCCTCAACGAGATGATGGGCTCCAGTGACTACAGCGAAGGCGTCGCTGCCTTGATTGAGAAACGGCCGCCAGAGTTCGGCTAGGCCAGCGCTTCGGCGACCACCTTGGTGGCAGCGGCTATACCGGAACCTCGCACGTCGGCACCGCTAGCGATTAAGCCCGCTTCGAGTGTGGCAATGGTGCCAAGGATCATGGGCGGGTTCAGGTGGCCCATGTGAGCGATCCGCATACCGGGGATTCCTGCGATGCCCATGCCGATGACCAAACCTGCTTCGGTTCGCACTTTGGACCGGAATGGTTCTGGCTCGGTCCGGCCGGTCAGCACTGTCGTTACGCAGTTAGAACGCGCTTCTGGTTCGTCAATACAGAACTTGATGCCACCGGGGGAAGCCCACGCATCGACAGCTGCTCTTACGGCAGACCCGAGCACCTCATGACGCTGCCATACGGCATCGAGACCGCCCTCGGCGTCGATCAGGTCAAAGGCCACTTGCAGGCCGCGCAGATGTGAAATAGGTGGCGTACCTGCGTAGTAGGCGTATTCGTTCGACCGGTCGCGGCGCCGACCCCAATCGAAGTAACCAACCGGGTTGTCCGCGTGTTCATAGGCAGCCGCAGCCTTGGGGCCGGCCCATACAAACGCGACGCCGGGAGGGACCATCAGACCTTTTTGGCAGCCGGCAACCGCGACATCAACGCCCCAGGCATCCATTTCGAACTGCTCGCATCCCATCGACGCGATGCAGTCGACCATGTACAACGCTGGGTGGCCGGCGGCGTCGATCGCTGAACGAATCGCGACGATGTCGTTTCGCACTGAACTGGCAGTGTCGACATGGGCCACCAGAATGGCCTTGATCTCGTGTGCGCTGTCGTGGGCGAGCCGGGCTTCGACTGCGGCCGGGTTTACGGGTGCGTGATCGGTACCGCTGAGCACCTCGACGTCAAGGCCTGAGATTGCAGAGTATTCACCCCACACCGTCGCGAAACGGCCGGCCTCGAGCACCAAGACCTTGTCGCCGCGAGACAGTGTGTTCGATGTTGCCATCTGCCACGCCGAGTGCCCGTTGCCGATCACGATAAATGCTTCGCCTGCAGTGCGCGCAATCGCAGGCAACCGTTCACGCACGTCGTGCGACGTTTCAATGATCGGCCCCTCGTACAAGTCAGGCATCGGTCGGGCGAAGACCTCGAGCACCTCGTCGGGGATTATTGACGGGCCGGGTATGGCCGTCATCTGGCGCCCGTGCCGCAGCGACACGCCTGTGGGGTCTGTCATTGCTGGGAGCGTAATCGACCGGCACCACGGCACCGGATCGATAAGAATGGCCCGGTGCAGCCGCGTAGTCCACAAACCCAGGTCGCACTCGACGAGCTCACTATCGCTGCTCGACAGCTTGGGCTTCGGTTCAACAACGCGCACGTCCTACGCAATGGGGCGAACCTTGTCGTGCATCTCGCCCCGCTCCCGGTCGTGGCGAGGGTCGCAACTCTCACCGGCGAGGTACGTGGCGGCGGGCGCGCTCAACTGGAACGGGAACTAGTCGTCACCGCCATGCTTGGAACGAGAGGAATCAGGGTGCCCGGCCCCACCACGCTGGCCGATCCCGGCCCGCATCAGGCCGGCAACCATTGGTTTTCGCTTCTCGAGCGTGTCGAGCTGACACCGTTGAGCAGAGACTCAGACGCATATGCGCTGCGGGTCGCAGAATCGTTTGCAGAGTTGAGCCGAGCAATGGCCGAGTTTCCCGATTCGGTCCGAGTCGAGGGAGACGGACACCCATGGTCTGAGATCGCTCGATTACTCACGGTGCTTCGCCCGACCATCCCGGCACAGGCAGCGATCCGCATCGTTGACGTTGTGCGTCGCCTGCGAGGTTGCGAGCCGGGCGATCAGCACCACCTCGTTCATGGAGACGCTCATCGAGGCAACGTGGGAATGAGCGAGGGTGAGATCATGTGGTTCGACTTTGAAGACGCAAATCGCCGACCTTTAGCGTGGGACGTCGCTACGTTGCGGAAGTCATGGCCATCGGCTGGCGACAAGGTCTGCGAACTGCTGAATGTCGACCCGAATAGCCCATCGATGATGTGGCATCGCGAGCTACGAGACGTGTATGCATTGCTGTGGCAATTGTTCTACGCCATAAGGCTTCCGAGTAGCGACGACCGAGTAACACAGGAGTTAGAGCATTGGCTTGCGGGCTCGCGTGATGAGCCCGCGTAGGGTGGCGCAATGACGTTTGAGACTGCTCTCGTTATTGACGGCGTGTCGGTCGTCGGCCCATCCAAGGCGCCCGTGCAGATGCTCGCGGACCAGACTTGAGTCCTTTCGTACTGGACCAAGACAACCTTGAACGAAGCGAATACCGGGCGGGCGGCCGCTGGTGTGCTGTTGCACTCGGGCGTGTTCAAAGATTCATTCCCTGGATACCCCGAACACGCGGCAAAGTGAGATCATTCACCCCGGCATCGAAGTCCCTGCAAGTCTCGCCTGCGTGCACGGCGAACACGAACTGGAGAAACCATGCGTCCACTTGATGGCGTGACCGTGATCGAAATCGATAACTGGATGGCTGCGCCGTCAGCTTGCGCCATACTTTGTGATCTTGGCGCCGACGTAATCAAGGTCGAGCCGCTCGGCGGCGATCCGATGCGTAATCAGTCACGAACGCCCAAGATCGATGACGGCCCACGCAAGGATCACGACTGGCAGTTCGATGTCGCCAATCGAGGCAAGCAGTCAATTGCGGTCGACCTGACGAGCGACGACGGAATCGCTCTCATCTTGCGGTTGTGCACTCAGGCTGACGTTTTCGTCTGCAATCTGCTTCCGAAACGCCAGGAACGGTTCGGGCTCGATCCTGACTCGATGCTTGCGGTCAAGCCGTCGCTCGTTCATGCAACATTGACGGGTTACGGCACCGAAGGACCCGAGTCGTGGCGGCCCGGTTACGACGTGACCTCGTTCTTTGGTCGCTCTGGTCTGTACTACATGATGCGCGAAGGCCCCGAAGGGGTGCCGCCCATGGCTCGCACGGCACAGGGCGACTACACGACCGGCCTTGCACTCGTCGGAGCGATTCTTGCCGCTCTTCGACTCGTCGATCGCACCGGCGAGGGGCAGGTCGTTGAAACGTCGCTCTATGAAACCGCGGTCTGGACTCAGGCCACCGACTACTCGGTCACCTTGCAGGACAAGGCCGTGTTCCGGCCGCGCGACCGGGACCATCAGGTCATTGCCACGGCCAACCGCTTTCCGTGTGGCGACGGCAATTGGATTGTATTGAACATGCCTCGTGAGTCTGGCTGGCCGAAAGTGTGTGGCGCTCTTGGGCTCGACAGCTTGACCGAAGACGAACGATTCATTGACATGCGGGCGCGATTTCGCAACATGCCCGAGCTGATCGCCGAGTTCGACAGGGTGTTCCTGACTCGCACTCGCGACGAATGGGGTGCGATCTTCGACGAAACCGGTGTTGTCTGGGGCCCTGTTCTCGGGCTTCATGAGGTAGTCGCCGATCCCCAGGCCGCAGCTCTGAACATGTTCCCGACAGTGAGCTCCGAAAAGCTTGGTGACTATGAAACCGTCGCTCATCCCCTCAAGTTCAAGCGTCTCGACGTCAACCCCGCAGCCACATCACCAACGGTCGGGCAACACACTCGAACAGTGCTTTCTCACGCCGGCTTTGACGACGCCGAGATACAGGCGCTTCTTGCAAGCGAGACTGTTGCCGAATCCTAGATTCGACGGCGCCGCACCGGAGCTCAGGTGTGGATGGAGCGCGAACAACAGCTGATCCTCCACAATATGCAGAGGATCAGCTGTGTCGAAAAAGCGCCACGTGTGCGCTTTTTCGACGGGCCCGCCGCCCGCTCTTGTCCGACATCGCCAATGCCGGTAGATCCGCCTGGTGCTAGTTCTACCAGACGAAACGTGCGAAGGTCGCGACAGTGCCGAAGCTGGAACCGCACCAGAGTTGCCCGCTGCGACGCCGTCCGCGACCTCGTTGCCGCGTTCTCGTGGCAAAGTTGTTGCCGTTCGCACATGCACCCGGTCGCGGTGCTCTCGTCCCGGGAGTACCGCAGCAAGAGGGTTCGCCATCGGAGGGGGTGGCGAACCCTTCTTTGCATCAGACGATCGCGCCCCAGTCAGCCCATTGGCCGTGAGGGTGCGCCCACCCCAGGAACTCGTCTCGCCGATCTCGTGCCTCGCTGAAGTCAGAAGTCGCCAGCACCGATGCTGCTTCGGGAAGCAACTGCGGCATCTCGGGCACAGGGACTGACGAAATCACCCCTTGGCCCTCGAGACTGAGCAAGGTCACTGGCCGTCCAGCACCTGCAAGTGCCTCGACCGCCGTTGAGCGAACGCCGTCTGCAAGGTAGTACCAGACCCACGTCGATGTAACGACGAGATGCGCGTCTTGAGGCGCCTCGGCCAGAACAGGCGCTATGTCGGCGACGTCGACGGGCCGAACATCGGGTGGACTTTCGGCGGCGATCGAGATCGCGGCCGAGAGTCGCTCCGCTCGGTCGTGTCGGCTTGGCCAGACGCAGGCTTCGAGCCACCGTCGGTCCTGGTGTCGTGACACATCAAGTGGCGCTCGATCGATCCCGACTCGCCACGGGATTTCCGGGAACTCGTCGATTTCGGGAAGCACCCCGTTGAGCATCTCGCAGCGCAGTTGCACCGCTGAGTCCGCCGGTCCGGCTGAACGGCTAGCGGTTGCGGTTGTCCAAGTAGTGCGAAACTTGTCGATCATCAGGTTCAAGCCCGCGCTGGTACCGAGGTCAACCCATGCGAGCGGAGCGTTGACCCGTTTGGCGATGTGCGCCATACCAAGTGTCAGCAGCGCGCTGCGGCCAACTTCGTTCGTTTGCGTGCGGCGGCTGCGCAATAGTTCGTCGATTGCTGCGCTGTTCGTCAGCACGAAATCGCGAAACAGGTCACCAACAGCCGGATCACGCCGACCGTCGTACACGGCGCCGAGTGGGTGGTGCGCCCCTGCCGACAATAGGTACTTCACGGCGTTGAGGATCAGATTCGGCTGTTGCGCATCGCGATCATGAGCCCCCAGTAGTGCCAGCAAGTCAGCATCGGCGGCGATCATTTGACAAATGTCGTCATAAACGGGTTCGTCGGTCGCGAACGTGGCCGCGCCGTATGTCGAGAAGTACGTGCCTAGGTCGTCGAGCGAACGAGCTAGAGCTTCCATGAGGTCAAGGTAGCGACGATCCCCATGCGGCGTTGAACGCCGGGATCGGCGCGACGCACCCGACTCCGCGATACTCAGGACCATGACAGCTCGAATCAATGGCGTACATCATCTGGCCGTGAACACCGCAGATATGCCTGCCCAGATTGCATTCTTCACCGACGTCCTCGGCGCCGAGCTTGTGGGCTTGTTCCATATGCATGGGGTACCGGGCGGCATGCATTGCTTTTTGCGTCTCAACGACTATTGCTCGATGTCGTTTGTCGAGCTTCCCGCAAATCATGATGTTGTCGCAGAGCTTGGGGTGACCCATGCTGGCACCGGCGCCGGGCACTCGGCTCCGGGCACGATGCAACACCTTGCGTTCAATGTCGACACGCTCGATGATCTGCTGGCGATGCGAGATCGAATCCGGTCCCGTGGCGTAAATGTGATGGGGTACATCGATCATGGAATGTGCCAATCGATCTATTTTGCGGGGCCCGAGGGGCTGGTACTCGAGGTGGCGACGAACCAAACGCCGATCGACAGTCGAGCCTGGATTGACCCCGACGTGGTCGACTTCTACGGCATCAGCTCGGATCAACTCGCAGCGTTTACCTCTCCGGCGGCGTTCTCAGGCGCTGGCGGCACAGTCGCTCAGCCTGCGGTTGATTTGAACAAGCCGCATTTGGCATATGACCCCGACGAGTACGCGAAGCTCATGGCGGTTCCCGACGAAGTTCTGACCAAGCACGGGAGCTATACCGAACCCCCGGTCGCGGTCGACCAGTGAGGGTGCCGGGTACGCCGCCGGGTTGTGAGCGGATTCCCTATGTGCTGGGCCGACAGGAAGCTGCGGTATTTAGTGACACCTATGGTGGCGGAGGCAACATCATCGGCCTTGACTGCCATCTGGTACGTCCGGCCGGAAGCCCGTCAGACACGGTACTGGTGTTCATGCATCCGACCGGCGGGGGCATGTATCTGCCGATCGTCTCTGGGTTGGCGCGGGCCGGGCATCACTGCATCTGGGCGAACTCTCGTTATCGAGGCACGGACTCGGCACTGATCATGGAAAAGGTCGCTGCTGACCTTGGCGCCACTGTCGCCGATGCTCGTGATCGACTGGGGTACGACCAGGTCGTGCTGGCCGGTTGGTCTGGCGGCGGTTCGTTGTCGATGTGGTACCAGTCGTTGGCCGAAGCCGGGCAGGGCATCAGCGACACGCCTGCGGGTGACCAGTACGAGGTCGGCGCCGATGCGCTTCCGAGGGCAGATGCTGTGCTCGCGCTCGCCGCGCATGTCAGCCGCCACGGCACGTTGACCGAATGGATCGACGCCTCTGTCCTCGATGAATCACGGCCGTTCGAGCGGGCCGATCAATGGAACTTGTACTCCCCCGCCAACCGCAATACACCGCCCTACGACTCTGATTTTGTCGACGCGTATCGAGCGGCCCAAGTGGCGCGCAATCGTCGCATCACGAGTTGGGTCAAGGACCAGCTGGGCAGTCTCGACCCCACCGAAGAACGAGCCTTTTGTGTCCAGGGAACCATGGCTGATCCGCGCTGGCTCGACCCGGCAATCGATCCGAGTGATCGGCGCCCGAATTGGTGCTATCTCGGTGATCCTCGGGTTGCCAATGATGGCCCTGTTGGCCTGGCTCGGTTCTGCACGTTGCGTAGCTGGCTGAGCCAATGGAGTTACGACGATGCCCGCGCCGATGCCTGCGTCGCAGCAGGCAAGGTGAGCGTGCCTGTTCTCGTAGTCGGCAATAGCGCCGACGATGCGTGTACGCCGAGCCACACCCATCGCATTTTCGATTCGGTGACACACACCCGCAAACGGCTACACGAAATCAACGGTGCAACGCACTACTACACGGGCGAAAACGGTCGGGCCCATCTCGGCGAAGCGATCGCCACAATTTCAGATTTCTTGGTCGACGAGCTCGGCTGACGCGGACGTCTCAGCCAGTGTCGATGACGCTCGTTGGTGACGTCGAGCCAGCACAAAGGCCGTCGCCAGGAACAACACGGCACATGACAGGTGGATTGTGACGGTCAACGCCAACGATGAGCGGCTGATGGATTCGCCCTGCACGACACCGAACAGAACATCGCTGTTGAACACCGGCCCAATGCCTCGCATCCGACGACCGACCATTGAGTCGGTCACGGCCAGCTGGGTCCAGCGCATGCGCCCACCGGTCACGAGCACGATCACGGCGAGAACCACCGTTGGAATGGCGAACCAGGTGAGCCGCGGCACCCGCGGTAGCGCCCAGAGAATGAGCCAGGTCGCGCCAGACGCGAGGGCGAGCCAGGTTGACCATTGGTGCAACTCGCTAACCGTTGAGCTGAACGAACCTTCGCCGCCCAATGCTTCACTCTGAGGCGGCCGATAGAGAAACGCGAGCCAGATGCCGGTCATGATGACGACGGTTAAGGCACCGACAGAGAGTTGCCCAACGATGCCGAACCATCGGGCAAGGCCTGTGGGCCGCCCGCTCGCAGATTCGGGCGCTGAGACGTTGTCGGCTTGTCCTTGCGACGTCGCGAGCGGGCTGATGCCGCGCATCTCGAGCGCGGCTAAGCGAATTGCTTCCAATCCCTCGGTTGTCTCATTCAAGTCGGTCACAGGAGTTCTCGAGATCCTTGGGCGTGCGCTCGGTGTGCAAGTCGCCTCGACAGCATGGCCGAGATTGCGAGGAACACGACGGCACCCCACGTGGCTGCGGCGAGATGGTTGTGACGGTTCACGTGCCGGATTGTTCCACACCTGCACGCGCCGTCAAGGAACTACCATCGGGGCTGCATGTTCGCACCCGTGATTGCCGCTCTTCCGGCGTCGAACTGGATCACTGCCGCTGCGGTTGCCGCGTCGACCGTGGCGGTTGCGATCCTCATTCGCCGGTTGACCAAGAGGCGGATCAAACGCAAAGATCACCAGGCTGAGCTCATCGATGTTGCGGGTCGCATTCTCGTCGCCGTCGTGATCGCCGTCGGGGCCTTCTACACGTTGAGGGCGCTCGAGGTCGAAATCGGGCCCTTGCTCGGTGCCTTTGGTGTTGGTGCTCTTTTCGTTGCCGTCGGTTTGCAGCCGCTGCTGGTCAACGTGGTCGGCTCGGTCATATTGCAAGCTCGAAGACCTTTTCGCCGCGGCGATCAGGTAGCGACCAACGGTTATGAGGGAACCGTTATGGACATCACGACGACCTCGACGGTGCTGCTCAGCTACAACGGCGAATCGATCCATATTCCGAACAGTGCAGTGCTCGCCCATCCGCTGATCAACTGGACCCATGAGCCTGTGCGACGCACAATCATGCCGATTCAGGTGCCGTATGGGTGCGAGCTTCCTCGGGTGCTTTCGATTCTTGGCCGCGCTGCTCGCCGCCAACTCAACGACGAGAACCTGCCGCCCGCTGAGGCTTTGGCGATTGGTTTCGGATCGCACGGCATTGATGTCGAGCTGCGTTTTTGGCACTACAGCGACGAACTCGAATCAGTAGCGGCTCGAAGCCAGATCGCGTGCGCTGTCGACGAGGCGTTGCGTGAAATTGGGGTCGCGATCCCGTTTCCGCAGATGGTCGTGCACCCCGCCGCTACGCCGCAACCACCGGCTGTGGAGTCCGACAACGGCTGATCCTGTGCGTCTGACTGTCTTCAGCTTCAGTTGGCTTTCTTGACGAACATCGCTCGAACCAGCATCGACCGCCCATCGACCTTGCCGTCGATTTCGTGATCGCCGTCAACGATGCGGATGTTCTTGATCTTGGATCCGGCTTTGAGCTTGCCAGACTTGCCGGTGATCTTGAGATCCTTGATCAGGGTGACCGTGTCACCGGTGACCAGTTCGTTGCCATTGGCGTCGAGCACGACACGTTCGGCGTCGACGGTGC
Source organism: uncultured Acidimicrobiales bacterium (assembly GCA_937991435.1). Taxonomy (GTDB): domain Bacteria; phylum Actinomycetota; class Acidimicrobiia; order Acidimicrobiales; family UBA10347; genus UBA10347. The sequence continues at coordinate 19,769 of CALKPY010000058.1, forward strand.
CATGTGACTTGGCGAACTCGTGGCCGCACGTTGCACACTCGTGGTGGTCTTGTCCGTCGAGCAGATCAGTCATTGTGCAGATCGGACAGGCGGTTGAGTCGGTCACGCCACGTGTCTATCACCGCCGGTCAGCCTTGGTTGGTGCGGTCGATCTTGCGCATCATCGCCGCCGTGCGCCTCGCTAGGGTCGCAACGTGGATGCCGATTTCGACCCTCTCGACCTGTTTCTCGAACCTCGCCCTGACGAAGAGGCTTGGGAGTCCTATCTCGACCTAGCGTTGGAGAGAATCGGCGGCGATCGTTCGCCTGGCCTGACCAATCGCCAACTCGCAGATCTTGAAAAAGCGGTCGGGTGCATGCTTCCGTTTGAGATCGGCATGTTGCTGGTCATGGGAGTCCCCGAGGGCGACGGGTGGTGGCAGTGGAACGACCCCGTCGAAGATGTCGCCAGGTGGAAGCGCACTCAGCAGACGATGATCGCTACCGCAGTCACCGAACATGAGATGTGGCACGCCGATTGGGGTGTGCGCCCCGATGGCGCCGACGAGCGGGTAGCACTCGCTTCGCAACGTCTCGATGCCGCACCGGCGACCTTCCCGATTCACAACGATGCAGCTGTGCCGTTGTCTGTTGCAGCCGGCGCGACCAGTTCAGACGGAAACCCAGTGCTTCGCATTGTTGGCGGAACGGTCGAGGCCGACTCTGACCTGGCGGCATTTTTACACCGAACCTTTGAGGTTCCATTGCCTATGTGGCCGACCGAAGACCGTTCGTTCGAGTTCTGGTGCGGGCTGACAGCCGATGGCTGCTGAGTACGAGCACCCATATCCCTCGCCGGAACTCGCCGCGGCGCATCCCTTTGTACCGCTTGATTTCGAACATCGATCAAGTGCCGAAATCGCCGCAAGAGCCGGTGCTTTTGCCGACGAGATGGACCGGCGCCGCAGTGTGCGAATGTTCACCGACACCCCCGTCGACAAGGCGGTGATTGCAGCAGCCGTACGCGCTGCATCAACTGCGCCGTCGGGCGCTCACAAACAGCCGTGGACGTTCGTGGCCACGCAGGCACCTGCTGTCAAGCGGGCGATTCGCAACGCTGCCGAAGAAGAGGAGCGGGTCAACTATCTCGGCAACCGCATGAACGACGAGTGGCAGCACGCGCTCGCTCCTCTCGGCACGGATCATCACAAGGAGTTCCTTGAGATCGCCCCGTGGATTGTCGTGCTGTTCGAGCAACGTTATGAGTTGCGACCTGAAGGCGAGCGCGGCAAGAACTACTACGTCAAGGAGTCGTGCGGCATCGCCGCTGGCATCTTCGTGACCGCGATTCACACGATGGGGCTGGCCACGCTTCCGCACACACCAAGTCCGATGGCGTTTCTCACACGGGTTCTCGGTCGACTTGACAACGAGCGACCGTTTGTGATGTTTCCGGTCGGTTATCCGCTCGACGGGGTGTTGGTTCCCGACATCAAACGCAAACCACTCTCAGACGTACTCGTCGTGGTCGACGAACCTTGCGCCTGATAAGCGTTGATGCCCCTACCCGTACATGAGCGGGGAAACGGATTTCCGGGGGCGAAGAAGTGACATGACACGAGGTCTATTCGTACTGTGACAATCGATGCGTGAGTGGCGACTGTCACGCGCAATTGTCGACCAAGTTAGTAGGGTTTAACTCAGCACCGAATCTCCCCGACTCAACGAGGCATTGAGCAACGCCATGAAGCCCGGTAACACTCCCCTGGTCGAACTACGAAACATGGCGCCAGCAGGCACCCGACTGTTCGCGAAACTTGAGTGGTACAACCCGACCGGCTCGGTCAAAGACCGTCCCGCTTGGCAGATGTTCCACGCCGACCGCGATGCTGGCAAGTTCAGCAAGGGCTCTCAGCTGATCGAAGCGACTTCGGGCAATACCGGTATTGGCCTGGCACGTGTTGCGTTACTCGAGGGTAACCCGATGGCGATCTGCCTGCCGACGAGCGCATCTGAGGAGCGCCGGCAGTTGCTTCGGGCCTATGGGGCGACGCTTATCAATGTCGAAGGTGGCCCGAACGACGCCATTGCCCATGCACGTGAGCTTGTCGATGCTGGCGAAGGCCACATGTGTTACCAGTACGGCAACCCGGCGAACCCCGCGTCACACGAGTTCGGCACTGCGTTGGAGATCATTCGCGATTGGCCACTCGACGCTCCGCCTGATCACTTCTTGTGCGCCTATGGCACCGGTGGAACGATCACCGGAAATAGCCGCGGCCTCAAGTCGCACTGGTCAAGCATTGCGGTGCACTCGGTCGAAGAAGACCTAAGCGACACGATCGGAGGCATGCGCAGCCAAGATGATCCGTTTCAGCCGCCGATCGCTGATCTTGGGCTAGTCAAGGACCGCTACGTCATTACGCGAACCGAAGCCGAAGCAAAGGTCGCCGAGACCATGAAGCTCGAGGGCTGGTTTTCGGGGACGTCATCAGGCGCAGTGATCGAGGCGGCACAACGCGAGCTCTCGACCAACGGCGGTACCGCCGTCGTGATTCTTCCCGACGCCGGCTGGAAGTACCTCTCCGGCAACCCCTGGGCTTGAACGCCGCCATTTCGGTGAGTTGAGGGTTTTCTATTTCGGAGACCGGGTCTGTTGCGCGGTCTGCTCGTTGCTTGGAATCGCCCATTTGCTGTGGGGCAACGAGGACTAGCTGCAGCTCAGCGGGCTTGCCGACGAGGGCCGAGCAGCCCCGATCTCGCGACCGCTGAGGGTTATGTCTTTGAAAGCAGCGGTACTCTGCGGCCGTGCCCGACGAGAACTTGGTTCCTCCAACTGAGGAAGACCTTTCGGCGTTCGGGCGAGCGCTGCGAGAGTGGGGTCCAATTCTTGTTGGCGCGATACTCGTCGCGTTTGTGGTTCGCATGTTCATAGCGCAGGCGTACAACATTCCGTCTGGCTCAATGTTGCCGACGCTTCAGAAGCACGATCGCGTTGTCGTCAACCGCCTGAGTTACCAGTTCAGCGATATCTCCCGGGGAGAGGTCATCGTCTTTGCGAGACCCCCCAATCAGCCGAGCGATGCCGATGACCTGATTAAGCGTGTTATCGCCCTGCCTGGAGAGACCATTCGTTTTCGTGACGGAAATGTGTATGTCGATGAGCTTCGGGTCGAAGAGACCTACATCTCGCGACAGGACAGCACCCGCCCGCTCAACCCACGTGGAATACCTGGATGCGATCAGGAACAGCCGGCTGCCGACATGTGCGTCGTCCCGCAAGGTGCGATATTCGTCTTGGGCGACAACCGCACGGATTCACAAGACAGTCGCGCTTTTGGCCCGGTCGAGATCGACACCGTTGTAGGCCGTGCGTTTGTCCGGGTGTGGCCCGTCAGCCGTATCGACTGGCTGTAGCTCGTTGGTGACGGACGGCACTAAGAGCCTCGCGATCAAGGGCTACAAGCTCAAGGGCTACAAGGTCACTGAGGCACAAGGTCACTGAGGCACAACGTCACTGAGGCACAAGGGCGCCGTCGGGTGTTCTAATTTCAATGCGGCCGCCATCGACGCGGGTGACCACGAATCCGCGTTCCTTTGTTCGGTTGTGGTGTTTGCAGGCTGGGGCGCCGTTGGCTTGTGTCGTGGGCCCGCCCCGGGCCGCCGGTCTTAGGTGATCGATCTGGCATTTACTCACGGCGATATCGCACGGCCAATAGCAACTATCAAAACTCAACATGACACCCAAACGGGCAAGACCTGTGTAGAACCGCTGCGTTTCAGAGAGGTCAACGGTGACTCGTCGGGCGTTTTGCACGACTCGGCGAAATTTGGACAACAACAGATCAGCAAATGCTGCGCCCTCATCGAGCGGGTTGCCGTCGATACCGTGACACCTATGAGCGTCTACATCGAGTGGGCTGGGATCGGCCCCTGCGAAGCGCTTGAATAGCTCTTCGACCGATTCGGCAGACCACACGATGTTGTGCACACGCTCAACCGGCGCCGAACGCGTGGAGCTGGCCACTGCGTCGGCGAAGACTTGTTCCAAGGCATCGGCCCGTCGCTGCGCGTCGGTACGGGCTAACAGGTCGCGGCACACAGCCTCGCCATGTGCTGTTTCGCCATCGGCCCAATCGGCCAAAAACTCAGCTTCGACATAGGCGTCGAGAATGCGGCGAATGTTGTCACCCTGCAGCGCCCCAAAGGTGCCGCGCAACGTGAACTGTTTTGAGAAGTGGTCTTGCACGATCGACACATCGCGCTGCACATGACTGGGGTCGGGTTTAGGTGCGGCGCCGTCGTCGTCAGCAAGCCGGACCCAGTCGGCAACTCGGCGCTCGAAGACCTTGAATGGTCGAGTAGCGAGCCGTAAGAACCAAGCCTGATCGGCAACGAGTCGGGCACGAACGCGAGGGTTTGCATAGGCGCGACCCAGCGTCGCAGCCTGATCGACCGACAGCTCGCCGGCAGCAAAAGCCTGATCGAAGTGCTCACAATCGCTGCGCATGCGGCGGATCTTGTCGAGCCCGGCGAGGTCTCGCGACGACGATCGCGATACGTGGGTGGCCATTGCCTTTGCGCTGACATGGCCGTGGTCGTAGAACGCGCCGCTGCGCTCGACTTCGGCCAAGGCGTCGACAGCTGCCACCCCTGCCAATCGACGCAACAACTCAACGGATTCGAGTAGCTCCACCGCTTCGAGTGCCGAACCGACGGCTGGCGCAGATGACGCTACAACAGCCTGCAACGCCTGGACCGCCGTGTTGAGATGTGAACTGATCGCCGACATAGCTAAGACCTGAGACCAAACGAAGCAGTACGAGCTTCGAGAACAACGAGGTCGCGAGTTCCAACACGAGGAGCTGCCGACAAGCTGAGCCCTGCGACGAGGGCCAGTGAACAAAGCCTATCAGACCGATCAGCGAAAAGCGAACATTTGTTCGACTTGCTGCCCGCCACTCGACTCGGCGGTACGGGCAGGCCTCGACCGGGCCCTTCGATTCACTCTCGACATTCTCTACTGACGTCGCCACCCTCGAGTGACGTGACCTTGTTAGCCGAAGAAGCCGTCGGGTTCGAGTTCGCTGGGGCCCACGTTGGTGTCGAGCCACGAGTTCATCTCGGCTGCGGCCTGCCACAGACCGTCAATGCGTTTGGTCACTTGACTGGTGTGTAGCCACTTCGGGCACCCAAACTCGTGGGACACGATCAGTCCTTTGCGTCGCAGCAGTTCAATACGGGGGTGATTCTTGTCATAGCCACGAGGTGCCGTCTTTAGTTCACTGATGGCGCCGATCGAGTACTTCTTTGCCAGTTGGGCGGTGATGGTTTCGATCTCGCTTCCGGTGGCCTCATCGACGATCGCGGCACGGAACTTGTCGAGCTGATCTTTGGCCATCGCGTAGTAGCCGGTGCCGGCCATGAGCCCTTCGGCTGAGAGCTGCACGAAGAATCCGGCGCCGCCTTCGCCCTCGGTGTAGGCACCTTGGTGGGTCTTGTACGGCGGCTTATTCTTGGCAAAGCGCATGTCGTTGTGCGGTCGAAACAGGCGGAACTCGCCGTACTGGGCTAGCTGTTGGCACAGCTCGGTGACGGGGCCGCGTACGACTTCGGCGTAGCGGTGCTTGTTGGCTTCCCAAAACGTCTTGGAATTGTCAGCTTCGAGCGCTGCGTAGAACTCGAGTGCGCCAGCGGGTATGCCTTTGAATGCCATGAGTCAACGCTAGTTCGACAGGCGTCAGCTGCTGGGCGGGTACTCCCTCGTCGCTATTCGCTGAGCCGAATTTCGACACCGAGCATTCGATAGGTGTCGACGGCGCGTCGATCTCGTGTGAGTAACGGCAGATTGGCTTCAGCTGCCGCAGCGCCGACGAGCGCGTCGTACACCCGGCCTCCGGCTAGACCCCGTTCAGACAGCAGGTCGTGCAGCCGAGCCTGGCCATCTGCCGAGAGGAAAACCGTGGCCGGGAAGCCGACCCGCAACACCTCGGCGATCACCGCCGGCTCACGTCGGTTGGGCGGCGGCATACGCGTGAGCACAGAGTAGGTCTCGAATGCCGCGTGCCCCGCGAGCCCAAGCGTCAGTCCTTGGACCTGCGTCTGCATCGACACATGGTGTTCATGGTCGCCGAGCACGAGGGCAACGGCGGCGCTGGTGTCAACAAGGACCGTGGTCACCGATGGTCCGCGTCGCGTAACGCTGCGACATCGTCGTCGGTGACGCTCGCCCCTGAGCCCGTGATCACCAGTCGGCCGTCGACCTGCTCGAGTCCGGCGCCCGCAACCGGCGAGATCCGCACGCTTGCACCGTCAACGACCACGTCGACCTCGCCGGGCACGAGCCCGATTGCGTCACGAACCGAGCGCGGGATCACGATCCGTCCGGC
>CALKPY010000059.1 GCA_937991435.1 uncultured Acidimicrobiales bacterium
CCGTGAAGATCAAGGCCCTTGTCCAGCAGTAACAACCGCACCTTGCGCTGGGCACCTCAACCATAATCCAGCAAATTTCCAGACAGCCAAATTTCCAAACTGTGATCGGACCCCCAATGCGAAACTCCTTGCGCTTCCTCGTGATTGTCGTGTGTGCACTGACCATGATCGCCTTGCCATCAGCCGCCGATGCCAACCAAGGCGGCAAGCAAAATGTCACACAAACCACCGCGGTGCCACAGTCACGAGCTGTTCCCGACGGTGACAGCACAACGGCTGATCCACAGTCCATCATTTTCGGTGAAGACGCACCCTCGGCTGTGCCCTTTCTTGTGTCAATCCAGACCACGGGCTATGCGCGGCCGAGCGCCGGTACCAGCCACCACGAAGCACTGGTGGCGTGGAACGACCAACCACTATTCGGCAGCCTCGACCGACACTCATGCACCGGAACACTGATCGATGCCGAGTGGGTGCTCACCGCCGCGAGTTGTCTCCACCAGCCCAGGACTTGGTGCACCCCAGACGGCCTGTGCTTCGCCGACGGCTTCTACGAGGTCGAGATCGAAGGTGTAGCCGTCGGGCCGTACGCGCTGAGCGCCATAGCCAGCCAAGACCTGATCAAGGTCGCCGAGACCCACATTCACCCAGACTGGTTCTGGCAGTTCAGCAACCTGGCCGGCGAATCCACGCGAAACAATCCCAGTCTGAACGACCACGACCTCGCCCTCATTCGGCTCACTCAACCCGTAACCGGAGTCGCGCCCGTGACGTTGGCCGACGCCGACATCGTCATGCCTAACGGCGGCTGGGCTGACATCGTCGGCTGGGGAAATACCTCAAGCCACGGAAACAACGATGTGCTGCAGCAGGCAAGCGTTCCCGTCCACGATGACCAGGCCTGCTTTGACGTGTATGCATGGCTCTCGGGAGACACCACGAGTTCCATCGCCGACATGCCCGAGATCGTCTGCGCTGGTATTTCTTACGACAATGAGGAACCCGAACAGGTCCTGCTTCCTTCAGCGCACGACTTGCCCGTCAACGCATGCGGCAGCGATCGCGGTGGCCCGTTGCTGTTGCAAACAGGTTCAGCGGGATTTGTACAGTTGGGCGTACACACCGGCGGTTCGTGCTACTACTCGTCTGAGTACACACAGCTGACTGCAGCACGACAAGCGTGGATCCAGGCGACCGTCGCCAATCCGAACCACACCGATCGGCTGTTCTTCGATGCGTGCCTTGGCGACAGCATGGTGCTCTCAGCAGACGACCCCACGGTGGCGACCTGGGTCCTGTCTGACGCCTGGAACCCGAACGTGCAAGCAACCTCGGTCATCATCGGCCCGATCACCGCAAAAGGCGGATCCATCTCGATCTTGTCGCCAGATACATGGCGCTACACACCGCCACACCCAGGATTCGGAGCAGACTGGTTTACCTACACCGTCACAACCAGCGCAGATTCACACAACGGAATTGTCGACCTGAACATCATGACTTGCTACCCGGCGTCAACCCCTTGTAATCAGTATCGGAGCGACTCAGCAGATCGCCCAGCACCGACCAAGAGCGGCCCAAGCTCCAAAGGCGAAACCACCTTGCGCTTGCAACTCGAGTGCGAAGTAGTTGAGATGGTTGCTCAGCCGCATCATGTACTCATCAACCCCAATCAGGCAGCAGTAAGCCTTGGGGCTCTCAATCTGCCCGACGGATGGTTGGCGCCCTAGCACCTGCCAACAAACCTCGTTGCTCGAACTAGGTTCGCCATATGAGTATCGAACGAATTGACCCGGCAGGGCGCGCGAGCAAGATCGTTGTCAACCGAGGCACTGCCGGCACGGTCTACCTGTCGGGTCAGGTGGCCGAAGACCCCGACGCGGACATTCAGGAGCAGATGCGATCGACGCTGGCTCGAATTGACGGGCTTCTCGAACGGGCCGGAACCAACAAAGACCACCTGCTTTGCGCAACGATCTATTTGCGCGACATTGACAATCATTTCGCACCAATGAACGAGGTTTGGAACGACTGGGTCGTCGACGGCCATCAACCTGCACGAGCGTGCGTCGAGGCGCACATGGCCCGGCCAGCTCTGCTTGTCGAGATTTCAGCTACCGCTGCCCTGCCTTAAGTCGCTGCGTTTCGTCCGTCGACGAGTTCGCGTATGCCGTGTTTCCAGTTGACGTTGCATGGGCCGGTGATCTCGTTGCGGCGAGTGGCGTCGCCGGCCGCACCCGGTTGCGACCCGGGAATGTGGTCCAGTTCAATTTCGAAGCTGCGGTCGGACCATTTGGCCATCTGTTCGCACCACTGTTCAGCAGTGACGACCTCGTCACCGCACCAATTTACGATCGTTGCGGGTGAGCGGGCGGCATCGAGAAGCGGCCAAACCTGTTCCGCCATATCGCGATGGTGGATGGGGCTATACGGGGTCGGAGCGGGCGCGCGCAAGCGAACCTTGTTCCCTCGGGTGATCGCCTGAAGGTGGTGGAACGGAAGCCCGCTTTGATCGCCGTAAGCAACATTGATTCGCGCGATCACGGTGGGAAGTTTGAGCACGCGGGCCATGGTGCGAGCGACCGCTTCCTGTCCGATTTTGCTCACTGAATAGGTCGGCGCATGTTGAAGCCGAGCTTCACCGAGCGGGTCGGTCTCGACATACTGATGCCAAGGATCGGCGTGGGGGTCATAGACGGAGAAGGTCGACGCGACCAGGATCGACTTCGCTGCTCGGTAGCGGTGCATGAGCAGACCAGTCGCTTCGGCGTTCATACGAATGGCGGCGTCGTAGTCGCTGCTGGCCGCCTGATAAGCCGCGAAGTGCAACACGTGATCGACCCGGGCCGGAAGCGCAGAAAGATCGCCACTACCGAGGTCGCAAGCTACAGGGGTTACGCCGGCTCGTTCCATGGCGCTGCGATCGGCTGGGTCGGCGAATCGGGCGACGCCTACGACCTCGTGTGCCGCCGCAAGGCGAAGTGCAATCGCGTTGCCTATCTGCCCGGTAGCGCCGGTGATCAGGAGTCGCATGCCACAGCCCCCCGGCTCGACCGCTTCGATGAAGAAGCACACGTTAGTAGAGGCTCGTTGTGTCACGTTCGGTTGGCGTGCTTCGACCAATTGAATCGCGCAATGGCCCGCGACCGCAGTGCCGTCACAAACGGTTGACTACCGTCGAGTTCATGACTGCTCCTCTTCTCGTTCTCTCTGGTCCCCCTGGCTCGGGCAAAACAACAGTCGCAGCATTGCTCGCCGACCGTTTCGCCCGCACAGCGCATGTTCTAGGCGACCACTTCTTCCGCTATATCCGGAGCGACTGGAAAGACCCATCACTTCCCCAAGCCCACGAGCAGAACGGCCACGTAATTCGTATCAGCACCCGAGCGGCTGCCGGCTACGCCGCAGCGGGTTACACAACCATTCTCGACGGCATCTACGGGCCCTGGTTCCTCGAAGACGTGCAATCGGCAGCGGGGGAAACAAACGTCCACTACATCGTGTTGCGGGCTGATCTTGACACCTCGTTGGCCCGAGCCGCCGGCCGCGTTCGGAACGATGCCGGACACCAACGTGACCCAGAAGACCTCGAACGTATGGTGCGCAAAATGCATGCAGACTTCGACCAGCTCGCCCAATATGAAAAGTACGTCGTTGATACCACCCGATCGACACCCGAAGAAGTTGCGGACACGATCGTGTACCGGTTCGAGGCTGGCGAGTTACTACTTCCGTGACGTCGCATGGCGATCTTTGCTAATGCACCACGCATCGAACAGGCGTGGTAGTCAGCCTGTGCAGGTCCGTTCGCTGCTGCGCGTAACGCCACCTGTTGGCAGGTTGCAAAAATTCTATTGCTATGAGGGAACCATGATGGGTGCCCGGGAGTGTCTTTCGCAATGGAAGCAACTCTCACCAACCTACGGGTGCCGTTCGTGACCGAACAGCAACCCGAGATCAGGGCGACTCGGAATCGGGCCGCCGCAATCACCGACATCAGTGCTGCACCGACGCAAGCTCCCTCGTTCGAAGCGTTCTACGCAGAGCACCATCAACGAGTCGCAAGAGCGTTGGCGTTTACGCTGCGCGACGGCGAACTGGCGGCTGACGCCGCCAACGAAGCCATGACTCGTGCCTACCAGCGATGGCTAAAGATTTCGAGCTATCGAGATCCTGCCGGATGGGTTTATCGGGTCGGTCTGAACTGGGCGCTGTCATGGAAACGCCGACGACGCCGAGAGCGCGATCGGCCGGTGCAATTGGCAGCGGCCACCAGTGAGCTCGCGCTGCGCGACGACCGACTCGACGACGCACTTTCCCAACTTTCGGTTGATCACCGTGCAGTAGTCGCCTGCCGGATCTACCTCGAATGGTCGGTCGACGAAACAGCTGAGGCCCTCAAGATCCCGCCGGGAACGGTCAAAAGTCGCCTCGCGAGAGCCACCGCTGCTCTCGAACAACATCTCAATGCCGAATCCCCCGCCGGACAAAACTGGAAGGAAGCCCAACAATGAGCCTCAACGAAATGCTGCAATCCACGGTCACCCGCGATGCGGACCAATGGAACCTCGACGGCCTTAGCGACGTCACCGATATCACCGCATCAGCGGTCAAGCGCACAAATCGAAACCGGGTGCTGATGGGAACCAGCGCAGTGGTGCTCGGGCTTCTCGCTGTTTTCGCCGTGGGTACCAGCGCCGGCGACAACGCTGACGACCGAATCGTGTTCGCGACGCAGACTGGTACGACCACTGATCCGGTGCCCAACGAAGTCATCGCGACCGACACCGGGTTTGCGGGTGTGTCGTGGCAGGTAGACGCCGACTCCGACGAATACAAACCCGTTGTGGTGACATCTCGTAACGGTGAGAACTGGCAGGTGGCCAACGACAACGACGTCTTCCAAGGTTTGACATTTTCCGAGGATTCGTACTCCCACGCGTTCCTGGTGCCTACCGGCAATACTTTTGCTGCAACCGCGCTCGTACCAGTCGACGAGTTTGATGAGCCGATCGACCGCGATGAAGTCTCAGAGATAGGCCAACGCTGGGCGGTTGCCTATGCCACGTCAGGCGACCTTGAGCAATGGGAAACCACCCTGCAACCCATCGCCGCCGCTATTCCAGACGATTCGATGCCACAACTCACAGCCGTCGTTGGTGACGCCGGTGGCGTGACGTTGGAACTCGACGTAGTCGGAAGGGGGTGGCGTATCACTCTGCCGAAAGACCAATGCGGATTCACCGCAGACAACAAGGGCACAAGCTACTTCCGCTCCTGTGGCTCCTCCGACTGGCAACCACAACCAGAATTCGACTTCGGACTCTTCGACAAACAAGGTCGAATGCTTCTGCGGGGTGCTCCCGGCGAGAGCTTCATTGAGCTTGAGATTCCACGACGCATCGCAAGTGTGACTGCGTCTCACAACAGGTCATTTGACGGCGGTATCTATCCAACCGAAAACGGCTTCGGTATCGCTGCCTGGGGAGGCGCCGAATGGACCGAATCCGACGGTTGGGCCCTGAGCGACCACCGGTTTACCACCGCCTCGACCGTGGCAGCGTCTGGGCAGGAGCGGGTCGCCATCTCTACAACGCCGGTGATTCGACAACGGGCGAACACCCCTTTTGCAACGGCCCGGTTCAGCAGCGACGGTGAGAACTGGGACTCGGTCGACCTGACCGAGTTCTTCGACCGGTCACTCGGACCAGTGTGGCTCGAGGCGATTGAAGCCACCGAAGATGGCTGGGCAATCACCGCCACCCAGGCTGACGCGCCCAAAATACGACCTGCCGTGGTTCCTGAATCAGGTCTCGATGCTGATCCGAGAGGCGAAGAGTTCAGCCTGACCAACGAAGACGGTTGGACCTTCACTGGTTGGTCGAGTTGGGGTCCGGCAACACTGTTGAATCCTGGCGGCCAGCTGGTAGCTGAGTGGCCGCTATTCGAAGCCCACCGCCCGTCGTGGCAAGAAGCGTCGATTTCTTCTCAGGTGACCCTCTTTGACCCCGACCCCGACAGTACCCGGGCCGAACTCACCTCGTTCGACGGCCAAGAATGGATCGAAGCTGCGAATATGCACGGCGCCGGAACCAGCTCCATCTTGTGGTCGTCAAACGGCACCGACTGGGCACAGGTGTACTCCGGAGGTCGGGCGGTCACAGACATCGCTATCGGTGACGGATCCCTCGTGGCGGTCCTCCATGCCTTCACCGACGAAACAGTGAAGATCGAGCTTCCGACGACCGGCAACTAGAACCGACATCGAACACGAAGGCTCAATCTCCTGACGAGCAGCCGCTACAAAGCAGAGAAGCCGCCCATGAGGGCGGCTTCTTCGCTTTTGGACATCACCCTGATCGTCAGCCTGTGGTTTGTAGAGCTTCTTCAACCCCATCGATGAGGTTTTGCATGTTCTCGCGAAGCTGGTTGATGCGGCCAAACAAGATGCGCGATTCTTTCTCGGGCATTGCGCTGATCACGCTATTGATTCCCGATGGGCCGGGACCGAGACGCAGCGAATAGCGCAGCCGAGTCGCGCCGGCTATCGGCTCGATCTGAAACAACCAACGGGCACCCGGATTCTCGGGGTCACTCGTGCACCAACCAAACTCTTTGCCTTCGACATATCTGTCGATGTAGCACCGAACATCCCATTCGCCCATCGTGGTGTTCACATTGGACCCGACGAATTCGGCGCCGAGTGCAGGTCCATCAAATCCGTCGGCCCAACGAGCTTTGACAAACTCCTCGCTGAATGGCGCGCCAAAGTTGATGTCACTGATGAGAGCGAAGACGTCGTCGGGCTTCGCGGCGAGGTCGACTTCGACGACGGTGCCCGGACCGTCGGCCAAACACGGCGGATCGCTTGGACCTGATTCCCAGGTATGGGCATACCGATCGACAAACGCTATGTCACGGGCCGGGTAGCGGGGCGCTGGTCGAAAGTCATCGCCGGTGTACCAGGCAACTGGGATCATGGCGATCTGAGTGTTTCCGTCGGGAACGCCGAGAAGCTCACGCAGTTCAGCGTCTTTGTCCAGAATCGCCGTGGTCCAGGCGGTACCGAGGCCACGAGCGCGCAGCGCCACACAGAAGCTCCACACCGACTGCACCACCGAATCGAACAAACCAGGCCGACCGCTGCCGTCATGACGGCCCATGATCGTTGGAATCACGATTGCCGGAACCTGCGCAAGATGTTCGGCAAGGTGGGCGGCGGAAGTCATCACGCGCTCTTGCGGATGCCCGGTTCCCGCAATCTTGTCACGCGCTCCGATCATGAACTCACCGCCGGTCTGCATGTACAGCTCTGCGAGCTTCGTCTTGATCCGCGGGTCGGTCACAATGATCCACCGGCGGCTTCCCTGATTGCCGCCAGTCGGTGCCTGCTCTGCAATGTCGATGCAGTCGTACACGATGTCGGGGTCGACGGGCCGCTCGAGATCGAGGCGCAACCGAACTGCTCGGGTTGTCGTCAGCGCCTTATCGACCGAGGCGACGTCAATACCAGCCGCGGAGGTTGCCTTTGTCATGCATCAGTCCTGAACGTTGGTTGGAAATCCAAACCTAACCCCGCGATCGGTAATTCGGCAATGGCCGCTCAGTCACCATCAATGTTGTTGGCAAGCCCTTGGTCAATTCCCTTCGTAATCTCATTCATAATTCGAATCCAGGTGGCGAAATCAACCTGCCCGTTCTCAAACCAGAGATTCCAGCCTTCGAACTGCCTGGCATCGGCGAATTCGATCGTCTCCATCGTCACCGGAGACTTGTCACCCACGGTCAGCTGCCAATCATCGCCGACCTGTTCCACCGTGACGAGATTGCCCTGTTCATCAATGACGGTGGCCACCTGGATTGCAGTGATCGTGATCGTGGCTGCTATTCCTCGCTCGATGGAGAGCGCGTCGGCGAGGTGGTCTTGTAATACGGCAACAATTTTCGGTTGGTCTTTGTCGCTGACCGCTCGAGTCGTCGCGATGCCGGCGCCGCCATACTTGATAACTGCTGCGGTAACCGGAGATGCGACACCGGCAGTCAAATACGCGGCCGCCAACGAGCCACCGACGAATACCACCGACGTCACCTTTGCCTTGAACGCTGCACTGGCATCTTCGCTTCGCGCGTCGCCGCGCTCAGCAGCGTCGATACGGCCGTTGACTTCGCCGATGAAGACACCGAGATCTGTGAGGTCTGGGCTTACTACCCCGCTCTCAATCACCGCCAAGGTCTCTGCCTGTATCTGGCGATGCATCATGCCGTCGAGTTTCGACACCCCGCCACTCGCGATCACCCAATCGATTGCGTTCAGCAGCATGGCTCGATCTTGCGCCAGAGTTGGCACAAGGCGAGTCGTCAACGCGACACTGATCATGTTCGCGAGCCCGTCCGCGTAGCGAACGTCATGGAAGCTCGTCTCGCCCTTCGACGTGCTCGCTGTCAACGACTCGAGCACGCTCGCCGTTGCCTGTTTCGACTCGCCAATCTGCGCCATCACCCGAACGATTGCGTCATACTCGTGAGCGTCGCTGACAATCTCAGGGGCAACTCCAAGAACCACCGACTGGTTTGACACCAAGGCCATTGGTTGACCGCTCGCTGCCAATGCAAGTGCAAATTCGGCTCCGGCGCCCGCATTGGCGACACCGTGCAACGCACTGATGCGAGGGTCAATAGCGAGGTGCGGCGGCAAGGCCACGTTGCTGTAGAAGCCCCATTGGTTGGGTCGCACCTGCTCGAGTTTGAATGATTCGACTGCCGCGGCGACAACAAAATCGGCGTCGAACACCGCAAGCGCAAGAAGTATCTCTGCATCGAGCGTCGATTTTTTAGGCAGCTCGTAGTCGATAGCGGCTCGAACAAATTCATCGCCGCTGAACTTCAGGTCTTCGTCGCCTGACACTGCGGCGAGAGCGTTGGCGAACCCAGCCATCGCTTCTGTGGCGTCTCGCTCGACCAACAGATCTGGCAGCAACGCGGCGCCTCTAGCGCCCATTTCATTGAAAAATGCCAACGCACTTGAACGGTTTTTGACCAGCAAGTCGGCCAGGTCGACCAACTCATCAGCCGTAAGGTCGTGCACGGACGACGCCAAAATCTGAGCAGCGACTTCACCGCTGTCTGACCCGAGCGATGGGACCGCCATGACCGCCGCGAACGCTGGCAGCCTGCCATTACCGTCGAGCCCAAACGAAGCGCCGACACGATCGCGGTCGCTCTCAAGGTCGTCGATTCGGATAGCGGCGAGCGCGAGTTCGCCGCGGTGAAACATCTGGCCCGCCTCGATCATGCCTGCGATCACGGCGTCGTTGAGACGATGCCACTCGACATAAGCACCGGGAAAAAGGTGTTGGTCAATGCCTGCCTCTGTTGGTGACTGACCATTCATCATGGCGTCGACGACCGCCCGGTAACGGTCATCGGCGTTGTCAAATGACGACTGCCAGTGTCGGTGCCCACCCTTGAGAGGCTTGCGAAGATCGCTCGTGTGCACCTCCCCACGGTTCTGGCTGCGCAGTCTTCGTTTTGCGACAGGCTGCAATGGAATCTTGAAGCCCCGCACGATGTCTGCAGATCGATCCAACGCATTGTCGGCCCGCACCGTCAACTCTTCGATTTCGTTCAAAAGGTGGCCGACAGGCACCGCGAACCCGGCCAAGGTGACTGCTTCGAGCACGTCGCCATGGATCTGCCCGGCCCGCTTGCCCGTCAACCGCAGGCGGTTACCTAGGTCCTCTGCTTCGAGAAGATCAATTCCAACCATGAAGGCCCCCGCGACGTCGTCGCACTGTCATGGGGAAGCTCGGATCTTGGCATTCTTGGCTGCATCACGCGAGCCAATGAATACTGAAATATATCGTAAGTCTCACCACTGTTCAAGAAGAGCACCCCGGAATGAGGCCTACAACCCAACGCGGGCTGGCATGCTCGCCCGGTGAATCAGCTGGAACAAATCGTCGTTGTGTCACTACGAGCCGACGTCACCGAGATCGAACACACAGTCGTTGCATCGGTGGTGGCTCGAGATGGAACTCCCGTAGTCGCAGCAGGGGATACAGAGCGGATCACACCCGTGCGTTCGTCTGTCAAGTCATTGCAGGCGCTTCCTCTCGTGCAGTCTGGCGCAGCTGATCGCTACGACGTCTCCCCTCTTGAGCTGGCACTCGCGAGCGCCAGCCACAGCGGCGAGCCTGGCCATGCGGCAGCCATCGACGCATGGCTCGAGCGGCTGGGCCTCGACCAGTCACACCTGCTGTGCGGGCAAGCTCGACCAATGGCGGCCGCCCAGAGCCACCTCACACCACAGTGGGCGTTTCGTCAGACAGCAGCAAAGCACGATTGCTCGGGCAAGCACTGCGGCTTCTTGACCATTGCATCTCACCTTGGCGCCGACGTATCGACCTATCTCGATCCAGACGGTGCGGTCCAAATTCTGGTGCTTGATGCGATGGCCCAACGATTCGATATCGCGCGAACCAAGCTGACGCTCGGTACCGATGGCTGCGGGGCGCCGGTGCCATGCGTGCGTGTGAGCACCCTCGCTCGGGGCATGGCCACGATGATCGATCCAGCGCCAGGTAGTTCGGAGCGTCGCATCACCGACGCGATCGCTGCAAACCCGTGGCACATCGCCGGCACCGGCCGATTCGACACCGCGGCCACGACCGCCCTCACCGGGCGCGGGTACGTCAAGGTTGGAGCGGACGGAGTTCGGGTCGCTGTGCTCCACGATCTCGGCATCGCCATCGCGCTCAAGTGCGTGTCCGGAAGCCACCCCGCCACCGCCACAGCCATGGGCGAAATCCTCATCGGCCTAGGCGAAGTTCAGCGCAGTGCTCTCGCATCGGCGCACGACTTGTCGGTCACCAACAACGCCGGGGTGCCCGTCGGCGAGATCGTCGCACACGGTGTTGCCGAACTCGTCGCAGCCGTTCCAAAAGCGTCGAAGTAATTTCCCCAGGTGAAGGTCGACCAGCGGCCGAATGTGCGCGAAGCTGAGCGTTCGCTTCCGGCCCAGCCCGAACCTCAGGAGTTGTGGTGTCTCTCACAGAAATACCGGCGTTTGCACGCGCAGACGGCCCAGACAAGGTGTCAGGCCTCGGCCGTTACACCGCTGATCTGACGTTGACCGGCATGGCGCACGCTGCGTTCCGATATGCCGATGTTCCCCATGGGCGAATCGTCGAGCTTGACACCAGCCCGGCGCGAGCGATGTCCGGCGTGGTCGCAGTCATCACCGATGCCGATGTTCCTGACATCTACCTGAGTGCCGAAATCGCCGACCGCACGTTGTTCGCTCGCGACGTTGTTCGATACGAGGGCGAAGTCGTGGCTGCCGTCGCCGCCGTGACACCTGAGATCGCTCGTGCCGCTGCGGCCGCGATTGTGGTGCGCTACGAAGTGCTTCCCGCGGTGACTGATATCGAAGCAGCACTCGGTGAAAACTCACCACTCGTGCACGAATCCTGGGACTCCTACGCGACGAGTGGTGATGTCGTTCGCGACCGCAACACCGCGATGCGGTCCGAGCTGCACCGCGGCGACGCTGACGCCGCCATGGCCACCGCGGACGTGGTCGTGTCAGGTCGCTATGTGGCCGACGCTAGCCACGCCGTACCCATCGAGCCCCGCGCTGTCGTCGCCGAATGGCAGGGCGATCACCTGACCGTGCACACCAGCACCCAAGTGCCCTTCGATGCCCGCAGCCGCATCTGTGAGACGCTCGAATTGCCAACCAGCCGGGTACGAGTCATCGTGCCGCACCTCGGCGGCGGATTCGGTGGCAAGTGTGGCGCACACTTCGAGCCCCACATCGCAGCACTCGCCAAGGTCGCGAAGCGCCCGGTCAAGCTTGTGTTCAGCCGCTACGAAGAGTTCATCGCCCCTGATCGTCGACGCGAAGGCATGATCGTCGACGTCGCGACCGGCGTGAAACATGACGGCACCATCGTGGCTCGCGCCGCGTGGCTCGGTATCGACAACGGCGCCTACATGGCCGATGCCACGTTCTTCCCCCAGCTGGCCGCCATGCATGTCGCCGGGCCGTACCGAACCGGGTCGCTCAAGATCGAAGCAGACCTGGTCTACACCAACCGGCAACCGTCAGGCTCAGTGCGGGCCCCAACCGCACCCCAAGCTTGCTGGGCGATCGAGTCGCACACCGACGAGATCGCTGTAGCGCTCGATATGGACCCGATCGAGTTCCGCCGGCGCAACCTCGTCGCGACGGGTGACGTTGGCCCTATGGGTCAGGTCTATGACGAGATCGGGGCGCTCGAATGCCTCGAACTCGCCACGGCGTCGGCCCAGGCAAGCGCCGACCAGAAACCGCTTGGTCCCGACGAGGCACTCGGGGTGTCAATGGGGTGGTGGCCAACGTTCGCCGTGGCCGCCGGCGCATTTGCCAAGATGCATGCTGACGGCACGGTGCAACTCGTGACAGGCGGCCAAGAGTGCGGCACTGGGGCGGTCATGACGTTGCGTAACCTCGCCGCCGACGAACTAGGAATTGATCCCGAACTGATCGAGCTCGTCTACCAAGACACCGCTGTCGCCCCCGAGGGGCCTGGTGCGAGCGGGTCCCAGACGTTGCTCAACCATGGGCGAGCTGTCGAGGTCGCATCGCAACAGATCGCAGCACAACTTCGCGAACTCGCAGCGGATCATCTCGAAGCTGCGCCCGAAGACATCGTGCTCGCCGAGTCCAAGGCATCGGTGGCTGGGGCCCCGGCAGCGTCGGTCGCATTCACTGAGCTCGTCGAACGCGCGGGAGCAGAGCTTCTGGGAACCGCGTCGGTCGAGATGCCCGAATATCCCGAGCTACCTACGTCATCGACATGCATTGGCGATCAGGGAATGGGCGCCTGGTTGGCGCCACAGTTCTCGTGCCACGTTGCCCGAGTCGCGGTTGATCGCGACACCGGCGTGGTCCGAGTTTCCGAAGTACACACCGCCCATGACTCGGGAACGATCATCAATCTTATGGGCGCTCACGGACAAGTCGAAGGCGGCGTGTTGATGGGCGTTGGGCAAGCGCTCACCGAGGGAACCCGCTACGACGATGAGGGCCGGCAGCGAAATGCGGGCCTGCTCGAATACAAGCTGCAGACCATCGCCGACGCACCGTCGATCCACACCCAGTTCGTCGAGATTGCAACACCAAACGCTGGCCCACGTGGAGCCAAGGGACTGGCCGAAGCACCCAACGTCGCCACTGCCGGGGCCATCGCAAACGCGCTCGCGAAGGTGATCGGCCAGCGGGTACGCGAGCTTCCGATGACTGCCGAACGGGTCTGGCGTGCCCAGACCGCCGACCAATCGAGCACCACGACCGAACAGGATCAGTCATGACCCTTACGATCGCCACTTCGGTCGACCAAGCGATCGCGCTTCTCGCCTCGGGTGCTCGCCCCATCGCTGGCGGCACCGACCTCGTCGTGGGCGCACGACAAGGCAAGGCTCCCCTACCGGATCAACTCGTTGCCATCGACCGCATAGCCGAACTCGCAGAACTGACTTCGACCGATTCCGAAACCCGAATCGGCGCCGGGGTCACCCATGCACGCTTGATGACCGACGGTCTCATCATCGAACGGCACACTGCTATTGCTGACGCCGCCGCTCTGGTCGGCAGCCCAGCCACCCGCAATGTGGGCACCCTCGGCGGCAACGTCATGAACGGTTCACCGGCCATGGATACCGGTGCGCCACTGATCGTGATGGGGGCCGAAGCTGAACTTCGGTCAGCCGACGGAACACGCCGGGTCACCATGGGCGACCTCTGGACCGGGCCCGGACAGATTTCAGCCCGAGACGACGAGCTGTGCACCTCGCTGGTGATTCCGGCAGGCGGACCCGGCAGCGGTTCTGCCTATGTTCGCCTGGAGTACCGACGGGCGATGGAAATCGCGGTCGTCGGGGCTGCGGCAGCCGTGACACTTAGCGACGGAGTACTCACCTCGATTCGTGTGGCACTTACCGCTGTTGCGCCGGTCATCATTGAAATTGGCGACCTCGACAATCTCATCGGCGGGGCGCCCGACCGCGCTCTCCACGGTGCGGTCGCCGCTGCGGCACGCGACCAGGCAACACCAATTAGCGACTTGCGAGCCACCGACGAATATCGCCGCCACACGATCGGCGTGATGGCTGCGCGAGCAGTCGACGCGGCAGCTCGCCGAGCTGCAGGAGAACAGATCCCGGTACCCGTCAATCGTTCCCTCGGCATCGGAGCAGCCCAATGAACCCCAGCAGCCCAATGAGCCCGAGCAGCCCAATGAGCCAGCAGATCAATCTCACCGTCAACGGTATGACTTGGCCCGTCGCGGTCGAAACCAGCCGCAACCTATGCAGTGTGCTGCGCACCGAAATCGGGCTCACCGGCACCAAAGAAGGCTGCGACGACTGCGAGTGCGGCGCCTGCATGGTGCTGCTCGATGGTCAGCCCATCAACTCGTGCTCGTACCTGGCTGCTCAGGCAGACGGCCGCGAGATCACGACCGTCGAGGGTCTGGCTGATGGCGACGAACTGCATCCTCTTCAGCGCAATATTTTGTCGGCCGGCGGCGTGCAATGCGGGTTCTGCACACCGGGCATGTTGATGTCTGCTTATGCCTTACTCGACCGCAACCCAGAGCCGTCCATTGAAGAGATCCGTATCGGCTTGTCAGGAAACCTCTGCCGGTGCACGGGCTACGCCCGCATCTTGACTGCGGTGCACGAGACCGCCGTCGAACTCAACGGCGCCTGACGCGCGATTGATGAGTCCGTTGCCGATGCTGCCTTTGGTCCCGTGATGGCCGAATCGACCGGCTGGACCGTGATCGGGTTACAGATCGCACCGGCGACTCGACTAGCCATGCGACGTGTCGAGGCAGTCACGGTGCACACTGGAAGCGGCATTCAGGGCGACCGATACGCAGCGAGCCGGCATCGTCACGTCAGCCTGCAGTCGACGAGCATGCTCGAAGCCGCGGCCGCCAAGCTCGGCGCGGCGATCGATCCTCTTTTGACCCGCCGCAACATCACCGTTGCCGGACCTCTGCTTCCGACGCAACCCGGCAGCCGGTTCGTCACTGGCGACGTAGAACTCGAAGTCGTGCGCCGTGCCGCGCCATGTCGACTTCTCGACGACGCCATTGGGCCAGGCGCTGCCGCGGCAATGCGTGGCCACGGCGGTGTGATCTGTCGAGTGGTGAAGGGCGGCGGAATCGAGCGTGGAGCGCTCATGGCAACGACTTGCCGAGCCACAGACGATGACCCGATCTGAACCGACGGCGTCGTCGACTTCGACAACCGCGACGACGCCGCTGGTTCTGCCTTAAGCAGAATCGGACCTACAGGCCGCCTCGGCCAGCAATGCTGGCGGCATGAACACACCTGAGGTGAATCCGCTGGACCGGTTGATGGACCGACGAGTCTTGATGCTCGGCGAAGAAGTGAACGATGTCAGCGCCAACCGATTGGTCGGCCAACTACTCATGCTGTCTGCCGACGATCCCGAGAGCGACATTTGCCTCTTCATCAACTCGCCAGGCGGGTCGGTCGTCGCCGGGCTGGCGGTATACGACACCATGCAACTCATCCCGAATGACGTGGCAACAGTTGCAGTCGGGTTTGCCGCGAGCATGGGTCAGGTACTGCTCTGCGGCGGAGCGAAAGGCAAGCGGTTCGCACTTCCGCACGCACAAGTCGTCATGCACGAGGGATCTGCGGGCGTTGGCGGGTCTGCCGCCGACGTTGAAATCCAGGCGACGAATCTATTGAACACGCTCGACCTGCTTCGCGAGATCATCGCGAAGCACACCGAGCAATCGATCGATGACGTCATCCGAGACGTTGGCCGGGATCGATGGTTCGATGCGCAGCAAGCGCTCGAGTACGGATTCATCGACCGCGTCGTGTCGTCGATCGACGAGATCGTTCCGCAACGACCAATCAGACAGATCGGACTCACCCGGTCATCCGCCGGGCGTGCAGCATGAGCAGCTACACGATCCCGTCGGTCATCGAACGAACCGAGCGTGGCGAACGGGTGTCGGATGTCTTTAGCCGACTCTTGTCGGAACGCATCGTGTTCGTTGGCACGCCCATCGATGATGGCGTGGCCAATGTGGTCGTAGCGCAACTTCTGCATTTGGCGGCCGAGGATCAGAGCGATATTGCCCTGTACATCAACTCGCCTGGCGGAGCATTTAGTGCCTCGCTCGCGATTTACGACACGATGCAATTCGTGCCGTGCGATGTCGCCACACTCTGCATTGGCCAGGCGGCTTCAACAGCCGCGATTCTGCTCGCAGGTGGCACTAAGAGTAAGCGAGCGGTGCTTCCGCATGGGCGCGTCGTGCTCCATCAACCTCACACGTCGAGTACCCGTGGCTCCATTAGCGACCTTGCACTCGAAGCCGAAGAGCTAGCTCAGACCCGCGCTGAAGCTGATGCCCTCCTCGCCGAGCACCTTGGACGATCGGTCGCAGAGGTGCGGGGTGATACCGACCGAACGCTCGTGCTGCGTGCCGAAGCCGCAGTTGCCTACGGTGTGGTCGACGAGGTCCTGCGCGGCTCAAGCCGCCAGCATGAACATGCGCTGGCCGCAACTCGGCCCATCGCTGCAAACGACAGTGCCGTCATGGATTCGTAATTGGCGAGCGGTGCGTTCGAGCACGTCCGCGATCTCGACCCCAAGGGCGTCGCAGACGGCCGACAGTAGTTCTGACGACACATCTTTTCGGCCGCGTTCGATCTCGCTGAGGTACGGAAGCGAAACAGCGGCCTCCTCGGCGACATCAGCGAGCGTTCGTTCTTGATCGTGCCGTTCATCACGCAAAACGTCGCCGACAGCTTCTCGCATCGACTGCCGCGGAGCCGGCGCGCCCACAGAGTCGGGGGCGGTCGGAAACGAATGGATCTCCGCGTCGCGTGCTCCGTCATTCATAGTGTCGACACTAGCTGTCGCCGGTGACCCGAGTATCGCGACGTTGAGTAAATCTGAGTCGTGGCATGCGATGGCACGTGTGGTCACAATCATGGGCGGTGTCGGGCGAGTCCCCTTCACCGTGCGAACGATGACACGACGGCGGCGATCTCTTCTCGCGCTTTTTCGGCAGAAAGCACCATGCCGACCGACGTCACCGACGTGTGGATCTGCCCACGTAGTTCGAGGAGTTGCGCGGGGCTTCCGGCGGCGTTGAGGGCGTTGGCATAGGCATTGCCCTCGTCGCGCAGCGGATCAAACTCGGCAGTCACTACGAGTGCCTGCGGAAGCCCTGCCAAGCTGTCGGCGCGCAACGGAGCGGCACGCGGGTCGCCGCGATCGGCGTCGTCGCAGTAGTGATCCCAGAACCAGGTCATGAGGCTGCGGGTCAGCACATAGCCATCGGCGTTCTCAACGAACGACGTCCGATTCAGGTCAGAATCTGTTGCGGGGTTGATCAGCATTTGCGCTGCGATCTTGACGTCACCAGCATCGCGCGCTCGTTGCGCAACGACCGCTGCCAGGTTGGCCCCAGCGCTCCAGCCGCCGACCAAGATGCGATCCGGGTCGCCACCGAAGCCAGCAGCTGCACCCCCGATCCACTGCAAAGCGGCCCACGCATCGTCGACCGGCGCCGGGAAGCGGGCTTCGGGCGCGTGGCGATAGTTCACCGAAACCACGATGACGTCACCATTCGCGCACAAGTAGCGGCAGAACGGATCATCGGATTCGGCGCTGCCGAGCACCCATCCGCCACCGTGGAAGTACAACATGACTGCATGCGGACCCGGCGTTGCTGGTCGGTACAGACGATAGTCAAGGTCTGTCGCCGCGCCCTGGTAGGTGCCGTCAACGATTTCTCCTACCTCTGGGCCTGGCGGGCGGCTTGCCGCCGAGGCGGCCATGAACTCGCGAGCCTGGTCTGGTGCCATTGAGTCGATCGGCGGCAGCTCGAGTTGCGACATGAAGCCGAGGATCGTCGAAACATCGGGCTGCAACCGATTGACGATCCCATCGTTGCAGCGCTCGCCACCAGGCCCCGAGCGTCGGAACCCGAGGTAGTCCTGTTCGGTGACGCGGTCACAGGTCTCGCGGTACGTGCTGACACCACCAAGGTATGGCAACAGCACGCGAGGCTTGCCGGGAACATTGGCTCCCATGTACCACGAGTCGGCCTGGTTGAACAGAGTGAACTCGGCGCAGTCTGTCGCATGCTGGTTCCAGCCGTCTCCAGCCGTCTCGGTTGCCTCAATGACATCGAAGCCGTCATCACGGAGCGCTACGAGACAGTCAGCAATCCATTCAACATGCTGCTCGATCGACACCATCATGTTCGACAACACCGACGGGCTCTGAGGTCCGGTGATCATGAACAGATTGGGGAACTCGGGAATCGTGAGACCCAAATAGGTTTTTGGACCGTCAGCCCACACGTCGCGGAGCTCGATGCCGTTTCGCCCCTTGATGTCAACCGCGACGATGGCACCGGTCATTGCATCGAAGCCCGTCGCAAACACGATGTCGTCGACCTCGAAAGAGCGCTCGCTTGTGTGCACCCCTGATTCGCTTATCGACGAAATGGGTTCCGAGCGCAGGTCAACAAGTCGAACATGGGCGTGATTGAAGGTCTCGTAGTAATTCGTGTCGAGGCAGAGACGTTTCGTGAAAATCGGGAACTCTTTGGCGCACAGGAGTTCAGCAGTTACCGGATCGGTCACAATGCCGCGCACCTTGTTGCGTACGAACTCGGCCACAGCTTCGTTGGCTTCAGGGTTCACAGCTATGTCGGTGAAGAGCGCGCTGATTCCCAACAGATGACCGTCTTGCCAAACCGACTCAAGGCGACGATTCCGTTCATCTACTGGAACATCGAGCACCCGTTCGATCGGCAGGGGCAGGGGCACTCCACCTCGCGACCATCGAGCTGCTTCTCGGCGTTCGCCATAGTTGGCTTTGACGGCCGCCACCTCGGCGGGGTCAGTTGGTCGATTTCGAGCTGGAATCGAGTAATTGGCTGTGCGTTGAAACACCGTGACGCTCGAGGCTTGTTCGGCGATCAACGGAATCGCCTGAATGGCCGATGATCCAGTGCCGATGACGGCGACTCGGCGGCCTGTGAAGTCGACATCGCTGTGCGGCCAGCGGCCCGTCACATAGGTCGGGCCAGCAAATGAGTCGGCACCGTCAATGTCGATAGCCTTTGGCACTGACAGGCAACCAGTAGCCATCACGTACCAACGGCAGGTCATTGTGTCGCCAGTCTCGGTTGTCACGTGCCAACGGCGCTCGACGTCGTTCCATTCAGCGTGCGCAACGGCAGTTTCGAATTGAATATCACGACGCAATTCGAAGCGATCGGCAACGTGTTGGATGTAGCGCAAGATTTCTGGCTGGGTTGCGTAGCGCTCGCTCCACTCCCACTCCTGCTGCAGCGCTTCGTCGAAGCTGAACGAATAGTCGATGCTCTCGACGTCACATCGGGCTCCGGGGTAGCGATTCCAGTACCACGTGCCGCCAACGTCGTCGGCAGCTTCAAGAACCGTCGCGGAGAAGCCGAGCTCGCGCATCTTGTGCAGCAGATAGAGTCCCGCCATGCCGGCACCGACTGCGATTACATCGACATCTACCGTCGTCGCGTCGTTGTCCATAGTTCTCCCCCGGCTCTCGCTGTGCGCCATGCACCGCTGTCGACAATAGAGGCTCACACATACACACGAGCGGGCGCAACGCCACCGCGGTCACTCGGTGTCGTCGCTATCACCGCCGGGCTCACCCGAACCGCTCGTCGATGCCCGCGTCGGTGGCGGACTGTCGTTCGTGGTGCCCTCAGGATTCTTCAAGCGAGAGCGACGCTTTGCACGGAAGCGAGCCAGTGCCCAACGCGCTGGCCAGGCAAGCGCCAGCGCAACGATCAAGAACGGGGCGAGTCCCACGAGAATCAGACCAGCCCAAGTCACGGTGGCCGTGAGGCCATTCCAACTCGAGCGGAGCGTCTCACCAAACCCTGGTCGGCCGTCGCGTTCGTCGACAACCAACCGAAGGGTCGACACACCGGTCACCTCATCATCAAGTGCGTTGCCCTGTAGGTCACGGCCTGTTGCCTGCACCTGAATTCGCTCGTTGAGCGAGTCGCCTGCTTCGATCTCATAGGCGAGAAGCAGTCGATCACCGACGTTGATCGCCGAGGGGTCACCTTCGACCACGATCATGTCGTTCACTTGAGCGCCGAGCACAGCGTCGACGAATCGCAGATCGGTCAACACCGTGTCGCCAGAGTTACCAATCTCGACACAAAACGTGATTGGATCGCCTTCGACGGCGCGACGCCAGGTCGACGTGTTGGTGCATGCGAATCCACCATCGTGTTCTCCGAGTATGCGGGTCGAAAGTTGCAGACGAGGCTGATTACGGATCTCAGAGATCGTCACCGTGATAGTGGCGAGGTCGACACGACCTTGCACGCTGCGCAGCTGGCCGCGCAGCTGTTCGAGCGCAGTCTCGCGAGCGAGCAGCTGATTTTCGATCTGAGCGATGTTGTCGATCGTGGCGGCACCGTCGAGAAGATCGCGAAGCCTCGTCACGCTGGCTTCGGCTGTGTTGATTCGGCTTTGTAGATCAACGACTAACGCACTGACATCTTCGGCGCTGATCGATTGCGATCGAACCGATCCGAGCGAACCAAGATCATCGAGGGCCGCTTGGAATTGTTCCGGGAAGATCTTGAACACCAGCCGACTGGCGCCTCCGACACCGCCAACGGTGTTTTGAGAGAACAAAAAGCCTCCTCGCGACTGAACAGCTTCGACGGCGTCGCGAGTTGCGGCGCTCAGGTCGGTCGCCGCCAGGTCGATTTGCGCCGTGTAGATGATGTCTCGGCCGATATCGGGCAGCTGCGCGCCGACCGGCACGGCCGAGCCTCCAAACGCACCTGCTGTGTCGCTGTCGTCTTCGGCCATCTCCGCTTCAGCCATCTCCGCTTCAGCCATCTCGTCGGTGCCCACCCGGGTGGCTGCCGATTCGAAGTCGATCGCATCGACGCCGACGTCGAATGAGTCCGCAACCGCATCGCCAACGCCCTGGTTAAGCGACGTGGCGGTATCCGCCCGGGACTGGGCGTCGTCGTGCGAGCCGCACGCCGCTCCGATCAAGCCCAGCAGGCCAAGAACAATGGCGATAGCTCGCATAGGTACCGCGGCCCGGTGGTGTTTGTGATGTGTCTTCTTGCGCTCGTTCATCTCATGCCCCTCAGGTCAGCGTCATCGTTATGACGACGCTGACCTGCGACTGGTTCCGCACACCTCGATGTTTTGAAGTGCATGGCCCAGACTCCGACGACAAGAACTTCAGACGTCGACGAGCACTCGTTCTACATTGCCGTCAGGATTTTCGGTGAGCCCGCGTTGCGAGTAGCTGTTGTCGTCAATCGATTGATGGCCAGGCCCATGCTCTCCGCTTTCGCTGATGCCGAACCGCTGGTGGAGCCGGCGCAGCGGTGCTGGTGCCCACCAGTTCCACTCGCCCATCAGACGCATAGTTGCGGGCACGAGCAGCAAGCGAACAATTGTGGCATCGAGAATAACGGCCAGAGCGAGGCCGACACCGAGTGCTTTGATCTCGACAGTGGCCGCCGTGGCAAACGAGAAGAAGACGATCGCAATCAGGGCTGCAGCAGACGTGATAATCCGCCCCGTGGCGACAAGGCCCCGACGAACGGCTTCGTCGTTTGCGTGAGGGTGATCTTCGGCAACGAGTTCGTCATGAATCTCGGCGATACGACTGAGCAGGAACACCTCGTAATCCATGCTCAACCCAAAGGCCAGAAAGAAGATGAGAAACGGCGCCCATAAGGTGAGATATCCCACCTCTTCAAAGCCGAGCAGTCCCGACAATGCCCCGTTCTGGAAGCCCCAGACGAGCACCCCAAAGGTGGCAGTAAGCGATAAGGCATTCATCACCATCGCCTTGATCGGGATCAGCACTGACCCCGTGAGCAAAAACAACAGCACGAGAGTTGACAGCGCCATTGCCGCAATCGCAAACGGCAACCGTCCAAACAGAGAATCTTTGCCGTCGACGAGCATTGCTGCGGCACCACCGACGACGACCTCACCAGATGCCGTATCCATTGACCTCAGTTTTGCGACAAGAGCTTCGGCACCTGGGCCCTGCGCAGGGCCGTCGGCTACGACGTCAAGGACCAAGTTTCCGGCGGGAGCACCCCGACGAGGAGCGATAGCTCGCACCCCATCGAGTGCCTCGACCGAAGACTGGACCTGAGCGAGTTCCGCGTCGGTCCCTGTTGCCACGACCACGATTGGGTCGTCACCGCCGGCGTCGAATCGGGCTTCGCGAAGATCGAAAAGTTGACGGGTTTCGAGGCTCTCAGGCAGCCCTTCAGCACCCGGAACTTGCAGCCGCGCACCGAGAAACGGCGACCCGAGTGCGAGCAGAACAACGGTGACTACGACAGCAACAGCGAGCGCTCGTTTTTGGACGAGCGTGGCGATGCGTCCGAACCAGCCCGATTCGGCGCTATTCGGTTCAGGGACCGAAAGGCGGTGACCAATTGCAGCGAGTACTGCGGGCAGCAGCGTGATCGCAGCTCCCATTGACAACAGCACGACGCCAATGCCGCCAATGCCGATCGAGGTGAACACCATATTGTCAAACAACAAGAACCCGAGCAGCGAAACTGCAACCGTTAGACCACTGAACAAGACGGTGCGCCCCGCCGACTCAACCGTGCGAAGCACTGCGGGCGCAACTGCCAGACCGTCAGAGCGTTCGGTCCGGAAGCGGCTCACGACCAGCAGCGCGTAGTCGACTGAAAGACCCAGTCCCAACATGGTGGCAGCATTGAGCGCGAACACCGAGAGTTCGGTGAATTGGGCCGCGATGGTCAACACCACGAGCGTTCCGGGTACAGCGACTGCGGCCACCATGAGCGGGAGCGAAGCCGCGAGTAGCCCGCCAAAGATCAAGAACAGTACGAAAAGTACGAGGGGTAGTGACAACAGTTCGGCGCGTTGAAGGTCGCTTTCGTTCTGTTCAACCGATTCAATTTCGAGCAACGCCGCACCCCCGACGAGCACCCTTGGCGCATCGATCTCCCGCACCCGCTCCTCGGCCGCGTGCACGACGTCATCGGTTTCGCTTTCGTCAAAGCTGGGATCGACCCAGATCGCGATCAACGTGGCTTCGCCGTCAGCAGACGTCAAGCTGTCGTCTGCCACCGAGAAGCGGTCAACAACCCCGACAACGCCGTCGATTCGACGCAGTTCAGCGGTCGCGGCAGTGACTTGTTGTTGCAGTTGCGGTGACTCAACGGAAAGACCATCAACGGCCGCGACGAGTGACGGGTCGGACAAGCCCATCGCTGCCAGTTGCTCGTCGACGCTCTCCGACTCGCTTCCTCGAATGCCACCCGGGTCGGTGACAAGGTCAGCGGCCACCCCGCCGCCGAGCACGATCGCCGCAACCACGAAGATGCCCCACGCCGCAATCACCGCCCGCCGGCGCTCGATGATGAACGTTCCAAGTTTGGTGAGCATTACGCAACCTCCGGTTTGATCGGCTCGCCCCAAGGGCAACATACGGTGTATGCCCAAAACCATACACCGTAAACTTACGCTGTCAACCGGCTCCTTCGGTGCACGATGTCGCATGCGTCACAGCCGACACAGGAGTTCGCTCAGGGTGCAGGCACCCACACCTGAACCCGCAGAAATACGGGTTCAGTTGCGCGCAGAACTAGGCCGCGTCAGCCTCGTGCAATGTTCGTGCTGTCTTAGCGGGCGAAGCGACTCTCAAGTCCCGCAATCAAGACATCGAGCACGACCTCGAAACGCTCGCCTTCGGTCTGCACAACACACGAGCGACGTAGCTCGATGGCGTTGGCCAACGACGCCGGTGCCACGACGTCTTCAAATGACAAATCGGCGAGCGCTGCGATCACCGTTGCCTCATGACGCACGTATCCAGTAATCATGCTCGCAGCGGCGCTAAAGGCCAAGGCTGCCTGGTCAGGATCGTTGGCAACTTTGCCGAAAACGTCGTAGCAAACCTGCAGATACTCGAGGCCACGCAGTGAGTTCAGCGGACGGTCATAGATCAACTCCATTGACCGCGGGTGACGTTCGCCCGCTGCGCGAAATGACTCGCACAGCTGCCGTACTCCTTGAGCGAAAGGTGTCGACGGTTCTATCGTTGCCTCCGCGAGCAGTTCATCGAGAATCACATCTGACGCGGCATCGAGCAGGTCTTCCTTGTTCGATACGTAGTTGTACAGCGACATGGCCTCGACGCTGAGTTCGGCACCCAATTTGCGCATGCTTAAGCCAGCGATGCCGTTTTCATCGATGAACGCAACCGCGGCAGCGGCGATTCGGTCGCGAGAAAGCGGCTGCCGTTCGGTCTTGACCATGGCCCCACCTTACAGTGTTAGCCGCTTCGGTTGTTGGCCGCTTACGACTCGTCCTGCAGCCCTGCTCTATGATTTCAGCGTGGGTACACCACCATGCGACGAACCGGCGGTGTCGGTCAAAGCGGCCCTTCGCGCCCCCGGTGGCTGGGTAGTGCTTCGAAACGATCGAAAGCAATGGGAACTGCCTGGCGGACGAATCGACGTCACAGACTCATCGCTCAAAGACACGGTTCGCCGAGAATGCCTAGAAGAGCTTGGCGTAAGCGTGGACGTAAAAGAATTGTGCGGTTCATGGTTGTTCGAGGTCATACCGGGTAGGCGTGTCGTTATTGTTTGCTTTGCTGCAACTGCACATATCGCGATGTCCGACGTGGTCATCAGCGACGAACACGACCGCGTGCGTATCGCGACCGAGCCCGAGCTTGACGACCTCGACCTGCACATCGGCTATCGACGCGCTGTTGAGATTGCCAAGCGGTACACCGGCTGAGTCAACCCTCAAAAAGGGTTGACTCAAGCCAACGTTCAGGTCATGTCGAATTCAGCGAGTTTGGCGCCGCGAGATGCGGGCAACGAGGACCAGGCCGCCGCCAACCAGCAAGAGGCCAAAGCTTGCGGCAGCCAGGCCTTCGATTTCGCTGCCGGTCAATGCAAGCGTGGTCCGACCCGATACTGAACGATCAGTTGTCTGAGCTGCCGGAGCCCTCGTGCTGGGCGAAGACGAGTAGGGACCGGAGTAGTCGTAGGAGCCTGCGTAAACCGGCGTGCTCGTCGCTGGCGTTGTATTCACCACCGCAGTTACGCTGGGCGACACCATCGAAGTCGGACTTGCAGTCGCATTCGGATCCGGCGTCACAGTCGCACCCACCGTCGAAGTCGGACTCGCAGTAACACTCGGATCAGGCGTCACAGTCGCAACCACCGTCGAAGTCGGACTCGCAGTCACACTTGGACCAGGTGTCACACTCGCGCCGGGGGTCGGAGTCGTCGACGTGAATCCGGTTCCGAGCTCATTTTCGAACCTCAGAGTGCAAACCTCAGGGTCGAATCGCACGAGAGGACCGGTCGTACACGAATCAACCGTCGATCCGTTTGGCGGAGATACCAGGGTCCAACCCTCCGGCACGTCTTCAGTAACCGCACAAGATGTTCCAACAGCCAGGGCGTCGTAGCTCCAGGTTTCACCAGGCCACAACGCAGCTTCAAACGCCTGACCGTCATCACACGTAATCGTGAACCCAAAAGCTTCATTGGGTTGATCCCCGTCGGCAACATATTTGGTGACAAATACGATCCCAGTGTCATCTTGTGAGGCTGGTGCGTAGGTGTTCGTGAAGTCCACCACGCACTCGGTCTCGGTGTAGGTCAGGTTGCACACGACGTCATTCGGCGTCGACAGTACCCAATCCTCAGACACCACCTCTGAAACAATGCAATCATTGGGTGCGTTCAGCTCATAGTCGGCTGTCCCCGCCCACGCCGGTACTTGAATGACCGCGTCGTAGTTGTCATTTACGCAGTCGACACTGAAGTCGAACACGATCGGCACATTGTCGATTGAACATGGACCAGCCTCGGGTTCACTTGTCTCCGGAGGGTCAGGTTCCGAGATCGAGATCGCGTCGTATTCGAGCACCGCTGCTTCGGGCACTGGCGTCGCCGGACCGACCGTAATCACCGGAGTCGGCGTCGACGGCTCGGGGTCCACAATCACGATGATCACTGTTGGGGTCGCTGTCGGCGGCCCAACCGTGGAAACCTCCACCGGCGTCGCCGGACCGACGGTGATCACCGGAGTCGGCGTCGATGGCTCGGGGTCCACAATTACGGTGATCTCCGGAGCGGGCGTTGAGGTCGGTGCCACTGGCGTCGCCGGACCGACGGTGATCACCGGAGTCGGCGTCGACGGCTCGGGGTCCACAATCACGGTGATCTCCGGAGCGGGCGTCGCAGTCGGTGCCACTGCCGTCGCAGTAGGTGGCACCTGCGTTGAGGTCGGTGCCACTGCCGTCGAAGTCGGCTGTGCTTCGCAACCAGCGATGCCAACCACCGTCTTGTTGATCGTGATCGTGCCGCCGACAAGCGCTATGTCGCCGCCTTGGCCACTTGCTGGTGGACCGAACGCCATCGCAATGCCAGCGATAAGAGCCAGACCTACGAAAACGACCGTGCAGCAACGTTGTGCTCGAAACATGTTTGGGACCTTAAGGTTTCAGGAATTCCATATTTTCAAGCTTGCGTAGATTGTAACCAAGAACACAGAAAGTGAGTGGCTCATAGGCCAAGAGACCTAGGCTCGTTTTGTGGCAACGTCTGACGATCTGCACAGTGCAGCGAGCATCGGCTTTCAACGGCAGGCTGATGTCTACGCGGTCTCCCGGCCCACGTATCACCCGGCGATTGTTGATCGTTGCGTCCGCGAACATGTCGGTGGGTTTGTTGCCGAGCTCGGTGCTGGCACAGGCATCTTGACCGCCCAGTTGGTCGCTGCCGGAGTCGTACCAATAGCGATCGAGCCGGTTGCTTCAATGCGCGAAAAACTGCGGGAACGGCTGCCTGGTCTCGACATTCGAGACGGAAACGCCGAATCGACCCATCTCGACCCTTCGTCGGTCGACACCTTGATCGTTGGCCAGGCATTCCATTGGTTCGACTACCCCGCGACGCTCGACGAAATCGCTCGCGTGATTCGGCCCGGCGGTTCCGTCGTCTGCTTGTGGAACGTGCGCGACGAAACTGTTCCTTGGGTGGCGCAGGTCACCAAGGTCTTGGAGCGCCACGCCGGTGATACACCCCGACATCACACGATGCAATGGCGACGGGCCATCGAGGCCGACAACCGGTTTGCCTTGGTCGATGACTGGGTCACCCCAAACCCGCAGCCAACCACACCCAGTGGCGTCGTCGATCGCACGCTTTCAACAAGCTTCATTGCTGCCCTCGACGACCACATTCGAGAGTCAGTACTTCACGAAGTTCGCACCATCGCCGAAGCCGTTGGGCAGCACTTCGACTACCCCTACCGATCTGAGCTCCAAGCGTGGCGATTCGCGCCATGACCACTCCAGAATTTCCGCTCGCAGCAGTGCGAGCCATGCCCAAAGCTGAGCTGCATGTTCACCTTGAGGGCACGGTGGATCCGGCAACCGTGCTTGCTCTCTGCGAGCGTCACGGCGAACCGCCACCGGCCGCCGACGAGGCAGCCGTCGCGGATTGGTACCGATTTGACGGGTTCCCAATGTTCTTGGAGCGCTACTTCACGGTGCTTGGCCTGCTACGAGACCAAGAAGACTTCGCACTGGTCGCCGACCGCTATCTGCAATCAGCGCACGACCAGGGGGTCGTGCACGTCGAGTTCCATATCTCTGCGACCGGCCACATTGTCGAGAACAAAAAGGTGTGGGCTCCAGTCCACGATGCCATCGTCGATGGTTGCTCTCGCGCCGCTGAGCGAACCGGCATTTCCTGGGGACTGATTCCCGATATTTCGCCTCATTTGCCGGCCGCAGCCTGCGCCGAAGCCATGGATCAGGTCTTTGCACACTCGCTCGACCATGTCGTCGCGATCGGCATGGGTGGGCCCGCAGATACGTGGCGCACCGACGACTTCGCTTCCATCTTCGACTGCGCCCGCTCGCATGGGGTTCCTGCTGTGTCGCACGCTGGCGAGCACGGCGGACCTGACGAAGTGCGATGGGCGCTGGAACATTTCAACGCTGAGCGCATTCAACACGGCATCGGCGCTATGTCGGATCCCGAGGTAGTAGCAATGCTCGTCGAGCGCGGGATTCCGTGCGACGTATGCCCTGGGTCGAACCTGGCTCTCAACGCCGTCGCCTCAGCCGAAGCGCATCCGTTGCCCGCAATGCTCGACGCGGGAATCACGGTCACTATTGGCACCGACGATCCGCCCATGTTCCAGACCACGCTTCTCGACGACTACCACCGTGCGTGGGACTGGTGCAATCTTGACCTCGCAGGCATCAAACGGCTTGCTCAGAACTCGATCCATGCAAGCTACGCGTCGGCCGCCAACAAGGAGCGCTGGTCAGCAGCCGTTGGCTAAGCACCGCTTGCGATTGCACCGGGTTTAGATTCGCCAACTCTCGATCAACGCTACGAGCAGCGCGACCTGGCGCTCGAGTTTTGGCTGTGGCATCTGTGCTCGAATTGCCAAGACAATGGCGTAGATCGACAGCGAGATCGCGTTGCTGTACACGTCGATCATGGCCGCGTCGATCTCGCCCAATTCGACCGAGCGCCGCAACGGAAAGCTCAGCGCATCGCGAAGTGACGTGTGGAACTCATCGATCAAAGAACCAACAAGCGGATTTTCGGGGTCAAGATCAGCTGTGGTGTTTGCGAGAAGGCAGCCGACGTTGCGACCGGGCCCGGTCATGTGATCAATGCTGTCCCTCACGAAATCCACGATGTCTGAAAGTCCAGCGGTTCCATGCTCGAGAACCACGAGCACAGTGCTCGATCGCTGCTCCACGTAGTGCTGAAGCACAAGCTTGAAAAGCTCATCTTTGGAACCGAAGGTGTTGTAGAGAGAAGACCGGTTAATTCCGGTGAGTTCGGTGATGTCTTGCAGAGCGACGCCCGTGTAGCCCTTGGAGGCAAAGACCTCAACGAGAACTGGCAACAGCTGCTCCGTGGCGAAGGTGCGTGGTCTTCCTCGGGGCTTCCGGCTCGCAGCCATATGACCATCATTCTACGCATGAGATTTCGAGGTTCTGGCGGCGCCCGTTTCAGCTACCAACGCGCCTGAGTTGCAAAACGACTACCGGGTTTGTAATTTTGAACTGCGTTGTACAAAACCCTCGTTGCGTCCGTCGAACCGCTGGAGCGAAGCACCATGATTGTCCATCATCTCAACTGCGGAAGCTTGTGCCCGCTGTTCGAAAGACTCATCAGCGGCACCGGGAGTTACGTCAAAAGAGGTCACTTGGTATGTCACTGCCTGCTGATTGAAACCGAACGCGGCCTTGTGCTAGTTGACACAGGAATCGGTCAACACGACATAGACCACCCCGGCCGTTTCGGCAAGGCCTACGACCTATTTAACAAACCCGCATACGACGAACAGCAGACCGCTCTCGCTCAGATAAAAGCCCTTGGCTTTGACCCGGACGACGTGCGCCACATCGTGCCGACACACCTTGATTTGGACCATGCCGGTGGCATTGCAGACTTCCCAAAGGCGACAGTGCACGTGCACAAAACTGAATACGAAACAGCAAAAGGGCAGGCAACCGCTGATTCGAAACGTCGATATCGAACCCACCAGTGGAATGACCACATCGCATGGGAACTGTACGAAGAGGCTGGCGAGTCCTGGTTTGACTTCGAAGCAGTTCGATCACTGCGCGGACTTCCCGAAGAGATCCTGCTGGTCCCGCTCGCAGGCCATACCCCTGGACAATGTGGTGTGGCAGTACAAGGCGAAGGGAACAACTGGCTTCTCCACGCTGGCGACGCCTATTTCCACCGAAGTAGTGTCGCCACGAATGGCAAAGTCCCACTCGGACTAAAACTGTTTGAGGGCATGGCTGAAGTAGTCAAGGGCCTTAGGCACACCAACCATGATCGGCTCAGGGAATTAGCCCTGAAGCACGACAACGTTTCGGTGTTCTGCGCCCACGACCCGGTCGAGTTCGAAGCTTTTTCCAGCGGCGAACAACCGACTTCGTCGAGGTAACTTCAGTCGACTGAGCAGATCTCAACCGCTTGCGGCCAGTCGCAACCTACGGCCAATGCGTTTTTCGGCGTGGCGTGATCGCCGACCTCGACGCCACTGGCTGACCACACGGTCGTTCGTTCGCCGCCAACCCGGGTCACCACCACTGAGGTTGGCCGAGCCCCCGCCGACGAGGCGGGTAGAGCGACGCTGCCGCCGAGCTCAACCGATTGAGGCCAGAGCAGTATCCGGCAACAGTTTCGATGCTCACCAAGCCAATCGTAGGGTTGTGTCCATGACCGCAATAGATGTCGACCTGGTTCGTTCGCTGACACCCGGAACCAAGCACGGCACTCACCTGCTCGCGTGTGGCGCTGCCCTGATGCCCCAACCCGTGATCGACGCTGTGACCGACCATCTCAACCTCGAAGCAGAAATCGGTGGCTACGAAGCTGCGGCCAGGCAACAAGCAGTGCTCGAAGGTGTCTACGCATCAGTCGCGCAGCTCATCAATGCCCACCCAACTGAAATCGCATTGCTCGAGCATGCAACCGCCGCGTGGTGCCATGCGTTTTACGCGGTGCCGATGAGACCCGGCGATCGGGTGCTGACCTGCGAGGCCGACTACGCAGCCAACCATGTTGCGATGCTGCACCGCCAAGATCGCGACGGAATCATTGTTGAGATCGTGCCAAGCGACAGTTCAGGGGCTATCGACCTCGACGCTCTGGCATCGATGCTCACGACCCCGGCGCGTCTGGTCGCCCTGACCTGGGTGCCAACCAACGGTGGGCTCGTTAATCCTGCGGCCGAGGTTGGTCGTCTAGCCAGACAGAACGGAGCTCTTTACCTGCTTGATGCTTGCCAGGCCATTGGCCAGATGCCGGTCGACGTTCACGAATTAGGTTGCGACTTCTTGTCGGCGACAGGTCGCAAGTTTCTTCGCGGGCCCCGGGGCACTGGCTTTTTGTACGTTCGTCAAGAACTGCTTGAAGACCTACATCCGGCGATGATCGATCACTTCGGCGCCGAGTGGACCGCACTCGATTCGTACACATTGCGAGGCGACGCCAGACGCTTCGAAACCTGGGAGAACTCCTACGCACTCCGGGCGGGTCTTGGCGCATCTGTCGATTTCGCGCTCGAACTCGGCCTCGAAGCAATACGCGAGCACACGTGGGGATTGGCCAGCAGACTCCGAGACGGCATACGTGGCATCGACGGTGCAGCGGTCTACGACCTTGGCGCCAACCCCTGCGCAATCGTCAGCTTCGCTATCGACGGCGTTGACGGCAGCGATGCCGTGACCTCGCTGCGTGAGTCAGGGATCAGTATCGGCATGACCGGCCCATCGAGCACGCTCATCGATACGCAACGCCGCCAGCTTCCTCACATGATGCGCGCTGCGCCCCACACCTATAACTCAATCGACGAGATCGACCGACTCGTCAACGAACTCGACCGACTCCGACGCGCAAAGGCGTAGCCTCGCCGCATCACAGCGCCACTACCTTGAGGTTGGCAGCAGCGAGTTGAAGCATTTCGCGTGCCACCATCGGTGCGGCATTTTGGTTCTGACCTGTGATCAGGTTGCCGTCAACGACCCAGTGGTTGGCCAACGGATCACGGAAGCGCGTAGCGCTCTCAAAGAGCGCTCCGGCACGCCGCAGCTCGGTCTCGGGGTGCTTGGGTGTCGATTCGATGCCGAGTTCGCGCACTTGCTTGTCGGTGACCGCTGTAACTCGTCGCCCGTTGACCAGATCTGACCCGTCGGCTGCCTTGGCACCACACAAACCAAGAGGACCGTGACAGACACCACCGATCACCCGATTGAGTTCATTTGCTCTCGTGATCTGCGTGGCAAGGGGCATCGATGTCGCGAAATCAAATGCTGCTCCCCAGCCGCCTGCGAGATAGACAATGTCGTATTCGTCGATGACGAGATCGCCGACTGCACGCGACGTGTCTACCTTTGACCGAAATGTCTCGTCGGCAAGAAAACGATCATCGGCAGCGCAACGAACTGGTGGGCGCAGCGACTGAGGATCTACGGGAACCAGACCGCCGAGGGGACTGGCCAAGTCGACGGACATTCCTGCATCATCAAATGCGTAATACGGCACCGTCATCTCGCTGGCGAACACGCCTGTCGGTTTCCCAATCTCGAGCCACCCGTGATTGGTACACACGACGAGAGCCCGTCGACCAACAAGCGATTCCGACACGAAGGTCGAATCATCTTCAGGGTGAAGACCCAGCCGCTGCAAGGCTCGTCGGGCCAACAACGCCGGGGGGCGCGGTTTGACACTTGCCGGACCGGTCGACGCGACGCGTTCGACGTAAGGCCATGGCTCGTTTCGTTTGGCGATCGATCGATGCCTTTCCGAGTTCAGAACTTTTTGCAGATGGTCAAAGACCGCAACGGACGCTGGGTCACGCCAACGGTTGACCGCTTCGATGGGATCATCGTCAAGGTTGTAGAGCTCCCACTCGTCTGGCAGCGGTTCGGTTCGATAGCTCTCACCGCTCGGTCCCGTCGCCGCCAAGTGTCGTTGGCCGGGTTGGGTCCAGGTGTCTGGGTCATCGAACGTACGCACGAGCTTCCATAGCTGGCCGCCGCCGCCGACCGCATCGACTTCGCTGACACGGTTGACAACGCCTTCGAAGTTCGAACCGACGTGGGCAGCAACCTGAATCTTCAGTGGAGTTGGCGGGTTCTTCTCCCGTCCGAATCGACGTGCCATAGCCGACGCGCCAGAGTCGCCCTCAAGCATGTTGTCACGAGTCATGAGATACACGGCGCGATCACGGTCGGCCTGTGCAGGGGCAGCGACAACCGGCATAAGGTTTCGCCCCGGAAGCGGGTGGACCTCACTGAAACGCTGGCGCAATCGTGCCCCCACGATTGCTTCGTCGATTCCGGCGGCACCGAGAAGTGTTGGCACAATGTCGACATGCGACGTCGGCGCATCTGTGACAGTCGCTCCGACCGTCGGATTCGACCCGACGCGCGTAATCGAAAACGGCACACGTGTGGCCTCGTCGTACAGGGTGAACCACTTCTGGTGTAGACCACCGTGTGAGCCAAGCAGATCACCGTGATCTGCGGTGCGCACGATGACCGCGTCGTGTCCGCTGTTGGTGACTGTGCGCCGAACTAAATCGAGCGGACCGTCGACCTCGGCATGTAACCGGTAGTACAGATCGCGATACTGCTGAAGGTTGCGCTTGTAGGCCCTGCTCACCGCGGCGGCCAGGCCATAGCCGGTCGGATATGACTCTCGATAGGCGATCTGCGCTGCAGGCTTGCCTCTCAGATCTTCGTCATCGGTCGGTGACGGAGCAACGGTTGGCGGGTCGAGTGGTGAGGGGCTTTCGACGGGACTTCCGGAACGGACCCATGCCGGAAACAACACGATGTCGTGTGGGTTGACGAAACTTGCGACCAGGAGAAACGGACGAAGCGCCTCAGCGTCGCCAGCGGCTCGACGCGTGTACCGGTCCGCGAGCCAACGAGTGCACTGCTCGGCAATCAGCGGATCTCGCCGTAATCCGCAGTTGGCCATCGCCCCGCCGTGCGGCTCCGGCCCAACCCAGCCATCGAACCCATACGCGTCGAGCGGGTTCGCCCTGCGATAGGCCTCGACCCCTCGCTCCAAGACGTTGCCTGCGCTGTCGTTGGTGCGCAGGACTTCACCGGAGTCACCATGCAGGTCGGCATGACTGATGTGCCACTTGCCGCGATATTGGGTGTCGTAACCGGCTTCCCGAAACCAATGTCCAAGGGTCGGAACTTCACCTTCGGGCAACCACCGCAGACGTGAATCGTCGGCCATCTTGCCAAGACCATCGGTCTGGGTAACACCGTGAACATCGGGGTATTGACCGGTGAAGATTGTGGGACGACTCGGCACGCAGGCCAACGAGCCGGTGTAGTGCCGTGCAAAGTTGACCGCGTTGTCGGTGAACCAACGTTCGGCGGCGAGCGTGCTGCGGCGCCAATCGGTCAAGTCCTGCGATTCATAGGTCGGGGCCGCTCGTTCTTCGTCGGTCATGATCACGATGACGTCGGGTTGCATGTCAGCAGATTCAGTCATGACGAACCGTCCTTGGTGTCGAAGTACGAACTCAGACCAGTCAACATTTCGTCTGATGTGCGGGCTATTCGCCGCGCGACCAGCCGAGCCAACGCAACCTGTGGCGGGCGTGCTCCTGCATCGACGGTGGTCGACAGCTCGATGGTTCGACGTCGACCACCATCGGTCACGAGCCAGGCGTTGTGCACCGAGCGCAGCACCGCAGGCAACCCGTGGATCGAATACGCCAGACGGGCTTCGAAGGTTGGTCCCAAGCCTGTCGCCGGCGGCGCCCACGCCACGATTGTCTCAACGAGCGCTAGGCGCCCTGATTGGATTCGTCGCTTAGTCCCGACGCCTACCGGTAGGTGGGTGAGCAAAGTCGAATGATCGACATTTGCTGCCCAAGCCGCGATCTCTCCGAAATCTGCAAGCGTTGCCCAGACATCATCGATCGAGGCTGACGTCGAAATACCGCGCTGCTGACGCTCGCCATGCAGCACCAAGGGCTCGACTCTCGCGAAAGGGGGGTTCATGAACTTCCTATGCAACTGGGCCTCAAATGACCGACCCGCTCGATGCTAGATTCTGAGAGTTGTACTATCAACTTCTGTGAGGTCGCCCAAACAGCCCGTCGCAGTAGCAGCTGATGGCAGGCGGGCGCGGCGCGAGCGTGGCCGCGTGGCTGCGCTCGATGCAATGATCGACCTAATCGGCGAAGGGCACGTTCCCCCCAGTTCTGAACAGGTGGCCGAGCGGGCGCAAGTGTCGGTGGCCTCGCTCTTCCGCTACTTCGACACCGTCGACGACCTGCGGGCACAAGCAGCGGCCTTGGCTCTCGAGCGTTACGCCGTTGCGTTTGCCATCGAGCCGATTGGCAAAGGAACCGCTTCGGAGCGAATTGCAACGCTGACAGACGCTCGTCTCGCCCAATACGAACAGCTCGCCCCATTTGGCAGGCTGATTCGAATACGAGCGCCCCATATCGACGCCGCACGAGATCAGCTGGCCCGGTTGCGGGCTACCCAGGTCGATCAGATCCGGGTGCACTTTGCTCGAGAGCTACAGCTGCGAACCCCAGCGAACGGCGATGATCTGGTTGCCACAATCCACTCGCTGACATCGTTCGAATCGTGGGAACAGTTTCGCGGCGCACTCGGGCGCAGCCGCTACCAAACACGCCGAGCGTGGAGCGTCGCTCTTGAGGCAATCGTGACGATGTAGGTCAGGCACCTTGTGCGGGCCATACTGGCGAAATGAGTGATGCTGATCTGACCGTCGTCGAGGCCGCCCTCGACGCTCTTCTCGCCGAACACGATCCCAGTGCCGAGACCTACGAGGAGTTTCGCGGACATCAATTCGATGCCGGTCTGGCCTGGGTGCAATACCCCAAGGGCAACGGTGGCCTAGAGCTCGCACCTCAGCTGCAACGCGTCGTAAATAAGCGTCTTGCCGAAGCCGGAGCGGCTCCGATGGACCCCGCTCAATTCTTCATGATGCTCGCCGGCCCAACGATCGTCACCCATGGCGACGATGCGGTGCGTGAACGCTTCTTGCGTCCGATGTTCACCGGTGAAGAAAAATGGTGTCAGCTCTTCTCTGAACCGGGCGCCGGGTCTGACTTTGCAGGCTTGGGCACCAAAGCACTCAAAGACGGCGATGAGTGGATCGTCAATGGCCAAAAAGTCTGGAACACGCTTGCCCACATCGCCGACTGGGGCATGCTCGTCACCCGCACCGATCCCAATGTGCGCAAACACCGCGGCATGACCTACTTCGCGCTCGACATGAAGGCGCCAGGGGTCGATGTGCGTCCGCTACGCCAAATCACAGGCGAGGCCGAGTTCAACGAGGTCTACATGACCGACGTGCGTGTCCCCGACGCCCATCGCATCGGCGCCGAGGGCGAGGGTTGGCGCGCGGCACTCACAACATTGATGAACGAGCGCACTGCTATCGGCGGAAGCGGAAGCAGCGGCGGCGGCCCTAAGCGCGGGGCGGGCGCGATCTCCTATCTCGTCGATCTGTACAAGAAGAACGAGAGCTCGATGACGGCTGTCGACCGCGACGACGTGACACAGCTTTGGATTCGCGCCGAGGTCCTACGCCTTACCAACATGCGCGCCGCGCAACAGGCCAAAGCCGGCAACCCCGGTCCTGAGGGTTCAGTCGGCAAGGCCATGATGGCATTCGTGAACCAGGACCTTTGGGAAAAGGCGGTCGATGTTCAAGGCATGGCAGGCCAACTCGACTATGACTACACCTATCGCCGCCCCGGAACGAGCGACATGATTGGCACTGGCGCTGGCTACGCATTCCTTCGGGCACGCGCCAACACGATCGAGGGCGGCACCAGCGAAGTCATGAAGAACATTCTCGGCGAGCAAGTCCTCGGGCTTCCCGGCGAACCGAGGGTTGACAAGGACATCCCTTGGATCGACGTGCCACGAGGCTGAGCCGGCACCGTCCCGTGGCTGGTGAGACCGACCTGCAGCAGATGTTGTCGACCATCGCTGTCGATCAACAACCCGGCACCTTCTGCTTTGTGACCGACGACAGCGACAAACTGGTCGAACAGGCCTACGCGACGGTTCGAGAACCAGAGGGCTTGAGTCTGGTTGTGCCTATCGAAGTCGCTCGTGAGCATGGTTTTACCCCCGAGTTCCAGGCATCATGGCTCACCCTGCGGGTGCATTCAGCGCTCGAAGCGGTGGGACTCACCGCGGCCTTTTCTAAAGCGCTCGGCGAGGCTTCAATACCGTGCAATGTGATTGCCGGTGCGCACCATGACCACGTGCTCGTTCCTGTTGACCGCACTGCCGGTGCAATCGCCGCAATCGAAGCGCTGAGGTCGCAATCCATCTGAGGCACCAAAAAACTGATCAACAGTGCCGTCAATTGTCGCTAGCTTGCGCAACACATGCGCATCGCGACCTGGAATGTCAACTCGATCCGATCGCGTATCGATCAACTCGAACACTGG
Source organism: uncultured Acidimicrobiales bacterium (assembly GCA_937991435.1). Classification (GTDB taxonomy): domain Bacteria; phylum Actinomycetota; class Acidimicrobiia; order Acidimicrobiales; family UBA10347; genus UBA10347. The sequence goes on from CALKPY010000059.1 coordinate 37,138, forward strand.
CTGTCTGATCGACAGGTCGACATCGCACTTTTGCAAGAGACGAAATGTGGCGACGACAACTTCCCGTTCAACCGAATTTCCGATGTGGGCTACGAATGCGCCCATCATGGGGTCGATCACTGGAATGGCGTTGCGATCTTGAGCCGAGTTGGGCTTGACGACGTCGTGCGCGGTTTTCGCTCAGACCACGGTCCCGCCTGCAACGAGCCACGCATGATCACCGCACGGTGCGGCGGGGTGCAATGTCGCTCGGTGTATGTGCCAAACGGACGTAGCGTCGACGATCCGCACTTCGATTTCAAGCTGCGGTGGCTCGGCCACCTTGCTGATGAACTGAATGGTGATCGCTCGGTCGACGCCTTGGCACTAGTGGCGGGTGACTTCAATGTCGGAATGAACGATCTCGACTTTTATGACCCGAAACGCTGGAAGAACAAGAAGCACGCGACAGTCGAAGAACGATCGGCTGTGCAGGCGACACTCGATCTGGGATTTATTGATCTCGCAAGGTCGCACTACCCAAGCGACTCGATGTTCACCTGGTGGAACTATTTCGGCACACAGTTCGCCAAGAACAAGGGTCTACGAATCGACTTGGCACTCGGCTCTCCCTTGCTCGCTGGTCAGGTGACAGATGTGTGGGTCGACCGCCACGCCCGCGACCCGCTGGTCGTTGAGCCGGCCAAGCCGTCAGACCACGCTCCGGTGATCATCGATCTGGAAACCAACAGCGTCTTCTAGCCCCGGGACCGGGTGACCGGTTGCAGCAATCAACCTGTGTACTTCTTGGCGGTGATGATGCCGCGACTCGATCTGTTGATTGTGAGCACAGCGGTGAACTCGTTTGAGTAGAGGTAGTAGTTCTTTCCACGCACCTCAATGTTGTCTACAGGCGTACTCAGGATCACGCGTCGACAATAAGCGACAATTTCATCGTTGGAGAACCCGGATAAGTCGAGGTTTCTGGCAATTCGCACCAGCCCCATCTCGGTGTTTGTAAACGACTCCGCCAACGAGTCTCGAATCTGGACAGTGACGCATTCAGGCAACATGTCGCGAGGCATCGGTGTCGCGACGTCAGGCGACGTCGAAGCCAGCTTCGTCGATCGCAGCGAGAACAGCCGCGCGCTCACCGCCTGAGACGGCAACCGTCTGCGCGTCGAGGTCGACTACAACGCCCGCTACGCCGTCGACCTTGGAAACCTCGGCAGTCACGGCGTCGACGCAGTGCTGACAGTTCATGCCGAGCACCGAAAAGGTTGTAGGCGGGCTTAGGTCAGATTCGGTCATGTCGACTCCAGAGCAACTGGTTGCAGTAATTGATCATTACGTGATGGGCTTCGATAGCCAACGAACCGACGCAAACGCAGGCTGTTCGATACGACGAACAACGAAGAAAGTCCCATGGCCCCCGCCGCGATCATGGGGTTCAACAAGCCACTCGCAGCCAACGGAATTGCCGCGGCGTTGTACGCAAAGGCCCAAAACAGATTGCCCTTGATCGTTGACAAGGTGCGGCGCGACAACGCAATCGCGTCTGCAACAGCGCGAAGATCGCCGCTGACGATCGTGAGGTCAGATGCTTCGATTGCCACGTCAGTACCGGTGCCAACAGCGATGCCGAGGTCTGCTTGCGCGAGGGCTGGAGCGTCGTTGATGCCGTCACCAACCATCGCGACGCGCTTGCCATTGCGTTGCATCTCGGCCACGAGCGCAGCCTTGTCGCCGGGGAAGACTTCGGCGACGACATGGTCAATACCGACCGCGGCGGCGACTGCTTCGGCCGTGCGCCGATTGTCGCCAGTCAACATGGTGACTTCAAGACCCTGATTGCGCAGCGCGTCGATGGCTGCTCTCGATGATTCCTTGACCCGATCGGTGAGCACCAGCACGATCTCTGCAGTTGCCGATCGACCTGCAAACACCGCAGTTGCGCCCCGTCGTTCCGCCTCGGCAGCGGCGGCCTCGACCTGAGGTGAAACGGTGTCGAACAAGCTGCGCCGCCCAACCCGAATTTCTGTGCCATCGACCACCGAGGTCACGCCCGACCCAGGAGTATTCGTAAAGGTCTGCACTTCGAGCAGGTTCGCGACCGATGCGGCCACCGCAGCAGCGATCGGATGCTCCGAGCGAGCTTCGGCCGACGCTGCCAGTTTGAGCACTCGGTCTCGGTCAACGACAGACAGATCGGGTCCCTCGACTGAGTCAAGCGACATGTTTCCAGCAGTGATCGTGCCCGTCTTGTCGACAATCACCGCATCGACGGCCCTGGTGTCTTCGAGTACCTCGCCGCCTTTGATAATCACACCTAGCTGAGCGGCTCGGCCTGTTCCGACCATGATGCCGAGTGGCGTCGCGAGCCCCAATGCGCACGGGCACGCGATGATCAGCACGGCAACTGCCGCGGTAAACGCGTCGTTGGTGTCGTCACCGAACACCAGCCATGCCACGAGCGTGAGCGCCGAAATGATGATGGCTGTAGGCACAAAAATCGCGGACACGCGATCGGCGAGTCGCTGCACTTCGGCGCGGCTCCCCTGGGCCTGATCCACCAAACGAATGATCTGTGCCAGTGCTGTATCAGCCCCGACTTTGGTGGCCTCGACCACTAACGAACCGTTGGCGTTGATCGTCGCTCCAATGACGGTGTCGCCGGGGCCGACTTCGACTGGAACTGGTTCACCCGTGACCATCGAGGCATCGACTGCCGACAGCCCGTCGATGATCACACCGTCGGTCGCAATCTTTTCCCCAGGCCGCACCACGAATTGCATGCCAACCCCGAGGTCGTCAAGTGCGATCTCTCGCCCGTCTGTCAGCGTGGCGGTCTGCGCACCAAGACCAGCGAGCGCACGAATCGCGTCACCCGAACGACGTTTTGCCCGTCGTTCGAACCACTTGCCCAGCAAGATCAAGGTGACGATGACGGCGCCGGTCTCAAAGTAGATGTGCCCGTCGCCCACGTTGCCCAGCAGAACCACCGTCGACCATGCCAGCGCTGCAAGCGAGCCCATCGACACCAGCGTGTCCATATTCGTCGCCCGGTGGCGCAGGTTCTTGAATGCAGCCTGATGGAAACGCAACCCCGACCAGAGAATCACGGGTGTGCCAAGCGCGGCGACAACCCATTTCCACCCATCAAAGTGCAGTGCGGGGATCATGGACAGAACCATGGCCGGAACAGTGAGCATCGCTCCAACGATCAATCGCTGTTGCAGGTCAGCCTCGCGTCGCTGCTCGGCTTCTTCAGTGGCATCGGCGTCGATGATCGCGAACCCGAGCGCTTCGACTTCGGAAGCCAACAGAGTGTCGCTGACCGACCCGTCGTGGGTGACCGAGGCTCGGCCCGTGGCGAAATTCACTTGAGCACCGGCAACACCGTCGAGTCGACCGAGTCGACGTTGAATGCGATTCGCGCACGCCCCGCACGTCATTCCGTCAATGGAGAGCTCCGAGCGAGCCGCTACTGCAGCCATGCAGACACCGTACCGACTCGTCGCGGTTCAACTCACGCCTACGTCGCGTGTCGATCGGTCACTACGACGTGCCCGGCCAGGACCCACTCGGCGACTATTGCCTTGACATCTCGGCCCGTGCCGTCGCTTCGGCGTCGACTGACGACGGGCTACCTCGCTCGATAACGACCTCGTGAATGTCGCCTGCGAACACGAACTCATCGTTGTACCGCGGCGAAACCTGCGAGCCATGGTCTGACCCGACGCTCGACCCCAACGACGAGATCATGCGCATCATGAACGCGAGCTCGCCCCTACCCGTCGCAACTCCATCTACCCAAAGCTCGATCCGCCCAGTCGTGCGGCTGGTGCGAAGAACCTTAACTTCAAGCACCGACTCACCGCTGGGGATCGGCGTGAGCGATTCGACAACCGTGTGATCGTCAAAGGCGTTGTAATCGACCACTAACCGGTCGCCCTGCACGAAGACTGACATGCCCGCACTGGCGCTTCCGGTAGCCCAGATGACACCTTCATCGCCAACGCTTCGGTGCACCTGTGCGGTGAGGTGCCAAGATCGACCAGATGGCGCAGCCGAAGCCGACGCTGGAATCGGAGAGATCGGAGGCCGATAGACGTAGCGGCGATCGGGGCGATGCGGTGAATGCTCGTCGAACCGGGCAGCGAACAACTCGATGCCCCGATCGTCGAGCGGCAGCACGCCATGACGCTCGGCCTCACTCCACCAAAGTCCAATCAACTCTTCGAGCTTGGCAGGCTGGTCTTCGGCTAGATCGTTGCACTCGGATGCATCAGCCGTCAGGTCATACAGCTCCCACCGGTCTTCGTCGTACGGCGTGTTCTGCACGTGTCGTGTGACCGCCTTAAACCAGCTTGCGCCATCTTGGGCAACCAGCGCCCGCGAACCGAACATCTCGAAATACTGAACAGTGTTGGTCGCTGGCGCGTTGGCGTCGTCAAGTAACGACGCAAACGATCGACCCGTAATTGCAAGCTGTTCAAGGCCGTTCAGCGTTGCGGGGGCCTGAACTCCAAGCAGCTCATAGATCGTGGGCACGATGTCTGACACGTTGACGAATTGGTTGCGCTGGGTGCCGTGCTGGCCGTCGGCGATACCCGCTGGCCAATGCATGACCATGGGCACATGGACACCGCCCTCGTGGGTGTTCTGTTTGTACCACTTGAACGGGCTGTTGCCGCATTGCGCCCATCCCCATGGGTAGTTCGTGTGGCTGTGCGGGCCGCCGATCTGGTCGATGCGTTGGACAGCCTCGTCGGGCATTTCGAGAATGCCGTTGAAGAACTTCATTTCGTGCATGACCCCGAACGGCCCGCCCTCTTGCGATGCACCATTGTCGGCCATCACGATCACAATCGTGTTCTCGAGCTGATCAGCGGCACGCAGCCCGTCGACGAGTCGCCCAATCTGGTCGTCGGTGTGATCGAGAAACGCCGCGAACGCCTCTTGCAGGCGACACGCCAACCGCTTCTGATTTTCAGGAAGCGTGTCCCACTCATCGACCCCGTCGTTGCGAGGGGCAAGCACAGTTCCGGCCGGAATCACGCCGAGCTCAAGCTGACGCTCGAACCAGCGTTGACGAATGACATCCCAGCCTTCGTCAAAGCGACCGCGGTACTTGTCGAGGTAGGGCTGCGGCGCCTGGTGCGGCGCGTGAGTGGCGCCAAAAGGAAGGTAAGCGAAGAACGGTCGGTCCGGACGCACTGCCTTGGAATCGCGAATCATCAACAGCAACTGATCAACCAGATCTTCGCTGAGGTGGTAACCGTCTTCGGGGGTCGCCGGCGGGTCGACCTTGTGATTGTCGATCACCAGTTCTGGGTGAAACTGGTCGGTCTCGCCCTCAAGGAATCCGTAGAAGCGGTCAAAACCCCGGCCGAGCGGCCATTGATCAAACGGCCCGGCCGCCGACGTGTCGAGGGTGGGAGCAAGGTGCCACTTACCCGCGCAAAAAGTGGCGTACCCCTCGGCCTTGAGCACCTCGGCAATCGTGCCCGCATTGTTCGCAATGTGGCCAAGCTGATGAGGGAAGCCGGTGCGGTGATTCGACACTGACCGCATACCCACCGCGTGTTGGGATCGGCCGGTCAGCAGCGATGCCCGGGTCGGTGAACACAGCGGCGTCACATGGAAGTTCGTAAACTGCAATCCAGACGCCGCGAGCGCATCGACGTTGGGCGTGTCGATGTCTGAGCCGTAGCACCCGAACTGCGCAAAACCCGTGTCGTCGAGTAGCACAACGACGACGTTTGGAGCCCCGTCGGCCGCGTGAGCCAGCGACTCGAAGTGCGCCTCGGAGTCGGTGAGGGTACGGCCGATCTTGCCTGGGAACGAAGCGATATTGTTGACGTTGGCCATAGCGGCCGACCCTAGTTACTGCGCTCTGCACTGGCAATTGTTCACAGCAGAGCTGGTGACTTCAGATCGATATGGTGGTCAGATCATCGCCGATGACAATCTCGCCGTCGAAGTGCTCAGCAGCGATGGCTGTCCATTCGGGGTACTGATCGGAGGTCGGCGCAGGGACCATGTGCGTCATCGCCAGGCGCTTAGCGCCGACGCGGGCAGCTGTTTTCGCCGCGTCGCTCACCGATGAGTGATAGTCGTGAATGTCCTGCAACAATTCGTTTGGAATCAGCTCGACAAGGTCGGGCCGGATCACGGTCTGCACATAGACATCAACGCCACCAGCCAGTTCATCGAGACCCGAGCACGGAATGCTGTCACCCACGATCGCCGCAGTTGAACCAGCGTGTGTAAGGCGAAAACCGATGGTTGGGTGAACCGGTGCATGTTCGGTCGCTGCCGTTGTGATCGCGATGTCGTTCACGTCAAATGCGTCGCCCGGTTCGAGTTCGGTGACCTTGACCTGCGGACCGACCGCCAACGCATCGTGGTGCTCAAGACGATAAGAGGTATCGGCTTCGAGCGCGCTCAGCTGCCGCTCGACGAATCGAGCAGTTCCGACTGGGCCGTAGATGTTGAGCTCGGCGTTGCCGGCGGTCATTACCCAATGTGTGGTGATGACATCGTTGAGTGCACAGACATGATCGCTGTGAAGGTGGGTGATCAACACCGCAGACAAAAACCCAGGCATCGAACCCGCAGCAGCCATTCGCATGACTACTCCGCGACCGGCATCGACGAGCAGATGGGTGTCGCCAGCCTTGATGAGTGTCGACGGCCCCGCTCGGTTCGCGTCTGGCAACGGCGATCCGGTTCCGGTCAATACGACGTCCATAGTCATTCTTCTTTCGTTACACGTCGGCGCGTGGGCCACGTCGGTCAAAATTGTGCGCGTAGCCTAGGCCGATCACGCAAACAACGAAGTAAGTGCTGCGACGAGCATCTGCTCTACCTGCTGAGCCGACAAGCCGCGATGACGCCGCAGGTAATCGATCGATTCCAGTTGCGTCAAGATGTCTCCTGCAGCAGTCACCGCCTTGCGGTCAACTGCAGACCGTTGCTCGAGTTCAGGAGCAAACTGCAGCTCAAATTGTGCGAGCATCGCATCGCGCCCAGCGGTGAGTTCCTCAGCGACGCGGTCATGGTGCGCGGCGTTGGCGAGGGTCGCGCGATACACCGCGCCTATTCCATCGTGAAGCCGGAGTCGCATTGCGATGAAACGTTCGACGCGCAGCAGCAGGCTTCCGTTCCCGATGCCGTGCAACTGACTAAGTTCGGCACTACGAGCATTGTTGTGTCTGATGACGGCTTCGAGCAGTTCGCCGGGGTCGGCAAAGTAGCGATACACCGAGCGCAGTGAAAGCCCAGAACGAGTTGCCACCTGCTCAATCGTGGGGAAGAGCGCATCTTCTCCAAACATTTCGAGCACGACCTCGATGACGGTCTCGATGTTTCGCCTACGACGCTCCACCCGACCATCAACCGTGGCATGCGCGTCGACCTCAGCGGTCACGAGGCGTTGTTTTGCGAGTGAACATCGGGTTTCAAGCTAGCAACCGATCCAGCCATTCTCGCAGCGCGATACCTCGACTTGTGTATTCAACTGTGCCCCACGACGTGACCGGTTTCACGCGCCATAACTGAACTCATTCAGTTATCGTCCACAAACATGAACCAATTCAGTTTTTGCCCATCGTCTTCCATCCACCCGTCCCGGTACCAGATCTCACGAATCAAAGTCATCTTCGCGGTGGCGTTGTTTGCGCTCGTTTCGTCGGGCTGCGGTTCCACCAACGACGACTCGCGTGACGAGCAGACGACGGCAGCTGACTCAACCACCCAAGTGCAGCCAACGGTGGCTCCCGACCCAACCCCTGCTCCCGACCCAACCGTGGCTCCAGATCCGACCCTGGCTCCAGATCCGACCGTGGGCTCCGATTCGGCAATCCGCATCGACGAAGACGCGACCTCAACAGCAATTGAATATCGCGAAGACGACTTGTCGTTGTTCGACTCTCCTGACGCGATTGTCGTCGACAAGCAACGGCGCTTCACAACGACCTGCGAAGCAGTCTTTGCAACCTTTTCAAACGAGGCCTCATGGGAAACATGGGTTCTCGGAGCGGAATTCGATTATCTGGCGGGCCAAACGGAAGGGGTTGGAACGACCCGAATAGCGCACCTAATGGGATCAAACCTCGAGGAGAAGTTCTTCGTATGGCAACAAGATCAACGAGTTGCGTTCACCGTCGTTCGCGGAGATAACCCGCTGTTCCAGTCATTTGTCGAAGACTTGCAACTCACACCCGGCGAAGGCGACATGTGTGATCTGCGCTTTCGCGTCGCGCTCGATCTCGTGGCCGAGGATGAAGCAAGTCTCGCTGTCGTCAACGACCAGTTCTCGCCTTTCCTCGACGCGTCGCTCGACGCATTCGTCGAGATGTTGAGCTAACCCGAAAGTCCCCATGACGAACAGGGCCGCCGTCAACAGCGCCGATTTGTTTGAAGAACTACCATTCAGTAATGGAGCACACACTTCGTTCGATCGTCGTGGCGGTGGCCATCGGCGCTCTGCTCGCAACCACAGCGCCTGAGGCGTTTGCCAACGCGGATTCGGTCGCTCAAACCAACGACAGCGAAACGCCGGTTGCGGCTGTCGACCACGATGCACCGAACATCATTGTTTTCATGACCGATGATCAAACGGTCGAGCAAATGAGCGGGTTGGCCCTCACCACCGAACTTCTTGTTGATGGTGGGGTCACCTTTACTCAGTCCGTAGTGAACCTCGCATCGTGCTGCCCAAGCCGAGCGACCTTCCTGACCGGACAGCATGCCGGCAACCATGGCGTCGTGACCAACAGCGGTAGGTCCGGTGGTGCTGACTCATTTGAAAACGAAGACACAGCGCTACCGGTTGCGCTACAAAACGCCGGCTACGACACTGTTTTCGTCGGCAAGTACCTCAACGGATATGGGTTTATCCGCCGCTACACCCCGCCGGGTTGGACTGACTTCCGTGGGCTCATCAGCCCTACCGAAGTGCTCTACCACTCACCATCGTTTTGGATCGACGACGAAATGGTTTCGTTCGGCGTCGACGATTACGCGACCGATGTGATCAACGACTTCACACTCGAGGCCATCGACGAGGCAGGCGACGACAATCCGATCTTCGCCTGGGTCAGCTATCCAGCTCCACATGCCGAAGCCGGTCAGCCTCTCACCACACTCGATCGCGAGCTTCTGTTCCGGGAAGCCAGACACACAACCGACGATGTGTACCTGCGACCGCCGGGTGTCGCGCCGCGGCACCAGGGTCTGATCGATGAGGGGCTTCCACCGACGCCGAACCTCAACGAAGCAGACATCAGCGACAAACCTGAGTTCTTGGCCCGCAAGGTTCGACTTTTCACCGGGCTCGAATCAGCCGAGGTTTTTCACTCGGCACAACTCGGCTCGTTACTCGCCGTCGACGAATCAGTCGCCGCCATCGTCGAACGCATGCAGCAGTCGGATCGGGACACCTGGTTCATCTTCACCTCAGACAACGGGCTTCTCGTCGGCGCGCATCGGCATTTCGGGGCCAAGTACTTCCCGTACGAAGAGAACACGCGAGTTCCGCTCATCATCGCTGGGCCTGGCGTTGAACCAGGTACGACAAACCCCATGATGAGTTCGAATGTGGACCTGACGCCGACGATTCTTGATCTGGCCAATGCCACTGCCTTGCGTGAACCTGATGGCATCTCATTGGTGCCGTATGCCACGGGCGAGATCGAGCCTCACGGCCGAGCTGTTCTGCTTGAGGGCTACGAGTGGAGGCCCAAGGTGCCGCCGTTCGTTGGCGTACACACGGGAAGCTCCGTGTACGTCGAGTGGTTCAATGGCGATCGCGAGCTCTATGACCTCACCGCCGACCCATATCAACTCGAAAACCTCTATGGCGTCGACGGCACCCGACGCCTGCTCGGCCGAAACCGAGCGCTACTTCGTCAACTCGAAAGCTGTGAGGGCGAGCCGTGCCGGACCATCGGAGCGGCCCTTCCCGACCCGATCCCGCCAACGCGATGAGTTCGGCGCCAGCTGCTCTGTCGATAAGTCAATACAAACCGCCACGAGGGTCGTGACCTCGCTGCGCGAGCTTGGTCAGACCAACGGTTGCCGCCGCCTTCACGGCCATGTTCTTGATGAACCACGGCATTGAGCGCATTTGCCTGGCCGCGTTGCGAACTACCCCCGACGTATCGATCGACTGGCGGCGATACACCGCCATCGACCGCTCACGTTTGACATAAGTCCACTCGCGAGAGAACCACAGCGACCTCATCACCGCCAACGTCACAAAAAACGATGTGTAGACATCGTGGATCGCCATGGTCCCACCTGGCACCACCCGATCACCCCAACCATTGATGTCGCTGAGCGCTGGTCGGTACCCGTGCGCTCCATCGACATACAACAGGTCGACCGATCCCGGAATCATCAGATGGGCCTTCTGGCTGAACTCGCGTACGTGCGTCACCCGCGAACGCACACCATGGGTTGTCAGATGAGCAATGAACTGATCGTGATCGGCCTGACCGTCTGCTGCCTCGCCTTGCCACTGCCCTGGCCCGCGATCGTTACCCGCATGCGGGTCAATTGCGTACACGGTCGCCTTATCGGGCGCCGCGGTTGCGAGAATCACGGTCGACTTGCCGTGGTAGCTGCCGATCTCCACAATTGTCGCACCCGGTTGCAGCGCAGCGGCCTCGGCCCAGAGCACCGCGGCCTGCTCGCGACGAAGCCATCCCTCGTAGCCAGCGACCTGTTTGTACACGTCATCAAAGGCGTTCATGAGTCTTCTCCAGTCGAGGGGATCTGATGTCTTGCCAACCGCCTGGTGACCTCCCGTGATTCGGGTGCAGTCGGGCGGTAGCCGTAGTTGCGGGCGATCGCGGCCGACCCGAAACCCGCAGACCTAGCAACGCGACCGCCATTGCGACGCCAAACCTCGTCTGCGTGAATCTGCACGGTGCCAGCGTCGAACCGATTCGGGTTTCCCCACGCTATGTGATTGGGACTGACATTGAATCGGCCGTCTTCAACAGGCATGGTGGTGAGCGGTTCTCCAATAAAGTCTGCGATCTCGGCCAGCGCACGTTCGGGCGAAGCAACGAAGTCTTCGTATCGCATGAGCCGGTACCGGTCTGATCGTGACCAGATCGCTTCAGCCGCCACGTTCGACACTGTGTAATAGAGCGACGAAGTCAGCGGACCACGATTTTCCATGCGACGTACGCCGTCGAGCCCTTTCTCGCGGCGCTGACGACTCCACGAATACGCAACCGCACGCGGGTCGCGCACCAGATGCACGAAGTACATATCGAGATCGGTCCTGTCTCGCAGTATCCAGCTGTAGTGCGGCTCTTTTGATGAGTCCACGATGACCCGAGACTGCGTCACATCGGCGATGGCCCGGTACGTCGATTCAACGACGTGCGGGAAGTCACCCAATCGATCGAACATGCGTGCCGCGATACCAGGAAGCGCCATGAGCGGAAGGTGTATCGACCAGCAACGCTTGCGGGCCGCCACCATTTGGTCGGCGTCGACTTGGACGTCATTGGCAATAAGCATGGCAAATACTTGGGACCACAATTCGCAGTCGGCCACGCGGTCGCCGCAGGCGCAACGCCCTTGCTGTTGCAGGCCGTATCGCCACATAAACGCCAGTTCCCCTCCAGCAAACCAACCGGGTACCTCGCCGAGCAGCTTGGTCAAAAGCGTGCTGCCGGTTCGCCCCGTTCCGCCGATGTACAGCACCTTGGGCCGGTACTGTTCATTTCGCATGCCAGCGCCCACGTCAGCCACCAATCCAGCTCGGCCGGCGCGTCTGAGTTCGTTGGAACTTGTGCGCCGGTTCCTTCGTGATCGCGGTGACGATGACTTCGCCCGCGAATTGGCGTTTCGGGCCGTTGAATCGCTTCCGCCAATCGACGGGCTGCACGTTGCCGATATCGGGTGCGGTCCGGGTTACTACGCAACTGCGATGGAAGACCTCGGGGCAACGGTCAGCACTGTCGAGATCGATTTCAGCGAACTTGCAGCAGCGACTCGCCGTCCGGACGCCGCCACATGCGGCGATGCTCGACACCTTCCGTTTCGACACAGCGCATTTGACGCCGTGTTGTGTTCGAACATGCTCGAACACACGCCAGACCCGCTCGACGTAATCGACGAAATCGGTCGAGTGCTTCGGGTTGGCGGTTGGGCATGGGTGAGCTGGACCAATTGGCTGTCTCCGTGGGGCGGTCACGCTATTGCACCATTGCACTATTTGGGAGCCGAGCGCGGCCTGCGCGCGTACCGACGGATACTCGGTGAACCCAAAGGCAAGAACTTGCCTTTTGACGGCGTTTGGCCGCTGCACATTACGACAGTACTTAACCACCTCAACGACCACGCCACGTTGAACGTCGAAGCCGTCGAGCCGCGCTATTACCCCGGACTGCGAGCGATCATGCGCGTACCAGGCGTTCGCGAGGTCGTCGCCTGGAACTGCGTGATTCGGTTGCGACGTCACGACGATCGTCCTAGTTGACGAAACAGCACCGGCACCGCGACAAGCAATGAAGCTGCGCACCCAACCGCCCAACCCGCCGCTGAACCAACCGCCCCGCCAGCGAGACCACCGAGCGCGACCCCGCTCAGCGCCGTAACGGCACTCCACGCGGCCACAACGAGATTCTCACGGGTCGCTGCTCGACTTCGAGCAATGGCGAGGCAAGTACGAGTCAACGCCCACGGAATCGTTCCCGCCATCAGTAGTGGCAACAACGTAGACATTTCGTCGTGCTGGTTGCCATACATAGCCTCGATCAGCGGTCCAGCCGGCAAGGACACAATCGTGGCGCCGATCGCGACGGCGAGAGCTATAGCGAGCACCCGGTATGACTGCACATCGAGTGCTGCGCCGGCGCGGCTTCCTTCGACCAGCAAGGTTCTGCCAAGCAGATGGATCCCGAGATAGACGACCGTCATGATCCCCCACGACAGATAGAACGTCGCATTGTCGGCGCTTTCGACCGACAAGGCGACAACTAAGGGAGTCACAAACAGCGGCGCCTGAACCGCGAGTTGACTGACATAGTTGACGGCTGAGTATGTCACCACGTAGCCGTGCGCCTGCCATGATCGATCGGGGTGGCCGCCACCGCGCAGCACAAGCGGCACGTAGGGCAATGCAGTAACGGCGTAGCCGCCAACCGCGACAACAAATATCCAAAATCCAGAGTCGTCGCTCACTGCCCATAACAGCGGCGGAATGCGAACAATTGCGATCGCCGAACTACGCGCAAACACCGATTTCCATCGACGCAGCCCCATGAGCCGAACGTCGACAAGAATCGACACCGCAATCCCGACCGTGAGCGCGATCACCACCAGCCAGCCCGACAGGCTTCCGCGTTGGAACACCGGCGCCAGGAGGGTCCGAGGGTCCGCAAGCAGGAAGATCGCCGCGCCCATGGCCGACGAAACAATCGACGCCTCGAACGCAAGCCGGAACCGCTGGGCAGCAAGGTCATCAGAACTCGAGCCGAATCGGGAAATCGCAATCGGCAACCCCAAATTGGTCGCGTAACTCAAGAAGAACACGACGCTGAATAGTCCTGTTGCGCGCCCGATCGTGTCGGTATCCGCCGATCGAGCGGCGATCAGCCAGAACAGGAAACTTCCGGCTGACACCGCGACCGTTGATGCCAACATCCAGAACGAGCCAATGACGACCTGGTCGTCAGATGCGACCCGGGATCGCATGCGCTTCATCGCGTGCGCTGAGCTCATAGTCACTCGCTGGGGTGCTCGACCAACGGGGCGCGGCCCGAAGTACGCCACGCCGCCGCCAACCAGATGACCACGGTCGCAAGACCGAGCTGATGACTCAACGGCCGCTGGAACACAAAGGCGCCAACGAGGCCAGGATCGAGTTGCCCTTCAACGATCGTCGCTACGGCAATCGCCAATGGAGCAAGCACGGCCAACACGCCAATCAGCCCGGGCGCCCGCTGCGCAAGTGCGACCATCGCAACCGCCGCGAACATTGCGAACCAGCTACCAATAACGAATCCGAACAACCCAGCACCGACAACGATTCCGAGAATCCCAACTCGACGGGAACGACCGCCGCGATCGAAGTCGGGCACGGACTGCCCATCTCGATCAGCGAACAACACGCCAGAAATCCTCACGCGCGTTCGGGTCAGGCGCGGATCGGTGAGTACGAGGACGAAACAAAGCAGCACGGTGAAACCTGAGATCGCCCAGGCAATTGCATACGTTCGTTGGGGCCGGTATCGAAACGCCAAATCCACCTGACCCGGATTCGTGGCCTGCCATGCGACCATGCCGTTGACCGAGATGCGCCTTCCCTGCGCACCTGATGCAGTGACAAGCCAACCTTCGTGATCTGGAATGTCGCTGACGACGACTTCGAGCGCCGCAACCGTTGCGACGTATCGAGCACTCGTCCTCGACCGGGAAACCACCTGAATCGACCCTTGCGCGGCCGGATCTGCCAGGCCGCCACCTGGGGTGACGATCAGTCGACTAGCGGCTCCGTCGATAGACCCCCTGGTACGAAGATCATGCCAGCCACTCGATAGACGCACCGGAGCGCACGATTCGAATCGCATGCCTGCGGCGAGGGCGTTCGCCGTAAGCGGACCCACCGGGCGCATCGCGACAAGTTGTCCATCAAGTTCGAGGATCTCGTCACACCCGAACGAGCTGGTCGCTCCAAACTGTTCGAATGTGTTGACCGTGCGTTGCGGAGTGAACGGCGTGACCCGAACCGTCAGCTCGAGCTCTACGGTTGCGCCCGGCGACCAGAACCGGCGGGCAATGCCTGGTTCCTCGTATCCCGAATAGCCATGAAGCCGACCGAACAGGTAGTGCATGGTGTCGGGATCAACATTGGACGTGATTGCTGCACGCCCAGCTTCATCGTCTGGGCCTGGAACCCGCACAATTCGTCGGGCGTCGAGCGGTCCCTCGGCACCCAGGATCACGAGTTCGGCGATACCCACCGCACCTCCCACCCGTCGCCCGCGACTCACGGTGAAATCGAGGCGAGTGACAACGCGGCCGCCAAGGGCGAGACTCATAGTCTGTGTGATTCCGCCCTTCACCATTGCTTCTTGGCTGACGGAGCGGCCGTCTCGTTCGATTGCGATCGTTTCTCTGAACCGAACAGCTGATTCGTCATACGCGACGATCTCAAGTTCTGCACCCTCGACGTTAAGGGCTTCGAACGTTGGCTGAATGACGAGATTCTCAACTCGTGTGGGTGAGCGGAGCACAACGGTCAGCGTCTGCGGGTCAAAGAGGTGAGACGTCCATGCTGTACGAGGGTCGCCATCAATCGCTGATCGGGCATGTGCCGTTGGTTCCCACACGCTGAAAACCGAACCGGAGTGCGTCGCCGTCACCGAAGTCAGATCTCCGTATTCGATGACCGACTGCAACTCGCGCTGGCGGTGTAGCACTTGCACGGGACGCCGGACCTGCTCGGTAACCGACAACATGTGCGACGGCGTGCTGCGTGCGCCTCCTACCCGAATGGCGCGTCGCTGGTTGCCGTCGGTCACCACGAGCGCCGACACGTTGCCCAGCGAACTCTGCCAACCCAGAGAGTCATCGATGTAGGAAATCGGATGCTCAAACCATCCCTCAGCGGCGAGTGTCGGTGACACGTCTGGAGCGCCGACCACTGCGACCGGGGCAGCAAGAATCTCGGGACCTCGCGTGCTCGCGATTACTTCAAAAATCTCGACCGGAGCAATCGATGCTTCGCGATCGAGAGCAAAGTCGTCGGCCATGGTGCCGCCGGTCACTATGTCGCCAGGCGGTCCGAACGATGTTTCGAGACGAAATGCGGGATCAGATCTGATCACGTCATAGGCACTCGGTCGGGGTGCGTTGATCGCTTGCCAATCAACGTCGTTTTGAATGATCACCCACCGCACGCCCATCTGGCGCAGCATTGGCGCCAAGGTTCCCCGCTCGGCGGCTTGTGACGATAGATAGTCGTCGATTGCTTCGGTTTGAGCTGCAAGTACCGGCGTTGACTGCGGAAGCGATCGAGCCTGCACAACGGGCTGGCGCAGGTGGGCATCGAACAAGGTGTCGTTGACAAACCCCCACCGATAGGTGGTGCGTGCCAGACCTGGCAAAATAAGAACCCCGTCGTGGTCGTCTTGCTCCTCGAAGAAGTCAAAGGTGTCTTGCCACCATTTTGGAACTTCGCTGTAGCGCTGATCGTCGTAGAGATTCGCAGTCCAGAACGGAAACGAGGCGACAGCGACGACTCCCGCTGCGACGGTGGCGACCACAACGAATGCGAATTTGCTGCGGTCACGCACCCATCGACCGATTCGTGACGCCCCGTATCCGGCCAGCAACGCCACGGCGAACTGCTGCCCGGTGCCCGCTTTGTACAAGCTGCGAAATCCGCGCAGCATCAGTGACGAATCGAAAGCGTCGGCAACGGCCTGGCCAAGCAAGGTCGGGTTGCGCACTGGGTGCATACCGACCATGACGATGACGCTCAACGCGGCAACGATTCCCAGCCCCGCGACCCGTCGGCGAGAGCGATCAGTTTCAGGTTCTACATAGAGTGCGACGCCCGCGAGCCCGACGATCGCAAAGCCACATGCGATGATCACGGGACTGACGAAGAACTGCGCACTATTTGTCCTGAGCTCGGCACCGCCGAGCCGAAAGTACGACAACCAAAGCCCGAGGCCGCGCCAACTCTCCGATGCCGAAGCAGTCGAGGCCACTGCTTGCGGGGTCTCGGTGGTCTCAAGATTGAACCGAAGCGCAGCGGAGTTCGCAAACAGAACCAGCAGATTTGGAAGGCTCACCATCAGGGTGAGAACAAATGCCTGGACACCCCAGCGCAATGTCGACCGCCAGCTCGAAACCGCCGACCACTTTTCGATAAGGACTACTGCAATAACTGGCACCATCGCCATCACCAGCGACGAGGTGTTCAACATGCCTACGCAAAAAATGAGCATCGCGAATAACGCCGCCCACCGCAGTGACGCCTTACTGCGAACGCCTCGAAGAGCAGCCCACGCAAGCCACGGCGCCAACGCGTAGGAGAGAAACAGGCCCGAAGGCGTCAGATACTGCGACGCGAACGCACCGAAGCCATAGAGCAGTCCGGCGAGCGCCCAGCCGCCACCACCGAGCAGAGAACGAGAAACCACCGCGATTCCAGACGCAGCGATTGCCAGCATTAGTGAGTGTGTAAGTCGCTCGATAATCCACGCAGGAGCTCCCGTCGTTGCTATTGCGGCCTGCACCGCGCCGAGTACCGGCGAGAAATACTTCGTCGGGGCCCCCAGGCTTCGACTGTCATCCCATGGGGACACGTGCCGAGCGAGGAACTGTCCTGGTTCGGTGAGGTGTTCGTACCGAGCGTCGGCGACAACCTCGCCGGGGGCACTCGTCAACGTCGCCGCGAGCGCGATCAACAGATAGGCAGCGCAGACAGCGATGACAGCGCTGCGAGTCCCCGTGGCGCGATTCGAGCCAGTCACCCGCCGCCACCGACCTCGTCGAACAACTCGAGATATGACGCGACCGTGCGATTCCACGACAGCTCGCGGGAACGTGCAATCGATGCGGCAGAGCGCTCGCGACGCTGTGCGCTGTCACGAGCGAGTCGCCTGAGGGTTTTCGCCATCGACGTGGGATCGCCCGCTCGAAAGACAAGACCGGTCGCCTCTGCGACCTCCGCGACGCCTCGAAGATCCGACGCAACCGGCACGCAACCGTGCGCCATGCCTTCGAGCAGCACAATACCAAACGCTTCGCTTTCGTTGAGCGCTGGAAGAGCAATCACATCATGGGTGCGGAATAGCTCTTGCACCTGCCTGTGATCAGGCGAAACGACAACGGCCACGTTGGAACATGTCGCGGCGGCTTGCTCGATGACCGGGCGCAACGGTCCGTCGCCCGCCACCGTAAGCGAAATGTCGCTAGTTCCACGAACGGCTTCGATCGCGATCTCATGGCCCTTGTAACGCCGCATCTGCCCGAGCACGAGAACGCGCAGCGGCCCTTCGCCTGCACGAGGCGTCGCAGCATCAACTGCTTCGGTACCCCACGGAATGACGTCGACCCGAAGCCCCGATTCGCCCGCGACATGGCGCGCGTACGCGTCGGTCGTTGTGACGACCCGTGTGGCCCGCTGCGCGAGCCGTCTGATTCCGAAGTCATACGCACCGTAGAGCGGCGCGAGAGCGGGCAACGATCCCGTCACCGTGAAATGATGGGTGTAGATGACCGGCCTGCGTGTTGCGGTCCGCAACAACGCGACATCAGCGATGCTCGGAGCGGGGCCATGTATGTGCACGAGGTCATGACTGTCTACGAACGACGAAGTCAGCTTGAGGCCGACGGCTGACAGCCGAAACTCATCGCGGCGAAACGTCGCTCCGTCGGCCGAAGACCGAGTCGTGACTTCGTGCCCGGCCGCCCGCGCTCCTTCGACGATCGTGTGGGCCGCAGCCGCGACGCCAGACATGACCGGAGGAAGCTCCGATGCAACAGTAAGAATTCTCACGTTGACGGGTCAGTCAGCGAGGTCTCGAAGATCGATGTCTCCGGATAACCGGAAGCGTTCGGGGTCAGCGACCAGCGAGACCGCCCTGAAACGTCTTGAATCTCGGCGCAGCCCGATCAGAGCTCGCATCAAGGTGAATCCGTCACGCAGGCGCGCCTTCGAAAGTCCACCGAATCGGTCCTCGAAGACGTAGGGGATTTCCGCTATTGCCTCTGGCTTGCACCTGACGAGCACCTCGGGAAGAAATTTGAATCCAATGATTCGACCGCGACCGGATCGAAAGTCTTCGACTCGGAACGCAAACAGGCCACTCGATAGGTCAGTGCACCGCCGATACTGCGGGAAAACAGCAACGACCGCCATCCCGCACGCTCGCGACGCCCACCGTCGCCATGGCGTGCGCAACCCGTCAGCTGACCCTGCCGGCACGTAACGCGTGCCAATAGAGATCTGGGCTTCACCCGCGGCAAGAGGACCGATCATTGAGGCCAGCACCTCAGGGGGATGTTGCAAGTCGGCATCGATAACAACTGCAATTTCGGCGTCGATTGTTTCGAGCGCCGTGTGTATGGCCCCAGAAATCGAATGACACCGCTCATCGATCTGCCGATGTACGTACCGAACGGGCAACCCACGTTGGGTCAGGTCATCGATGATGTCGGGAGTGTCGTCATCAGAATCATCTGCAAACACGATCTCCCAATGAATCGGTGTACCCGCAAGCGCTTCGACCGTGCGTTTGACGAACTCTTCAACGTTTCCACGCTCATTGCGCGTCGGCACAACGATCGCCACGGTTGGTTTGCGCCCAAAACCGCTCGCACCAGCGTCTCGCTTCAGCGTCGCTGACGTGCTGTGGCTATTGATCTGAAGACCGTTGTCGATCAGCTCACGCACCGCACAGCCCGATCGTCGTGGGTGTTTGCGGTCTCAAGCCGAAGCTTCTGACCAACCATGACGGATCTGATAACGCGTTTTCGTCGTCGATGAACTAACACTTGATGTACCCCCCAGCACATGTAGTCGCATTGTGGGCCACATTTGCCACCAGCGCAACTGGTTGCGAATCTGACAAGCTGTGATCCCATCGTCGACCGAGGACAAGATGACACTCACTAGTCGCGCACTTGTCTGGCTCGCTGGGGTCGCGGCTGGCCTTGCGGCCGTAGGACTTCCGACCGGTAATGACTTCCTGGTCAACCTTGACCTCATCGCTCTCGGTGCACTCGACACACCTGAGTCTCTGCTCGCTATGGGTCCGGATATTTCACGAGTCGCGCCGTTGCGCGCGATCTTGTCGCTGGCTAGCCCCCCGCTTGCTGCGGCAACAATCATGCGCTTATGGATGATTGGAATCGTCGCTGTTGCCTGGGTCGGCGTTGTCAGACTTCTCGATCCGCTGAGGTGGTCAGTGCGCGCAGGTGCTGCGACCCTTTTCGCGTTGAGCCCATTTCTACTCACTCGTCTGGCGGTCGGCCATCTGGGCTTCGCCACCGCTATTGCATTACTGCCCTGGGCCGCTCCAGCCCTGCTCAAGCCAACCGACGGCGACCCTCACCTGTCAAATCGGGTGCTCTATTGGTTGGCCGCCTTTGCGCTGACCGGGTACTTCGGCGTCTTGATCGCTGGGCCGACCTTGTTCATTGGTTTGCTGAGCACCCGTGCACGAGTACGCCCGACCCAAGTGGCGATCGCGATTCTTACGCAGATTCCGTGGCTACTACCTGCGTTGTTCTCTGCTCGAGCGGGATCCGCCGCCGCTGGCAGTACGGCATTCGCCACTGACGTGCAGTCCGTTGGCGACGCCGCCCATCTTCTTGTCGGATTCGGATTTTGGCGCCCCTCAAATCAACTGGGAAATCAAGGGCTCATGGCACTCGGTCTCTCCGTGGCGCTCGCCATGTTTGCGACTACAGCTGTTATGCGTCGGTCTTCTGGCTTCGGCCCAATGCTCGCGCTCGGCGCGTTCGGATACGCGCTCGCGATCATGAGTGCGCTGCCGGGCGTGAGTGACCAATTTGACGCCGTCACGCGGTTTGTCGCTTTCGCCCCGTTCCGAGAAAGCCAACGACTCGCGGTCCTGGCCGTGTTCGCGGTTTTGTTTCTCGCCGCCTACGGCCTTGACGCTTGGCTGCCCAACTCGCGGCGTACCGATGCATCAATTGGTTTTGCCACGGTGCTGATCACCGTGGTGGTCTGCGGTTCGAGCCTCTGGGGTCTTAACGGAGCCGCTACGGGACACCCGACTCCATACGGCTGGGACGATGTTGCGTCGGAGATAGCCGATGACCCCGGCCCGGTCATGGCGCTGCCGTGGCAGCAGTATTTCACTGTTCGTACCGCGGCGTTAACGCTAGGCCATCACCCGGTACCGGCTCTTGTTCGCGGCGATGTATTGTACTCGCATGACCTTCGTTTGGAATCGTCTGGCGCGATCGGCCGCGATCCACGAGAGCGCAGCGCGCAGCTATTCGCCGACGACTTGGAGCGCAATGTCGTGCGCCACGACATCGTCAACGATCTCGGTCTGAAGTGGATCGTGGCCATGCCCGACCTCGGTCTTGGCCAACAGATCGCTGCGCTGCGTAATGCGGGCTTCGAAGAGCGCATCGCTCTGCCGTCAATGAGTGCGTTTTGGGTTGATTCGGGCCCGGCCACCCTTGCCGGCCCACGCGGCTGGGGGCCCGTTTCTGCGCTTATTGCGGCAGCCGACACACTGTGGGTTGCGGCTGTTGCTGGGCTCGGCATTCGCCGCGTGTACACGCCAAGCTAAATCTGCAAGAATGGGCGAAACCGCTGTTTTTGCGCGAAGACACTCGATTCGTACTAGCTTTTGTGTCATGCAGCGCACAAGCCAGGTTTTGGTATTCCTTCTCACAGTCGCATTGCTCATCGCCGGCCTCGGCCAATCGGCGAACGGCCAAGACGACGGGCCAACACTTGAGATCTCTGGTGACGACATCACGGTGACTGAGACTGACGACGGCGACATCTACACCGTCGAAACGGCCGGTACCTACGACATTGTCGTCGACGGGTCCGGTTACAGCGTGCCGATTTTTCTGCTTCCGTGCCCCGGCGCCGAAGGTTCGGCAGAGGCCATGATCGATGCTGATGTCACCGCAATGTGTGACATTGGCAACCTCACGCCTGCCGCTCCAGACGATGACGGCATGTTTACTGTCGAGGTAATGAAAGTCGAAGTCGAAGGTTGCGGTCTGGTCTTTGCCGGTGGCGATGCAGCAGGCACCGAAGCAGCCGTAGCCGTGATTTCTGTCGCCAATCCAGAAGATGGTCTCGAATGCGAGACTGCAGGCGGCGCCGAAGCCATGACCGACGCCGAAGATGGTGACGCCGAAGAAGTTTCAGGGCCCACGATCGTGATCTCTGGTGACGACGGCTCAATCGAAGAATACGACGACGGGAACTACTACACCGTCGCTGAGGCTGGCACCTACGACATCACGGTCGAGGCTTCGGGCTACACGGTTGACGTATTCGTTCTGCCGTGCCCGGGAGCCAATGGCTCGTTGCAAACGCTCGCAGAGGGCGACGTACTTGCCTTGTGCGATCTCGACAACCTCGCTCCTGGCAGCCCCGACGCTGATGGCCAGTTCACGGTTGCGCTCTCAGGGCTCGAGGTTGACGGTTGTGGTCTCGCGATCGGTGCAGGCGACGCGGCAGGAACTGAAGTTACCGCCAGCCTCATTCGCATTGCAGGTGCCGCTTGCGACGCAGGCCAGACCGTCACAATCGGCGGCGATGACATCGTTGTGGGCGACGACGGCAGCTTTGCCGTTGCAGAAGCTGGAACCTACGACATCACACTCACCGGATCTGGTTACAGCGTCGACGTGTTCGTACTTCCGTGCCCAGGTGCAGCCGGGTCGCTTGTGGCCCTGACCGAGGGCGATGGAACATCATTGTGCGACCTCGGAAGCCTGACACCTGGTAGCCCTGACGCCGACGGCAACTTCACCGTCGAACTCACAGACGTCGAAATCGACGGCTGCGGATTGGTGTTTGCTGCCGCCGACGCTGCGCAGACCGAGGCCGGCGCTCAGGTTATTCGGGTGCTCAACCCCGACCCCGACGTCGAATGCGAAGTCAGCGCAGCGTCTGCATCGGCCGGCTACGGCAACGACGATCTGGCTCGTACCGGTGTCGGTTCTGCCGAAGTGGCAATCATCGCCATGACGGTCCTACTCGGCGGAGGCATTATCTCCACCGAAGCCCGTCGCATGCGAGTCTGAGTCACGCAAACATGACAATCCAGGCCACTGACGTGGCGACTGATTCGTTTCCGGTTCGGCGCGTCTCATTTGCGGATCCGCTCCAGAACTTGCCCAAACATTTTGCGCTCGATGAAAA
This sequence comes from uncultured Acidimicrobiales bacterium, assembly GCA_937991435.1. Classification (GTDB taxonomy): domain Bacteria; phylum Actinomycetota; class Acidimicrobiia; order Acidimicrobiales; family UBA10347; genus UBA10347. The sequence goes on from CALKPY010000059.1 coordinate 60,032, forward strand.
TCTCGTACTCAGCCACCTTGCCGTGCAGCTGTCGGCACTCTTCCCGGCTGGTGAGGATTTCTTTGTGCGGTCGGTCCGGGCTTACCGGTCTGAATTGCACGACCCCGAGTTGAAGAAGCAGGTTTCGAGCTTCATTGGCCAAGAGTCGATACACGGTCGCGAGCATCGCGAGATGAACGAACGATTCGATGCACTCGGCTATCGAACCAGCGGCATTGACAGTCGGCTCGACAAACGGTTACATCGCATGACCGAACGCCAGCCAGCAATTCTCTGCCTGGCTATCACTGCCGCCATTGAACACTTCACTGCGGTGCTTGCCGAAGTCATGCTCGACACCGACGGTCGAACGATGTTGGGCCATCCGGGTATACAGAGCATCTTTTTGTGGCACGCTCTCGAAGAGTCCGAGCATAAGGCCGTCGCGTTTGATGTGTATCGCACTGTGGGCGGCACCGAGAAGATGCGAATCAAGACAATGCGAGCGATCCGTCGCGCGTTTATTGGACGTACTGCCAGCCTCACAGTTTTGTCAATTTTGCGCGATCGTGAAACCTACCGTCGGGGTCGCCTGCTGCGCGATCTGCGAGCCGCTCGCAAAGCGCCGCTATTTGATCGCACGGTCTGGCGCTCACTGTGCGACTACGACCGTGCCGGATTTCACCCAAACGATCACGAGACCAGTCATCTGGTCGAGCGTTGGCGCGAAGAGTTGTTCGGCACAAATGGCACCTTGACTGCCTATGTCGCCACCTGAGCTCTTTGTCGGCAACGGTGTAATCATCGGCTGATGAGCATCAAGTTCATCGTGGCTTCACGACCTGTGCAGGTCGCCAGAGATGTGAGGGCCGGAAGCGCCGGAAGAACGCTTGGCTCGTTCCGCTGGTAGCGGCGGAGCGTCGAGTTCGGAGAGGATGCCGCAGTCGCCGGTTGCGCCTGACGCGTCGCAGTTTGCTCGCAGTTGACGAAGGTCTTGTTCCAACCGAGTGAGCTCGACCAACCGATGTGTGACATGGTCGATATGCGCATCGACAACGGAGTCGACGCCGGCACATTCAGCTTGGGGATCGTCAACGACCAGAAGCAGCTGACGAATCTCATCAAGCGACAGGTCAAGCTCACGACACCTTCGGATGAAGCACAGCCGCTGAACGTGTACCGGCTCGTATATACGGTAGTTGCTCGCTGAGCGAGGAGCCTCGGGAATGAGCCCTTCGCCTTCGTAGTACCTAATTGTTGGCACAGGCGTCGCCGATTGCTCTGCTAACTCGCCGATCTTCATTGCTACCTAACTAACTTTGCGAATCCGCTTGACCCTCAAGTTGCTTGAGGGTTTTAACTACTGTACATGACCTTGTGTTCCGGCGATTTCGAAGCCGCCCTGTGAGCCGCTCGTGTAGTGCAACCTGCGAAACGCCGCCGACAAACCCGCTCTATCGGAAGGTGCTGTGGGCTGCGCTGATCATCAATGCCGTCATGTTCGGCATTGAGCTGACCGGTGGACTTCGTAGCAATTCGGTGGCGTTGATCGCCGACGCTGCTGACTTCTTCAGCGACGCCACGAACTATGCGATTTCGCTGGTCGTCCTAGACATGGCGCTTGCCCAACGCGCTCGCGCCGCCGTCTTCAAGGGGGTCAGCATTGGAGCGCTGGGCACCTTTGTTTTGGCGAAGACCGCGTGGCACGCATGGTCGGGCCCAGTACCTGAATCAGCCACCATGGGTTCGATAGCGCTGCTTGCGCTCGTTGCCAACCTGGTAGTCGCAATCGCACTATTCGCATGGCGTGATGGCGATGCCAACATGAGGTCGGTCTGGCTTTGCAGTCGCAACGATGCCATTGGCAACATCGCGGTGCTCATGGGCGCCGTTGGAGTCGTCGGCACCGGCAGCCGCTGGCCCGACCTGATCGTCGGCGCAGGCCTAGGGCTGCTCGCCTTGCACACTGCGCAAGTGGTCGTTCGCGACGGCCTGGCCGAACTCGAACAGGGCTCATCGACAATGCATGTCAGCTGACGTCATCTAAAGTCGTCTCCAGGACGCCCTCGGGGCCACGCTGATCGCCGAGTCGACCACTGGCAGTCGCGAGATCGCTGCATCGAAATTTGGTCAGGGCTACCTGACGACAGCAATCACCGCTCAAGAGATCCTGACCGAAGTGCGCTTCCTCGCAACCGTCGGTGTATGCCATTTGGGAGATCGCTGGCAACGATTGGGGATTCTTGTAACCACGTCCGCTAGTGCCGTCGCAACGGTCCTATATTCCACGATGTGTCAACCACGGCACATCATTGATTCGGGGGATCTGTTCGAATGAAATCGTTCCTACGTCCATTTTGGAAGTCAGCACGATGGGGAATCGCAGCGATTTCGCTTGCGTTACTCATTCCGCTTCTGGCAGTACCGGCCGATGCTCGCCCAAGCCAGAAAACTGTGTTCGAAATCGAAGACCCAACACTGATGATCGATGCGGATCAGGCCATCAGCGGTCACCTCTCGGGCGGGGCCGTCACAGTGTCGTGCGAAAACACTTCCAATCCTTTGTGCCCGCGCCCGGCAACCTGGTGCCAAATGAACCGGGGCACCGTGCCACCGACCGACCCGCTCTTTGAGCAAAGCGGGCTCGACATTGTCGACGGTGCAATGTTGCCGCCGGCTACGGGAAATACAAGCTGGACTTCGGTCGCTGTCGCCGACGAAGAGACCGCCCAGGTGCGCACCAACGCATCTGGCCAAGCAGAGGTGCTTATCTACGCGAACGTCACTCCTGCGGTGCAGTCCAACGGCGACCCGGTGCCTCCCCTGGCTGAGATTGATGAGTACATGCAGGTCGATGCCCGCGTATACGACGGGCACGGAAGTCTGTTGTGGGAGTCGATCGACGAGCCCTACATGTGTCCATCTGACACGGCCAATGACGGAATCAGTCCTAGCGATTCCTTGGCATACGTGCGTCTGAAGGTTCCGTACTTTGCCGGCGTTACGGTCGTCGAACTCGATGTCTTAGACAAACACGGCCAACGCCATTTCACTGATCGAGTCGCAATGACCTCTGGGCATTCACAACCCGCAAACGTTCCGTTTGCAGCAGGTATCGGTGCTCGCATTTCGGATGCTGACATTACGACTGTGGCTATGTCGCTGGTGCAACAATTTGCTGGACCGCTTCCAAGCCAGCTCGAAAGCGATATCGCCAATGCCCTGCCGTTGAACCCAAGTGTCTCGACAAATGTGATAAGCCCCACCGTAGGAGTCACATTTGGCGACGGTGTAGGGACCATTACCGCGGCGTTTACCGTGGCAGCGACTGCCGACTACGGCATTTGCAAACTGAACCTCAATGGCCCAGTCACAGCATCGTTGAGCTTCACCATGTCGGGACTGACGGTGGTGCCCGGCGCTGTGACGCCGAATGTCACCGGTGTGACCGTAAGCGACACGGGCATATGCGATGTCCTTGGCGACATTTTCACCCTCGGCACACCGGAAAACCAGGTGTTGACTACCATTTTCGGGGTGGTCGCAGGACGACTCGGTCCGGCGTTGACTACTCTCGTCGGCAGTACATCGCTCAATTTGCCAGCAATCGCGCTAACCGCCCTTGCTGACAGCGCTGGGTCCGGTGGACTCGATATCGCACTCGAAGGAGTCACCTTGGTTCCCGGCGCGATGGTCGCAACCGCATCGACGACGATGAGCGGCACTTCGGCGCTGTTCGCATCGCATATCCCGTTCTCATCGGGCACCACCAGCAATATTGGTCCGTCAATCGGTACCGGAAGCTCCACAAGCACCGTTGCGGCGTCGTTGGCGACGTTCAACCAAGCGGTTAAGAGCCTGCTGTCGATCAGCCGAGATTGCCTTACCGTCCCAACGTTGTCCGGCGGCCCCGGAGCTCCAATCCACGATTTAGTAACTGTCGGCGTTCCGATCAGCCTTGGTTTTACTGGCACGGCCCGCCTGACGAGTATCCCAATTATCGAACCAGACCCGACCGAGACCGTTGACGCAATCATGTACGTGCCCGGAATCGAAGTCACGACGGTGATGTCAAGCGGCCTTTCGTCGACCTTTGGTGCCGATGCGAAGATTGACATTAACGTTGTCACAAATGGCGATGGCCTGGCGATGATCGAGCTTGGGAACCTCACCGCAACTCGGTGGACGCCGATGTCGGCGGCAGCAGAGGACAACTTCACTGCGGGCGACCCCGCTGAGTTTCTCGTTGGCGTTGTCGGCATTCTTAGCGGGTTTGTAGAGCGCACAGTTCTACAACTCGCTCCGTCGTTCATTGGCGGTTTCGCCGCAAACTTCGTCGGCAATACCTTCAACGCAAACTATGGCGCCGTCCAACTCAACGTCATCGAAGCGCCGCCAGTCACGATCACGCTCGACAGTTCCTCTAACTTCAGCTATCACCTGAGCGCCGCGGCACCTGCGGCGTTCGGCGGCGGGAATAACATTACGTACGAATGGAATGCGACGAATTTCGCCGACTTTGCGTCGACGACCTTCAGCGGATCTGGACCAACGTTCTCGGTACCGATCCCCTCGGTATCGCCTATGGACCCCGACGGTTTCGCTACGACCGCAGTGACCGTGACCGTGACATCAGGAAACGGTTGTCTTTCCCCACCGAAGGTCGCAAGCGGATCCTGGATCCGCGTGGTTTGACCAGGCGTCCAGGTATTGGACGACGTTCGGTTACCTGTTCACTCCTACCCAAGATGTCTTGAAAGCACTGAGCCAGAGCGTCACTGGCTCAGTTTCAAGGCCTGGGCAATCACAGCGACGATCTGGTCTGCTTGTTGCGAGGTCATGGCGAGCGGGATTCGCATGTCGATCAGGGTCGACAGAACTTCGGCTGCACGGGGCACCGGCTGTTCGGCGGCATAGCGCCAGTGGTCCGAGCGGCTCGTAAACCCAACGGGTTGATCGGCACCGAACCATTTCAGTGACACTCCCCCTGTTGCGGCCGCCAGCACGAAAGCCGCGATGTCTGGGTGGTCAACATTGAACTGGATCGACGAAGCAACGAACTGTTCACGTGAATCCCGTTGTGGAATTGCGACCCCGTCGATCTGGCTGAGACCCTCGACCAGCTGGGTGTAGCGGGCATTCCAGATCGCAGATCGGGTGGCGAGCAAGCCGAGCTGTGGTCTCACCAACGCGGCGACCAGCGCGCTCATACGCATTGAAAAGTTGGGGGTCGTGAGCAGGTGTCGTTCGAACACTTCGTCGGCCGGTCTCGCCCCGTGCTGGCCATAGAGCATGTAGGCGCCAGACAGAAGCGTGGCCCGGGCCGCGAGGTCTTCGTCGTCGGTAACGAGCAATCCCCCTTCGCCCGAGTTGACGTGCTTAAAGGTCTGTGCGCTGAAGCATGCAGCGATACCGAACGACCCGGTCGCTCGGCCAGCCCACCCGGCGCCCATGGTGTGGGCGCAGTCTTCGATCACCGCGATGTCGAGTTCGGCGCACAGCGCCATGACGTCGTCGACATTGGGAACGTGGCCGCGCATGTACGACAGCAGCAACCATCTCGATCCGCTCAACGCGTGTCGACGTCGTAAATCGTCGAGGTCGATGTGGTAGTTCGCGGTGATGTCAACGAAGACCGGCTGTGCTCCGGCATGGGCAATGGCCCCCGGCACCGGAGCGAGCGTAAATGCGTTCATCAGTACCTGGTCGCTGGGCTTGACACCCGCGGCGATGAGCGCGGCGGCCAGCGACGCCCCGCAACTGTTGAACCCCACACAGAAGCGGCGGCCGATGAGAGCGGCGAACTCTTCTTCGAGAAGTGCAACGTCGTGCTGTTCAGCGCCCATCTCGCCGTAGCGAAACAGGTTTCCCGTGCTGAACAGCTCGTTCGCACGTCGAATCGCTTGTTCGGGAAGCGGCTCTTGAGCGGTGAAATCAAGGTCCAGAGCCAGCGCTCGCTCTGGCACGTTGGCGATGGTCTGCTCGGCGCGCAGCTCTGCTGATCGGGCGTGGCCTTCCATGCCTTCGTAACGCGAGATGCGAGCCGCGAGCTGGCCCTGGTGTTGCGCTGCTTCGGGGGTGAGTTCTTGAAAGGTGAGCTGCTTGAGGAACTTGAGCACGTTGAGGCCGCCTGTGTATCGGGCCGCTCGTCGCGTCGGAAGAATGTGATTTGGGCCGGCGCTCTTGTCGCCGAACGTGACTGTTGCTTGATCGCCAAGAAACAGCGACCCATAGTTCGTCAGACGTTGGTGCCACCAAGGCAGATCCTCGGCCATCACCTGTAGGTGTTCGGCCGCATAGTTGTCACACACCGCAGCTGCTTCGTCTCGAGAGTCGGCGATGATGATCTCGCCATGATCAGCCCACGCGGTCGTCGCTGAACTTCGGGCTGGCTCCGGAAGCTCGTTGGCGAGTTCAGGCACTCGGCGGGCGACCTCGGCCGCGAGGTCGGCTGATGTTGTCACCAGCCAGACCGGTGAGTCTGGCCCGTGTTCAGCCTGGCCAACGAGATCGACCGCGATGCGGTGCGCGTCGGCGGTGTGGTCGGCGACGATCATCGATTCGGTCGGGCCGGCGATCACGTCGATGCCGACTTCACCAAAGAGTTGTCGTTTCGCTTCGGCGACAAAGGCGTTGCCCGGGCCGACGATGATGTCGGATGGTTTGTCGGTAAACAGCCCAAAGGCCAGGGCGGCAATGGCTTGTACGCCGCCCAGACCGAGCACTATGTCGGCGCCAGCGATGTCGGCCGCGGCAAGAATCGCCGGGTGCACGCCACCGCGATCGTCTCGGGCGGGTGATGCCACCACAATCGTGTTGACCCCGGCCACGCTGGCAGTCGTCACGCTCATGAGCGCCGACGCAATGTGTGCGAATCGGCCGGCGGGCACGTAGCAACCAGCGACATTCACCGGAACCAGTCGATGCCCGGCCCGAAGACCCGGGCTGACCTCGACCTCGAATGGTTGCAGCGATTCGCGTTGGGCCCGAGCAAAGGTGCGAATGTTTCGGTGAGCTTCGACGATGTCGTCGATCAGGGTCGGCGCAAGTGCGTTGCGAGCCGCTCGCACTGCGTCGGGTTCAACAATGATCGGGCCCGTCCAGCGGTCAAACTTCTCCGCGAGGGCCCGGGCTTGCGCCTGGCCGCCAGCGCGAAGCTCGGCGAGCATGACCCGCACGTTCTCCGAGAATTCGCCGTTGCCGGCCGTTGTGCTCAGCGAACGCTGTTTCAGGTAGCGATGCGCCATGTTGACCTAGGGCTCCGATGTGTCTGCGTTGCTTCGGGGGCGCGCATGGTCGGGGTCGAACATGGGCTCGGCGCACACCGTTGCGTTGCAGCGGTGACCAATCACATCGAGGCTCAGTTCCGTGCCGGGCTCAGCCCAGGTCGGCTCCACATAGCCCATGGCAATGTTGGCCTTGAGATGGTGTCCATAGGCACCACTTGTGACCACCCCCACCAGTTGGTCGCCCGAGTAGATCGGATCGCCCGTATGCGCTGGGGCGGTGTTATTGTCAACTTGCATCGCCACGAACTGTCGCCGGTGACCCGCATCGCGTTGGGCGGCGATTGCGTCGCGGCCTTGAAAGGCTTTATCCATATTGACGAACCGGTCGAGGCCGGCTTCGAGCACCGTGAACTCGGTGTGTAGATCGCTTTTCCACGCTCGATAGTTCTTCTCGACACGCATCGACTCGGTGGCCAACAGGCCGAAATCGATCAGGTCATACTCGGCGCCAGCCGCGTGGATGGCCTGGTAGACCGGGATCGATGCTTCCATGGGCATGTGTAGCTCCCATCCCAGCTCGCCGGTGAACCCCAGACGCAGGGCGACGATGTCAAACCCGGCGATCTGCACGGCGCGGGTGGCCAGCCAGGGAAACGATGCGTTGTCGAGCGGTGCATCGGTGATCGCCGCCAACACCGCCCTCGACCTGGGTCCAGCGATCATGAGGGCGTTGTGGTCGTGTGTGAGATTGGTGATCGTCACGCTTTCGGGCGGGTTGGCGTCGGTCAGCACATCGAGATCGTGCCATTCGGCAGCGGCGGCGCTGAGTAGCCAAAAGCTGTCCTCGGTCAGCCTGGTCATGGTGAACTCCGAGAGGAATCGTCCCTGCTCATCGCTCACATAGGCCAACGACGTTCGCCCAACCGCGGGGATTCGGCCTGCGGTGAGACCATCGAACCAGTCGATCGCTTCGGCGCCTTGCACCAAGAACCGGGTGAAGCCACTGATCTCGGCCACGCCCACGCCGGCGCGAACAGCCTGCACTTCGTGTGCGACCTGGTCGTGATGGTTCGAGAACCGGAACGCGGGCAGATGTTCAAAATCGTTCTCGGCCGGGTGGAAGTACAGACTGCGTTCCCATCCGTTGATCGCACCAAACTCGGCGCCCTTTTCCGCCAGCACCTCGGTGAGCGGCGTGACCTTTGCCTGACGACCGGCCGGGCGATGTTCGTCAGGGTGATCGAAGACGAATTCTCGTTGGTACTCCTCGATAGCTTTGGTCGACGCATAGGCCTCGTCGGCGTACTGGGTGAAACGGCGAGGGTCGAGCACCCATGTGTCCCACTCTGATTGCCCGTCGACGATGATTTCGGCGAGCACCTTACCGAGACCGCCGGCCTCGCCAATGCCTGCTCGCAATCCAAGCATGCAGTACGCGTTTCGGCGACCCGGTAGCCGGCCGACGAGCGGAACGCCGTCGCCTGAGTAGGTGATGGGCCCGTTCACGACCGATGAGATTCCGGCTGTCTGCAGAATTGGTAGCCGGTCAAAAATGCGCATCATGTTGTCTTCGAGCCGATCGAGATCGGGCGGTTCGAGCTTGTTGGCGAAGTCGACGGGAATGTGGTCGCGGCCCCAGGTCTTGCAACCCTGCTCATAGATGCCGACGAGTAGTCCGTGGTGTTCTTGGCGGCTGTAGAAGTCGTCGCCCGGGTCACGAATGAGCGGAACCCGTCGCCCGAGCTCTTGGAGCTCGGGAAGCTCCTCGGTGAGAAAGAACTGATGCTCCATCGATGACACCGCTGATTCGAGGCCGTAGAAGTTGCCGACCTGATGCACTCGGTAACCAGCGGCGTTGACAATGCTCTCGCATTCGATGTCGCCGCGGTTGGTGTGCACGGTCCATCCGTCGTTGGTCTCGGTCAGACCAATGCAGTCGGTGAAGCGAAAGGCGGTGCCACCGTTGTTGCGCCCCGCGTGCACGAGCCCGTTGACCAGGCCAGTGGGGTCGATGTCGCCGTCGACCGGATCCCACAGCCCGCAGGTCAGCCCAGTGACGTCGAGCAGCGGATGCGCTTCGGCCATTTCAGATGGGGCTAGCACTTCGAAGTCGACACCCATTCCCTTGGCCATGCCAACGAAGTGTGAGTACCCGTCGAAATCTTGCTGGTCATAGCCAAGCCGAATACCACCGTCGTCTCGACGGTACGTGATCGGTCGATCGGGGTCAGCAGCGAGTCGGCTGTAGAGCTCGCATGAGTATTTCTTCAGCCCGACCATCGTTTGCACCGTGCCGAATTGCGTGACCTGACCTGCGGCATGCCACGTTGAACCCGACGCCCACTCGTCGCGCTCGATCAGCACAACGTCGTTCCAGCCGTGGGTCGTCAGGTGGAAGAACGTGCTCGCTCCGCCGACACCTCCGCCGATCACCACCACCCGTGCTCGGCTCGGAAAATTGTCTGGTGTGGGGCTACTCATCACTCACCCTTGATAACTGTCAGGCAGAAACTCATCAGCGAGACACTTGCACAAAAATGCCCGCAGCGAGACGCCAGTGACCATAGATTCACTCGCCAGTTGCACAGCACTTGCTTGCTGTGAGGTGTGATGAATCGAATTCGTCGCGTCGCGGCCTCTGGCCGGGACCTAGGTGAGCGCCATCGATCGCGCCGCCTCGATTCGAGCGGTGGTGAGCTTCGGAAGGGCGAATATCGCGAGCATCAGATGCAATGCGGCCGAGCAGAAGAACGGTGCTCTTAGCGACGCATCTCGGCTTAGTGGGCCATCGAGAACCGCGACAAGGAGACCTCCACCCACTGCCCCGACCGGGATCATCCCCCAGGCAAAGAATCGGTACACGCTGTTCACTCGTCCGAGAAGGTGTTCGGGAATGATGGTTTGCCGAAGGCTTACGGTGATGACGTTCCACAGGACAGCTCCCAGCATGAAAACTGCTGACATCAACCAGACGATTGGCCAAACGTTCGAGAACCCAATGACCGTGTTGGTAACCGCCCCGCCAATGATGGTGAACGCAAGCGAGCGTCCGGGTCCGATCCGTTTCGAAATCCACGACGCAGCCCATCCGCCAACCACGCCCCCTGCGGCCGAACCGGTGCTCAGCAGAGCGAATTCCGTCGCGCTGGTGCCGAGCACTTCTTGTGCAAACAAGACGAGAACTGAAAACGAGATTGTGCCGATGGCGTTCAATAGACCGAGAATGATCGCGAGCTGTCGTAAGAAGTCGTGATTCCACAGCCACGACAGACCTTCTCTGAGTTCCGATCGGAACTTGGCAGGTTGTCGCTGTGACGTAGTGCTCTTCGGAAGCCAGGTCACAATGAGCGC
>CALKPY010000060.1 GCA_937991435.1 uncultured Acidimicrobiales bacterium
TGATCAACGACAAAGGCGAACGCGTCAAGGTCGCTGGCCCGTCAATGCCCGTTCAGGTGCTCGGTTTGTCCGATGTGCCTCGTGCGGGCGACGAATTCGTCGTCGCTCAAGACGAAAAGACTGCTGGCAAGGTTGCCGACACTCGGGCGCATCATCGCCGGGTCGCCGGACTGGGCCGTGATGCTGTTTCTGCGGCGAGCGGAACCCGACTCGAAGATCTATTTAGCGAGATCCAATCGAACGCCGCAGCGAAGCTTCCTCTGATCGTGCGTGCCGACGCCCACGGTTCGCTCGAGGCATTGGCCGACAGCCTTGCCCGTCTCGAACGGCCTGAGGTGAAAATCAATTTCATCCACAAGGCCGTCGGAACGCCAACCGAGAACGACGTGCAATTGGCTCAGGCCTCGGGTGCGACGATCATTGCATTCAACGTGCGTCCTGATCGAAGCCTTCGGGCCATGGCAGCTCATGAGAACGTTGAGATCCGTACCTACGAGATCATTTATGAGGTTCTTGAGGACATCGAAAACGCTGTTATCGGCATGCTCGAGCCTGAGTTCAAAGAGGTCGTCACCGGTGAAGCCGAAGTGCGCGAAATCTTCCGTGTTAAGAACATCGGTGCCGTTGCTGGTTGCCTCGTGCAATCCGGAACGATCAAGCGAAACGACAAGGTTCGGTTCCTGCGAGATGGCGCGATCATCTGGCACGGAACGCTCACGTCGCTCAAGCGCTTCACCGAAGATGCGACCGAAGTTCGTGCCGGTTTCGAGTGTGGTGTCGGTCTCAGCGACTTCCAAGACTTGCAACAGGGCGACATGATCGAGACCTACGAGGAACAAGAGATCCCTCGTACCTAACGTGCATGTCCTGACGTTGCGCATCGATCTTCGAATCCCTGCCAGTCAGTCGCTCAAACAGAAACGGGCGGCCATTCGGCCGCTCGTTGACGTTTTGCGCCAGAGGTTCTGTGTGTCGGTTGCTGAAACACGTCATCAAGACAGCTGGCAGCGTGCCGAGTTCGGCGTTGCGCTTGTCGGGTCGAACGTCCGCGTTGTCGAGGAGCTCGCTAACAGCGTGGAGCGATTCGTGTGGTCCCTGCTCGACGTCGAAGTGCTCGTTGTTGAACGGGTCTGGGCAGACATTGATCGGTAAGTTGCTGCGACTCGCTTGACTAATGCTCCTAGATTGATGGTGACGTTTATATGACGACAGGATCGATCAATGGCTGACGCAGGTTGGTATCACGCCCAGGGTGACCCCGCAGGAACTACTCGCTGGTGGAACGGAACTGAGTGGGTTGGCGACCCGGCGGTTACGTCGACACGGTCTGGTGACTCGGCTTCAGGCACGAATTCGACGGTGCCCGCCGCTCCGTTGCCGCCCGAGCGCTCTGGCATGCATGGTGCGAATCAGCTGGCGTCTCCCGCCCAACGCATAGGCGCGCGGTTCATTGACTTGTTGCTTGGGCTGTTCTTGGCGATCGTTCTGCTGCTGTCGACCATCGGTCAAATCGTTGAGAACGTGCAAGATCTTCCGACCGATGCGACCGACGCTCAGATCGAAGCAGCGATCCAGGACCCGCTCGAGGCTGATGGAGTCGCGAGCCGTCTGCTGTTTGTTCCGGTCATTGGCTTCTTTGTCGAAGCAGCTTTTGTTGCATTCGCCGGCGGCACCCCTGGCAAACTGATGGTCGGGATTCGAGTCGCTGAAGCGGACAGTCTCGCCACACCGCCATCGCCACGCCACGCAGCACTCCGTTCAGCACACCGATTGATCCCAGTGATCGGCATCGTGATCGCATCGTTTAGCAGTATTGCTAGTGGAATTGGCGCGCTGATTGGTTTGGCGTCGCTCATCATGTTGTTCGTCAATGACGACCATCGCACCGTCATGGACACGGTCGCCGGCACCGTCGTGCGAAGGCGATGAGCCGCCTGGCAGCGCATAGTCTGATGACCCCACGCCCACAATGGGTGGGTCGCTACCGGTAGTGTCTGGAGCTCGCCCACGTATCGTGGCCGTAACCTCGCGCAGGGTTCAAAGGTCAACTTGATGCAAACGATTCGGGCTATCCAAGCGTTCGTCGTGCGCTGTTTCGGAATCAAACACGCAGCGCGACAGGTTGTTGTTGTCGGGTTCGTTGCATCGCTAGCTGTTGCGCTTGCGCCGACTGCGTCGGCCCACACCGACTTCGAGTCCTCAGATCCAGCAGATGGGGCGGTCCTTGCCGTGCCGATTTCGAAAGTGACCGTTCGATTCACTGCCCCTTCGTTAATCGCAGGCGACGGGTTCGTTGTGCTGTCACCCGACGGTGAGTTGCTGTCGCCTGAGGTGGCGATTGGTGATGAGCAACGTGAGTTCACGCTGCTATTCGATCCGCCGTTGGTAGGCGGTGAGGTCGGAGTTCGTTGGTCGGTGCGGGCCGGCGATGCGCATCCGATCGAAGGAGCGTTCAGTTTCACCACGACGGCCGCGGCGGCGTCGATACAACCACCGGCACAACCTGAACCTGAATCCGAGTCCGACACAACACCAAACATCGAGCCTTCTGACGCGAATATTGCTGCGCCTGAGCCGCCCATGCTTGAGCCTGCTGACGCGAATATTGCTGCGCCTGAGCCGTCGATGCCTGCGTCATCGATGTCCGAATCCGCGGTGGAAGCTGGTGGGGGAGAGGTTGGCGGTTCGTCGTCGATCGTGGGCGATGAAGTCGCCCCTGTCCCTGCCGAGTCTGCGCTCGATGATTTTCTTCGTGTAAAAGGGGAAGACCCGTGGGCGGAGCGATTTGGTTTCGTCGCTCGTCTGCTGTCGCTGTCTGCAAGCCTGTTGGCCATCGGCGTCGTCCTTTTTGTTCGACTCCACAGCCCCAATGCGCTAACAGCGACCAGCTTGTTTGTGCGGCTGGTCGCCGTCGCTTCTGTTGCGATTCTGGTCGGCGGGGTACTCGAAGCAGCGGCCCTGCGTATGAGCCTCGGCACGTTGTCTGACGCGCTCAGCGGCTCTCACGCTGTCGCGATCGGGTTGAGACTCGCGGGAGCTGCGTTGCTGCTAGCGGCGGTGGTGCCCCGAATCAGTCAACACCGCTCAAGAGGTGTGGGCGGCTGGATTGGGCCGATCGTGGGTGCCGGGTTGCTTGCGGCATCGTTCATCTTTGACGGCCACACGGTGACCAAGGGCAACCGCATCGCCACAGCAGTGGCGGACCTCGTGCATGTCATCGGCGGATCCATCTGGCTTGGCGGGTTGGTGTGTCTCGTCGCTCTTTCTCGGTCAGCACGACCTTGTTCGGATCCGAATGAATTTGCCGCTCTCGTTCTTCGTTTTTCGGTCACGGCCGCTGCAGCACTCGGGGCTGCAGGCTTGGCTGGATTGATCCTGACAGTGACGGTGCTCGACACGTTTTCTGATCTGTGGGCGACAGCCTGGGGGCGCTTGTTGATTGCCAAGGTGCTCGTGGTCGGCTTGGCAATCGTGACCGGCGCATACAACCACTGGGTATTGGTACCGAAGCTTCAGTCAGATGGCGGTGCAGCGGCGATTAGTCTCAAGCGCACGATGACCATCGAGGTGGCGGCACTGGCAGCAGCAGTAGCGGTGACGGCCGCTCTGGTCGGCGCCTCAGCGTGACGAAGGAAGTCGCCTGGTCGACGCCTGATCGCTCGACCGTGGCAGTTGCGATGGCTGCCGCGGCCGCCATTGTTGTTCTTGTCGTTGGTGCGCTCGCTGTTGTCGGGCGAAGCGGCTCCCCAGGCTCTCTCGTCGAACGACAGAACTTCACGGTTCAGTATGGTCAGGACCCTTTGCCATCTGGGACAGTGCGAGAGTTCACCCTTACAGCGGCGACTGGCGTAACCACTATTTCAGGTGCTGGGCCTACTGACGTCTGGGCGTTCAATGGATCGGTTCCGGGTCCCGAGATTCGGATTGGCCTTGGTGACACGGTTCGAGTGACGGTAACGAATGACCTACAGGTGCCGACATCGGTGCATTGGCACGGCATCCGTGTGCCGCACTCGATGGATGGCGTGCCGGGCGTTACCCAAGCACCGATCGCACCGGGCGAGTCCTTTGTCTATGAATTCACGCCACCCGACGCGGGAACGTTCTGGTATCACTCGCATAAGCGAGGCAATGAGCAACTAGAACGAGGTCTGTACGGGGCCTTTGTGGTCGAAGACGATGTTCCAGACCCGTACACCCAAGACGTGACCCTGCTAATCGATGACTGGCTACTCAAAGAAGACGGCAAGCTCGACCCAGACTTCGATTTTGGCGAAGACATCCGCCATAACGGCAGATGGGGTTCTGACCTGACCATCAACGGAGTGCGAGACCCCGGCTTGAACGCACGGCCAGGAGAGCGGTTGCGACTTCGTCTAGTGAACACCTCGACTGCGCGTATTTACACGCTCGACTTCGGCTTGCTTCAAGCCGTTGGAGTGGCCGTCGATGGTTTGTACGCCGGTTCCCCGCTAGAAGCTGACGGCTTCGTGCTTGCCCCGGGAAACCGGCTTGATGTTGACGTGACCATCCCGGTCGACGCATCGGGAGTCTTCCAAATATCGGATGGATTCACGGGTGGTGATCCGCTGACCCTGGTAGCGATCAACGTCGAGGGGACACCGGTTGAACCTCCGAGCTTCGATCCGCCCAACGGGTCGGTACCTGACTGGAGTTCTGCGCGTAATTGGCACCCCGACCGCGTCTTTGAACTTGCGTTGACCGGCGAGGAAGCTAACTCGCAACCGGTCGGTCTCGCTGGCGACCCCGAGGGGGATTTCCGGTGGACAATCAACGGCCGATCATGGCCTGATGCGTCGACACACATTGCGGATCTCGGTGGAACGGAAAAGCTGCGGTTTGTCAATGACTCGTCCGCGTTTCACCCGATGCATCTTCACGGTCAGTTTTTCCAGGTGATCGCCCGCGATGGTGTGCCTGTGCGAGAGGGGCACTTCCGTGACGTCGTGCTGGTCGGCGCGGGTGAGACTGTCGACGTCGTAGTCGTCGCCACCGACGAAGGAACCTGGATCCTGCACTGCCACATTCAGTTGCACGCCGAGTACGGCATGGCGACGCTCTACGAAGTCAGCTCAGCGGGCAGGTAGCGTGACACGGTGAGTCGACGCAACCAACGAGGCGACCGTTCTACGGTCCGAACGGATCGCATCGCTTCGACGCTGCGCGAGATCATCGGTGATGAACTTCGCACGATCGATGACGACGCTGTTGCGTGGTTGACGGTGTCTGACGTCGAGGTCGATAACGAATTGACGCGGGCTCGCGTCTACCTGTCAAGCATCGATCTCGCCGATGGCGATATCGCGGGTGTAGAGCAGTACCGCGGGCGGCTCAAGAAAGCCATTGGCGAGCGCGCCCGAATAAAGCGGGTGCCGCATCTCGAGTTTCTTGTTGACCCTGGTTTGCAGGCCGGCTCACGCGTCGAAGACATTTTGCGTTCGATGGAGAACGACCGTGCCTTTGCCGACCGGCCTTCGGGCGAGACCGATTCGTCGGCCGAGGCAACTGCCGAACAAGAATGACTAAAGGCACCGACGGGCCGAACGGCTTTGTGGTCGTTGATAAGCCAGCGGGTTGGACCAGCCACGATGTCGTGGCCAAAGCTCGTGGGGTGCTCGGAACCCGCAAGGTTGGTCACAGCGGCACCCTCGACCCAGGTGCAACAGGGATTCTCGTGCTTGGTGTCGGCCGCGGCACCCGGTTGCTCCGGTTCCTAACCGCGCTCCCGAAGACCTATGTGGCCGACGCGGTGCTCGGTGTCGAGACCAACACGCTCGATGCTGATGGCGAGGTCACCAAGACCCACGACATGTCCGGCGTGACGATCGCCGATGTGCAGCGCGTTGCCAAGGCCTATGTCGGCCCCATCGAGCAGATTCCGCCGATGGTTTCCGCGATCAAGATTGACGGAAGACGGCTACACGAACTCGCACGCGAGGGCAAAACAGTAGAACGAAAACCGCGCCCGGTGACGATTCACTCGCTCGACGTCGAAGCTGTGCCCGGTGATTCAGGCGCGTTCCGGTTCACGACCACGTGCTCATCGGGTACCTACGTGCGCACGCTGGCCGCAGATATCGCCGCGGACCTCGGCGGGGGAGCGCACCTGCGCACCCTTCGACGAACGGCGGTTGGTTCGCACACCGAAGCCCACGCCGAAGAGCTTGAAAAGGCTCCCTTGATCAGTCTGGCGGCTGGGCTCGTCGACTATCAGTCGGTTTCGCTCAGTGCCGAAGACGCCGCTCGGGTCCGTCACGGGCAACGGCTCGGCGGTGACCTGTTGGCGGGCGACGGTCCGTGGGTGCTGCTTGATGAGCGAGGTCAAGTTGCCGCGGTGCACGAACGGGTCGAAGATCGAATCAAGGCTGCCGTTGTAGTACCGGTGGGGTAAGGAACCGTGCGGGTTACCCTCTCACAGTCCGGCGACCGCCGCGACACCTGCGTATGCAGCTTGCCCGCTTCCTCGAATATCGAGATTGCGAGCTGGGTCCGAAACCCGAGACGAAAAGAGCCCCAGAGATGGCCGAGAATCTGCCCCCCAAAGCCGACACGATCGCCAAGCACGCAAGAAGCGAAGGCGATACGGGATCTCCCGAGGTCCAGATCGCTCTCTTGACCGATCGCATCGTGCACTTGACGGAGCATTTGAAGACCCACAAAAAGGATCACCACACCCGTCGTGGGTTGCTGATGCTGGTGGGTCGTCGCCGTCGGTTGCTCGACTACGTCTCAAGCATCGACGTTGAGCGCTATCGCGCACTCATCGCCGAACTCGGACTGCGCCGCTAACAGGTCGAACCAAGAACAAATGCACCGCCAGCCACGGGCTGGGTGCCAGCATTGATGTATTGCCACACAGTTGGTGGACAGTCGAAAGTGCCCAGGGCCAATAGCCGCCATGGACGCTTCCCACTGGTCATTGGCTGTTGGCCGGCGCTCATGGTGAGCGCCACCCCCAACCCCCTATAGAAAGGCCGCCGCCTATTTCGGCGGTGGTCAGGCAGGAGAAGCCATGACCTCAGAGACATATTCCGTTTCTGCACCCGTTGAAGGAGCCACCGACAAGGTGATCTCTTTCGAAACTGGCCGTATGGCCAAGCTGGCAGGCGGCGCAGTAACTGCGACCCTCGGCCGCACCCAGGTGCTTGTAACCGCAACCGGATCGAAAAGTGCCCGCGATGGCGCATCGTTCTTTCCCCTAACCGTCGACATCGAAGAACGCATGTACGCCGCGGGCAAAATCCCCGGCTCGTTCTTCCGCCGTGAAGGCCGTGCCAGCGAACATGCGATCCTCGTATGTCGCCTGCTCGATCGCCCACTGCGACCGAACTTCCCTGACGGATTCCGCAACGAAGTACACGTCATTGGCACCGTGCTCGGCGCCGATATGGAAAACCCCTACGACGTCGTCGCGCTCAACGCGGCTTCGGCAGCGCTCATGTTGAGCGACATTCCCTTTGACGGCCCTGTCGGCGCTTGCCGCCTTGCGTGGTCGATCGACGGCGAATGGATTCCGTTCCCCACCTACCAAGAAGGCGATGCATCGACCTTCGAGCTCGTCGTCGCTGGTCGCATCACCGACAGCGGTGACGTTGCCATCTCCATGGTTGAAGCAGGCGGTACCGCTGGCGCACCCGCAAAGTACGAAGCTGGCGCCCCCAAGGTCAACGAAGAGGTTCTTGCCTCTGGCCTCGAAGCTGCCAAGAAGTGGATCCGCCAGGCCATCGACTTGCAACACGAACTCGTCAAGGCTGCCGGCGCCAAGCCGAAGATGGCATTTGACGTGTTCGCCGAGTCGAACCCTGCGGTCTACGAAGCTGTTTCAGCAGTAGCGACCGATCGTGTCAAAGCTGCCATGTCGATTGCCGACAAGATGGAACGCCAAGCTGCCGAAGCAACGCTCAAAGACGAAGTCAAGGCCGAGCTTGCAGACAAGTTGGGCGACGACGCATCGCTCGTTGGGGGCGCGCTTCGCAAGTTGACCAAGAAGGTTGTGCGTGAGCGCATCCTCAACGACGGTATTCGTATGGACGGCCGTGGTCCTGCTGACCTGCGTGAACTCTCAGCCGAGGTTGGCGTAACGCCGACCGGTCACGGTTCTGGATTGTTCCAACGTGGCGACACGCAGGT
>CALKPY010000061.1 GCA_937991435.1 uncultured Acidimicrobiales bacterium
CGAAGCCGGCTTCGGCGTCGAGACGTTCGATGATCTAACAGGAATTATCGGCAACAGGTTCGTGGATCCGGGAGCGGTCTCGACTGCTTGGAATCCGAGCACGTCTATCGAGTTCGCTCTAAAGGACCGCCAGAAATTGCCGACCCTTTTGGAGATCGAAGCGCCTGACGGGATCCGATTCACGACAGGCCACGAAAGCGAATATGAGCTGGTGTTGCCTCCGCGGTCTGAGATGGGTGTCCGCGAAGTGGAAATCCTTGTCAACGAAGACGGGGTGGCTGAAGCCGCGATTGTTCGGGTTACTGCGTTGACTGATGAGCAAGCGTTTCTGTTCCCGCCGTTGGTCGAAGACGCGTTAGATGGGCCGGCGTTGGCTTCGTATGAGTGGCTTGATCTTGGTTACATTTCGGAGCCGGCAGGACTAGCGGAACGGTTATCTGAAATCGAGTCGGTGCTGAGTCAGATCGCAGAGGACATGGACGAAGACGAGTTCCTTGATGTGGTGGAACGGCTGCGTGAAGATTTGACGCCTGAGACACCAACGATCCGAGCATCGTTAGAGGATTTGGAATCCATCTTGGTTGATGGCAGGTTTAAGTCGCAGTTCGAAACGAACCAATCGGGAGGGACTTTGAACACGGAGCTTCGTTCGTCGTCCGAAGAACAATTCTTGGGCTACAGCGCGTCCGATACACCTGCAGAGATGCGCCCGATTTACGGATACGACGATGACAAGTGGGGCGGTGATTTCACTGCTCAATATGGGACCGCGAAGATCGAGATCGGTTCGTGGCGCAGGATGACTGTGACCGTTGGCGATTCTTTGCCTGCGACAGGTTTCGGTCTAGATGTTGATGACATCCGGTTCGCATCAGGAAGCCATCTAGGTTCAGCCGTGGTCCCGAGGGCGTTTGGCGAAACAACCGATTGGGTATGGGATTTTTTCAGCGAGCTAGGCACGGCACCGGTGGGCTCATTGGAGGGAACTACAGGGCTTTACCACGAGTACCAATTCCATGGCGGGTTATTCACTTCGGACATATCGAGGGTGGTTTTCACAAACCAACCAGGGTCGAGGGTTTTGGCCTTGCTTGACGAAGCTGGTATACCTTGGGCGATGGAGGGCGATTCTTGATGCGGTATGTGGGGTCTAACCATGGCCACGTTTTCGTGTATGCGGATGACGACGAACTCGTGACGGTGTACGACGAATCTGGCGCCATAATCTCTCACCCTGATTTCCGGCAACACCTGCAGTCTTATTTGCGGTTCGTTCCGCTTGATCCTGAGATCGTGGCGCCTGATGCTGTGACGGCCGCTGTTGCCGGCTGAACCGGGCGAACGTCAAGGTGACGCCGTGTTCAAGATCACGACTCGGGTGCTGAGACGGCAAGACCCGGATGGGATGTGGACTGTGTACTTGTCTTCGGTGCCGCCGCGGATGATTGCTTATGGGTTGACGAAAGATGTGGCTGTGCGGATGGTCGCTGCTGTCGAGGCTCGCATGTTTGCCTAGTTTGGTGTTGGGTTGGTTCTAGTTTGGTGTAGTCTTGTGTTTGCCAGACGATCTAAGGAGACACCAACATGGCAACTACTGAGCCGGACCGGGCAACGATCGAACGGGGCATGAAGCAAAGCCGCGACGCATACAGGTCGCTGTCGCCTAAGGGGAAGGCGTTGGTCGACGCGGCACCGTGTCCTGCGGTTCTCGCGAAGCACCTGCTCGATCATCTTGACGGGTACGGCGAACGGAACTGGGATCAGACCCGGTGGGTTTCGCCCTGCGGGTCGTTTGCTTGTATCTCGGGAGAGGCCGGGACCATCGCCGGATTCCTGTATCTTGACGGGCACTTTGCGCACACTGGCGACGACTGGGGGGATGTCGGCTGCGCCCTGATCGGCGAACACTACCTAGCCGACGACAGGTCATTGTTCTCAGCGGACAGCACGGCTGATGAGATTCGGCCGGTGTTGGAAGCGATCATCGAACACGACCCGCATCGGGTGGTGTCGGTATGAGCGAACAAGATTCTGGGGTGCCTGTGGGGTGCTCGACAGTCGTGCTACCCGACAACATGATCAATCAGTTCCGCTCGTCGTGGGCGTATGGGAACGGGTATCTAGTGGACACGGGTGAGATTAAGCGGTTTCTTGAGTTGAACCCGGTCGAGCCTGTAGCGGAGATCGGACCAGGCACATGGGTATCGCCATCTAAGCAATCTGACCTGAAGGCGTACGTGATTCGTACCGTTGTCGCAGGTTCCAGCGGAATGCATTACATGCTTGGCCGCACAGAGTTCATTGACGATGATCTTGAGAGTTGGGTTCGATGTGATGCCCCTGACGCCGATGAGGTAGCTGCGGTGTATCGGGCGCTCGACGGCAAAGAATGCGAAAGGTGTGGCGGGAACGGGCTTGAGTGCGTTCCGTGTGGTGGTGTTGGTGTGTTCCCTCCTGTGGTTGGACCGGAAGGAAACGAGCGATCGTGAAAGCGCAAGTGATCGAAGCTGGCGCGGTAGCAGAAGATGAGGTCGCGGCATGAGCAAACAGCTCAAAACTCAACAGGTAGCTGTGCTGCCTGTCGACCGCGAATCGTTCTACCCGGACTTGGCCAGCGCGGTGGCAGCGATCGGCGAAGAGTTCGAGTACCAGGTTTGCGAAGAGCGCCCTTTGGAGATTCCTGATTCGTTTGAGGTCTGCGGGTTGCTGCACGATTTCATCCATGACAGATCAGGTCTGTTCGACTCAGATATTGCTGATGATTTGGTCCGCAGCGTCAAGTCTGAAGTGGTTGCCTTAGCGGCGGCTCTTGGTCGGTCTGGTGTGTTGGCGCATTATCCGGTTGGTGATGTGTTGACGTGGAAACCAGAACCCGACCCTGAGCCTGTAGCGGAGATCGGCCCCGGCACATGGGTGCGGTATGAGGGATCTAATACGCGACCGCTTGTGTATGTCATCCGACCGGCGTTAGGCGGCCGTGGATGGCTATTCGCTTGGTCCGACGAAGCCGCTGATGAGGTTACGGAACAGATTTGGCACTTGAGACACCACGAAGCCTCCGATGTTGCGCCTGATCCGGCGGTTGCGGCTGGGGTGTATCGGGCGCTCGACGGCAAAGAATGCGACAGGTGTGGCGGGAACGGGCTTGAGTGCGTTCCGTGTGGTGGTGTTGGTGTGTTCCCTCCTGTGGAGGTCGGCTGATGCCTCCAAGAGTTGCAGCGGTGGACGTGATAAATCGGAACCCACACCTTCCGCCTGGTGATCTTTGGGTGAAGGTAGTTCGGCATGTCGATTGGACTTCCGTTCTATTGCGGGCCAGAAGCGCTTGCTGGGATAACAGTCGGCAAGATTCGGATGGGGCCTGTGCTGCTCATATCAATTCGCCTTTCGGGTTAAGAGTGTGCGGCGATTCTGTGTCCGAGGTACTAATTGCCATTTCGGCTAGAGATCTGGCACAGGAGGAAGCGACGGGTGTTCCCTCCCGTCCTGTGGTTGGACCGGAAGGAAACGAGCGATCGTGAAAGCGCAAGTGATCGAAGCCGGCGCGGTAGCAGAAGATGAGGTCGCGGCATGAGCGAACATCGCAAGGAACACGTAGCTCAACAATTCGGGCAAACCGAAATGAAACAATGGCTGGCTGAACGAGCACAATGCAAACCTGACGAACTTGTCAATGTCAAGATGCAAGTCGACTTGTTCGGCAATTTCTACGTTGTTGGCGACATCGACCGCCGCCAAGCTCTCGCAGCACAAGAGGCCGGGCGAACCACAGCGCTCACGGGTCACGCTAAGCCAATCGTTGGCGTCATCTGATGGCAGACGCAACAGACATCGTCAACGGGGTCGGCACGCTATGACCGCCATCGACCAACGAGACCGGCGATGGCACGAGCGTCAACGCCGCAAGGGCGAGCGACAGGCCGTGACCCAGGAGAAAGTAGTCAACAGATGGGTCAAGCGAGACGCGCAGCGTTGTTCGCTTTGCTCGTGGTCAATGGAAAGTGGCACAAGGAACAACCAATGAGCGAATCGCTTGCTGAAGGATTAACTAGAGAGATCAAGAGGTGCACAGAGCTAGCAGCAGAATATGACAAAATCCCGACTGGTGTTTTCGGTGCGCTAATGATTCGTCGTGTTATTGATTATGCGATTGGCGCTTCGGCGTCTGGTGATGTTGGAGCAATGCTTCGTGCGTTCTCTGCACTTGAGGAGTGCCAATGAGCGTGCCAGCGAAGGAAAAGTTGGGTTTAGGGAAGCCTGACCGGTCGGTTGTTGACGCTGTCGAGGCGCAACTATGAGCGGCGAAGTCGAGCGGTTCCTGCCGGTTGATACTCACCGAACATGTTGCGCCCGGTTGCCGGATGATGAGGGTTCTGAGTTCTGTGGTGAGCGTGCCGAGTTCATCGAAACAGATGAGATTGACGGGTGTCCGTATCCGCTGGTGTTCTGTGGTCCTCATGTTGTCGAGGCTCAAGCTTTGAATGAGGCGCTAGATGACGAGGTGTGGGATGACGATGACGATGACGGGACACCTATCGAAAGGAACAACCAATGAGCGGTGACGCATTGCTAAGCGCAGCCCATCAGATAGAGATCGTGGTCAAGTCTCTGAGGCATTCAGCGGCAGCCATAGACGCCGGAGCGGCACAAGATGCAGCTCTTACAGGGCGGGCGTTGGATCTGGTCGCTCATGTTGTGGTTTTTGGTTATCCGGCACAAGGGGCCGATGGGGTCACAACTGACGATGTGGAGGGCATGGGCCTAGATGCGGCGGTTGAGTATGCGTGGGATCGGATGGCCGAGGCGCAGGGCGTGAACCTATGAGCACCGTCAACAACCCGCAACGATTGATCGACCTGACACCAGAATTGCCGTGCTGTTACGGACACGCCATGAACGGGCCAGCGGGGTGCACGTGTTGGCGTGCGGTCTACAACGTCGACGCCGAACCTATGCGGGCGGGCCCGATGGGTCGACGCCAACAGATGTGCGCCGACTGCGCTTACCGCCCCGATTCGCCAGAACGGCAAGCCACAACAGGCGCAGCGTGTTCAGCGGAAGAACCAGGCGGGCTACCTGTAGTACCGGGCGTGTTTGTTTGCCATCAGGGCATGAAGGTACAGATTGGGGTGCGGCACGAAAGCACCGGCGTATTTGTCGCAGAGCCCCCGGGTGTCGTTGCTTCGTATGACGGCCGCACTTGGGCAGGTCGAGCGTGGAAAGCGAACGGCGAACCTGCCGACCTGTGCGCAGGCCAAGACCTATACAGCAACGTTCTAAGGGGCGATCTATGAGAGCAGTAAAAGAGTTTGTCGGCGGCGTGGTATTCATGGCATCGCTCGTGGTGTTCGTCGTTGTCGCGTTGAACGCCGGCGCTGGCCACGAAACTGATCGGCCAATCACCCGCGATGGGATTTTGGAGCTGGGGCGATGCGAGTCAGACAACGACCCACACAACATGCTCGGGCTTGGGCTGTTCGGCGGCGAACACCAGTGGTTGCCAGCCACATGGCGGTCAGCGGCCGCAGGTGCCGGTTACCCGCAATGGGCAGACACTCCGGTCCATGAAGTGCCTAGAGATGTTCAGTGGGCCGTGACGGCGTTCTGGTGGTCATCCGAAGATCCCGCCGAGCAATGGCCTTACTGCTACGACGACGCGTTGCGCGCAATGGGCAGACACGCCCCATGCGCAGGCAAACGAAACACCACACCATGTGCCGAGCAACCGCCCATCCCCCAATTCGCAGGAAACATCACACTATGGAGAAACAACTAATGAGCGATCAAACAACTAAACCAATCATCACCGGCGCATCGGTCGAGTTCACATTCCGTGTCACTCACCAAATGATGAAATCGTTAGTGGCCGAACACGCCACGGACCAGTTCGGATTCCAGGTCGATACCGAAGCCATGCTGATCAACAATTTTGAATCGCAAAGCCTG
Organism: uncultured Acidimicrobiales bacterium; assembly: GCA_937991435.1. Lineage (GTDB taxonomy): Bacteria > Actinomycetota > Acidimicrobiia > Acidimicrobiales > UBA10347 > UBA10347. Next base: position 5,947 of record CALKPY010000061.1, read on the forward strand.
ATGGTGTCAGTCCAACTGACAGATCCCGACCGTGCCGGGTTACTCCGCGAAGAGGCTGACGATCTGCAACGTTCAATGGGGCTGACACCTGTATCTGAGCGCACCGCTTCGGCCGCGTTCGCCGAACTGAACGACGACATGGCGACACAGATCGCTCGCCAGGTGTACGACAAATGATCGTCGGCGCGCTGGTAGCCGTCGCCGCCATGGTCTTCGCTGGCGCAACGATCGAACGAAACGAAGCGACCGCATGGGACATAGCTTTCCGAGCCGACCAAGTCGCAGCGGCCCATAGCCCCGTGGTCTGGCCAGAACAGTGACAACTAACGACGACGCGAAAGACCGGTTCTGCGGAGCTAACACCAGATCGAAGAAAGGCCCGTGCCGCCGACCCGCAGGGTGGGGAACTTCCCACGCCGGCATCGGAAGATGCAAGTTCCACGGTGGCGCATCTGAAACACACGAGAAAGCTGCAGCGATGACCATGGCTCGCCGCGAGGCCGCATCCTTGGCGTTGACTGGCGTGCAGGTTGCCCCTACAGAGGCGCTACTGATGGCTCTTTATTCGGCTGTGGCGTTGACCGCTTCGGCTCGAGAACGACTCGCCGCCGTCCAAGTCGAAGCTAATGCGCCGGCGTTGACGGTTGAGTCGGCTCACAAGGTGTTCGTAGAGTCATTAGACCGCCAACAAAAATATGCGGAGTCTTGTGTCCGATTGGGTATCGAATCACGACAGGTGGCTGCTATCGAGCGGTTCGGCGAGGCGATGATGTCCCTGATGGTGTCTGTGGTCGACGAGCTTGGGATTCCCAAAGCGAAGTCGCGACCTGTTATCGCAGCTCATCTTGCTAATGCTTTGGATGAGGCGCCATGAAGTGCCCCCGTTGTGTCGGCGCCGGGTGTAAGTCGTGCGCTGGAACAGGTCTTGATTTGGCGGTCGATGATCCTTCGTTGCTGGATTCGACAGATGAGCCTTGGCGCCCGTGGTTCTGTTCGTTGTTCGGTTGTCGCATGGGGTTGTTGCTGGATCGTTTGACTGGCGGGGTTGCTGTGCCTGTCCGCAGGTGGCGTTTCCCGGTGGAACGCCCGGTTGTGTGGGTGCAAGCGGAGCTGTTCGAGTGAGCGCTCATTTTGCAGTGACTTTGGTGATCGTTGGGTTGTGGTTGGTCGCATATGCGATGGAAAGGTGGTTGTGATGGGCGAACGCGATGCGGGGGCAATCTCGGTGCGTCCGATCCCGACGTGGGTTCTCCCGCTAAGAGCCCACTGGGCCGGCTATGTCGCCGAAATTGCAGATGACGGATTGGGGCACGTTTGGCCCGAGTACGCGGTCCTTCTGGATGAGGTCGACGACTTGTGGTCCACGCCGCGATGGCTCGCTGAACAACAAGCCGACCAATACGGGGTCACGGTCGAAGAATGGTTGGAACAGTCAGGCCGGGTTCTGCACTGGCGAGATCGATTACTGATGAAACGAAACGAAAAGGGCACGCAAGATGAGTAGACCAGAGAAGTTCACGAAGATACCTGTGACGATCGAGGGATGGTTGTTCGATGATCCGATGCAGGCACCAGAGATCGCTAGGTGGTGCGGCGGTAAACCTGTCGGCGTTGACCGTGATGGGCCAGCTGAAGGCATCGAGGTACCGTCGATCGATGGGACGCAGACTGCGATGGTCGGCGATTACGTTTTGCGTGGTATGGCTGGCGAGTTCTACCCGTGCAAACCCGACCTTCTCGGTGCGACGTACAAGCCAGCGGGCAACTCTCTGAAGGCGGTCCCTTCGTGGAAGCCAGCGGCCATGGTCATTGCATCTCAGGTGCTGGTGGCCATCGCAGTCTGCGTTGTCGTTTACAAGGCGGTATGGGGATGACCGCTCCGACCACGGACCGGTCAACGGTCACCGAAGACACAGGGGTCGCGGACCCTACGAAACTGGCGCACCTTGTCGCCGGCGGCATTGATTTAGTGATGCGTGCACGCGTGATGGGTTTCCCGGTGAATGCGTTGTGCGGCCACATTTTCATTCCGCAACAGAACCCCGATGATTTCCCGGTTTGCCAAAGGTGCAGTGAGATCAATGACGGGGTTGGGTCAGGCACAGACACGGTAAGAGCAACATGACACCAGACGACACAACCAAAGGAGAAACCATTGAGTACCCAAACAGCAATATGGATGAAATCGGTAGAACTTGACCGGCAGACACGCGAAGCAATTGATGCGCACGCCACAGCGTCAGGGCTCGACCGATCAGATGTGGTCCGCGAAGCTGTAGCAGATCACCTAGATCGTCTAGCCAACGACGACAAATCCACACCAGAGGCGACACGTTCACCGTTCCGCCTAGCAGGAACAGTGAACGAACTCATTGAATGGATCAACGAACGACTAGTAAGAGGCAAAATCCAAGGAACCGACCGACTAGTGATCGCATGTACCGAAGAATCACAACAGACACAATTTCGTTTGTTCGTAGCACCAGGCAAACACAACAAATCGAACATGATGCAGTACGTCAACCCCGCAGGCCATTCAGAACCAGCGATCACAGGCGACAAAGCACTCCAGTTCTTCCACGCACAAATGGAAAGCACCGCGCGTTTAGCGGAGTGAAACTGTGGTGTGTGCCCCTGGCAATGCCGAGAGATCAGCTTTGCTCGTAGGCAACCTGGGGCACACCGCCACAACCAAAGAATACCACCAACCCGCCCCGTAATAAGGAGGCGGGTTGGTGTTTTGGTTCTTGGTAGTTGGTTGTTCATGTCAGTTGGGTGTCGGTTGGTGTTTGGTGTTGGGTTGGGGGTGGTTGTGGTTCATGGTGTGTTGGTGGGTTTTGATGTGGTGTCGGGTTGGGTTTTGAGGCCGGTGGTGCGGGTTCATGTTGCGTGGGATGGTGTGTGGCGGGTGTGTGAGGCTTGTGGTTGTTGGCGGTGGCGGGGTCGGGCGTTTGTGTCGGGTGATGTTCAGCAGGCGGTTTGTGTGCATGGTGGTGGGGTGTCGGTGTTCTCTGATCTTGTAAGGTGATTTTGTTGTCTTTTGAAAGCGTGCCCGTTGTGTCTGGTAGTGATGGTGTTGTGTTGCCTGTTGATGTTCCGCAGGTTGATGATTTGGGTGGGGGTGTTTCGGGGGAGGTGTTGGCGTCGGTGGTGGTTCCTGTGTTGGATGATTGGCCGGTGTCGCGGTTTTGTCGGATGGTGATTGATCGTGCTGACATTGTTGGGTTTTCGTATCGTGAGAACTTCGAGGTTCTTGAGCCGCCGGTGCCGCAGGCTGCGCCTATTTGGAAGTTGATCGAGTCGGAGGCTTCGTTGGATCGGGCACACGCGGCTGATCTCCCGGTTCGGGTGGCTCATGTTGTGGTGTATGACGTGGTGTTGTCGTCTGGTCTTGTGCGGCCTACGTCGCTGTTCTTTTCGCCGGCTGCGATGGTGTTGTGGGCTGAGTCGTTGTTCGATGTTTCTGTTCTTGAGTCTGATGGCGATGACGTGTATTGGTTGCCGGGTGAGAAGCAGGCGTTGGTGATCGCTGATGAAGAAGCGGCGCGTGTCCGAGCAGGGGGCAAAGGCTGATGGTCGGCGCCCGGTGGGTGACACCGGGCGCCATAACCCGGGCCGCAGCAGCGACACTCGCACTGTGGCTGACTGCAGAATGGCCGGCTGCGGCTACCTCCATAGCGGCCATAGCTGCGTGGTCCACCGTCGGCTACACGCAACAAATCGTGTCAGCGTGGTTCAACAGGCCATGGGGAAGCCGGCACTGACATGAGGCGTTCATCCTTTGCGGGGTGGGCGCCGTTCTAGTTTTGGGTTAGAGTCGTACCTGCCAGACGATCCAAGGAGACACCAACATGGCAACTACTGAGCCGAAGTGCAACGGCTGGCCGCAGCAGAAGCAAAGATCGCCAGTCACCATCGATGTCGACAAGGAATCGTGGCTTCGCGATCTCGAAACCACGGAAACGCTTCAGACAAGCGGCGAGCTGCGACACGGCAACATGTTCTGTTGCCTAGGCCGCTTGTGCGAGACAGCTGGTCTGGTATTCAGACCAGACGACAGACGCAATCCCACAACTGGTTCGTATCTGGTGGGCGTTGACAAAGACGGGAACGAGACCATCCGAGATCAAGAGCTGGGTTCAGCGCGGCCGGCATGGATGACCCATGAACAAGAAGAAGCGTGTGTCGCCGCTAATGACGCGTTGAACTGGTCTTTCAAACAGATAGCCGAGTGGTGGCGTGCCACTGACGGGGCAGTCATAAAAAACGCTCCGTCAGGCCATGTCCCCGATTACGAGCTGCGGCCAAGGGAAGACGGCAAGCAGATAACGAAAGCCACCACGATCAGCAAACAGCGACAGGTAACCGATGACTAAATACAAATGGGTGATGTCAGGCACCATCGAAGCCGACACGATCGAAGAAGCAATAACCAAAATCAAACCGGCCGACTCAACCGCAACAATACAAATCAACCCGGCACCAACCCCGAAACCCAAAGAAGGCGTGAACTACCTATGACCATTTTCAGTCGGAAACCTGCCGAAGAACGAGACCTGAAACCCCGCGGGTGGCGACCACAACCAGGTGATGTTGTGTGGAACCGCACATGGCCATCAGGCGAACGGATGATCGTTCAACGGGTGACACCCGGCGGGGTGGATGGGACCATGGTCTCTGACGGTTCGCCCCGGTTCGTCAACCCGTTCTCGCGGTTCGCTGTGTATGCCGGCCCATCAATAGAACCAGATCAGCCGAAGCACACGGCCGAAAAGTATCCGGCGCTGATGCCCGCCGGATGGGTGCCACAACTTGGCGATGTGATCCGAAGCCCCAAGGAGCCAGCATCGTCATTGCTTGTGGTCGAGAAAGTGTCGGGGAAGTGGATTTCGGGGACCCATTTTTCGGAAGCTAACGGTTCCTGGGCCAGCCTTAGCTGCAATGTGAACAGGCGCCACATCCTGATTTCAGGACCGTCAACGGTTGACACGGAAACCGGGCGGCGGTCGACACAGATGGCAGCAGCTCAGATGGTGAAAGCCGACACAGCACAGGACTTCATCGACGCTGCGGGCCAGTCATGGCCCAAAGGTGACAGTGAGCACGCCAACATGTATCCGGCCGGCTCACCAGAACACACGCCGGGTCGGACAGACAGCAGCCTCGGCGACTACGCCCGTTTCATTTCCGGTGAATGGGCTCACAACGACGCGTTGAACTGGTCGTTTAAGCAGGTCGCCATGAACGCTAAGAGCGGCCCGCCAGATGACGAGATTCTGAAGGGAGACCCCGAACGCGGCGAATCAGACAAAGACGAATGGCGACCCGCCACAATCGACGGCGACCCCGTAGGCGAACGAATCCCCGAACACAAACTCGCAGCATGGGCAGAATGGACAAACAACTGCGCTAAAGAACTCGGGCTCGCCGACACCTACACCTACGCCTACATTCCATGGTTCTTGGCCGGCAGCGAATCAGCGCCTACCTACGCTCAAACCATCTTCAAGGGCACCGATGTGATCGTAGGTATCGGCTCGCTCGATTGGGACGCGCCAACACTGAAACTGATCATGGCTCACGAACTGGCCCATGGGATCGTTGAACCATGGCATGACCTTGTGGCCCCGGCGTTAACCGCATCGGTCGGCACTCATATCCGCGGGATCGCGTTCGAAGAGTTCGAAGCTGCTGTGGAACGAATCGGCCGGCTCGCGGTGCGGTTAATGCCTGATCCGCCTGCGGCGATTTGTGGTGTTGAGACGATAGCCACTTATCACGCTCGCAGGTTCCCGTGATGTGGGCCGTCGGCGCAGCGTTGATGGTCGCGGGGGCCGTGTTCCTTTGGGGTGCTGTTTGTATCGCTGAACGCCAGATGGCCGGGTTGTCGGGCGACGAGCTTTTCGATCTGGTTTTGCCTTGGGCGTGCGGACTGGTTTCTGTCGCGTGCGCGGTCGGCTCCGTAGCGAAATGGTGGCTTGGGTAATGCCAACCGACATGAGCAGCTACACAGGCTCGCAACAATGCCAATGCAGGTGCACGACGCCAGTGCCCGCTGCGTTGACCATGCAAGAAGTATGGGATCAGGCGAACCCGCCACGACCGAAGCCACGATCAGCGGCTATCGAGTACGCCGTTTTGGTTGGCGAGACCGTGGCATCTCTTGGTGCCATGTCCGCAGTGGCCGCTCTGATCGAATCGTGGGCCGGCTGATGGCAGTTCCGTACTATCAGGATGATCACGTGACGATCTATCACGGCGATTGCTTGGAACTGCTTCACGACCTGACGTTCGATGTCGTAGTCACCGACCCGCCCTACGGAATCAAGGTCGTCTCAGGCGGTTCAAAAACGAACACCAAAGGCGTTCGCACTGCCGGTAAGCCAGTGCGCATCGTAGGGGACAAGGACACGAAATCGCGAGATCAGATGCTCGGCATGGTGTCCGGAGTACCTGCGTTGGTTTTCGGTAGCTGGAAAGCACCTAGACCAGTTGGCGTGGTCGATCGACTTCTTTGGATCAAACAGAACACAACGCCTTGCATCGGGCGGGCGCGGTGGTCGAGTGCTGACGAAGAAATCTATGTGATCGGTGAATGGGAGAACAACCCGACAGATGTCAACTACATGGTCACGACCGAAGCACGTGCGGGTTCGGGAGGACTAGCGAGCCTGATAGGACACCCGACTCCTAAGCCTGTTGATCTGATGCGTTGGCTTCTGGGCTTCTGTGATGGTGTCGTGGTTGATCCGTTTATGGGTTCGGGGTCGACGTTGCGGGCTGCGAAAGACCTCGGACGTAAAGCCATAGGCGTCGAGATCGACGAGCGGTATTGCGAGATCGCCGCGAAACGAATGGGCCAAGAAGTACTGGACTTCGGCTAACCGCCTACCATCAACCAACCATGCAAACCCACCCCGGAATCATCAACAACAAAGACATCTTCCGGTACATGCACTCACACTTCGCCGAACAACACCGGCCCGTCGACACACATAAATACCTGCCGCACCACCAACCACCAGCCGAATACGTCGCCGGTGACTGCGACATCTGGGCACTCACAGGCGGGCGCGGATCAGGCAAAACATACTCGGCAGCAATCGAATACGACTCGGTGATGCGAGCTATCCCCGGCACCAAAGGCCGCATAATCGCCCCGACAGTCGGCGAAGCAATCCAATCATGCGTCACCGGGACATCAGGGCTCTTGACCTTGTACCCCGACGTGAAATTGACCACCGTCGCATCCACCAAAATTGTTCGATGGCCGAACGGATCCGAAGCAGCGATCCTCGGCGTGTGGACAAAACGAGACATCGCGAAGATGCGTGCCGTGTCAAACAGGACCATCGACTGGTTCGAAGAGTTCACACACCTACGCATGATGCAAGAAACTTTCGAGGAAGCAGCGTTAGGTAGACGAATCGGTCAGCCACGAGCGCTGATCACGACCACGCCGACAGCGCACCCGTACTGGGCGAAAGTGGTCGACCTGCCGAACGTAGCCAAAACCCACGGCACGATGTTCGACAACCCGCACCTATCCGAAGAATACAAATCCCGGATACTTGATCTGTTCAAAGACACGTCGCTCGAGGGTCAAGAGATTTGGGGTCTGATCCTCACCGATGTTGATGGTGCGTTGTGGACTTCGGAGAATCTGAACGCTCACAGGTTCGGGTTCGGCCAGTTCGCGAAGTTGTCGACGGTGTTGCGAACTGTCGGCGTTGACCCCGCGGTCGAGTCAGGCACAACCGGGATCGTCGCAGCTGGCTCGTTTCGTGTCGGCGACGTGTGGCACATTGCGTGCTTGGAAGATGTGTCTGTGACCGACGCCGAACCGCACGAGTGGGCTCGCGGCGCGTTGACGCTCGCCGTTGATTGGGATTGCCAGACGATCTCGGCTGAACGGAACCAGGGCGGGCGGATGGTGAAGTCCACGATCGAGGTCGCAAGACAACAGTTGATGTCCGAAGCTGAAACACCGGAACAGCGGTCGCAGTTGGCGCAGATCCGCGTCGAGCTGGTCCATGCCCGTGATGGGAAACACACCCGGGCTCAACCTGTGGCGTTGCTACACGAGCAGGGCCGTGGACATATGGTCGGCCGGCATGAGCTGTTAGAGAACCAGTTGTCGACGTGGGTGCCGGGTGATGAATCGCCGGACAGGTTGGATGCGTATGTGTGGGCTGCGACTGGTTTGATTAACCGGTTTCGTACTGGCAGGTCTGGTGTGGCTTCGCTTGGAACCTACAAATGATTTCTAGTTTGGTGTTGGGTTGGTTCTAGTTTGGTGTAGTCTTGTGTTTGCCAGACGATCTAAGGAGACCAACATGGCAATTCACGCAATACACACAATCTTGACCGCAATCCTCGCAACTACCGCAGGCACCAAGGCCAACATGGACTGCGACCCTGGGATGACCCGCTCATACCCAACCGGCCTTGCTGATGGTTGGACAGGCCACAACGTGGACAGTGCGACACTTACGGAGCTTTTGGCTCTCCGTAAAGACCTCAAGATGTCAGCGCACAACGTAGGTTTCATGGAGATCCCGGGTGGCCGAATTGCTATCCGTCGTGAAGCGGTCACCGTCTGATGGGCGCCGAGTACGACGAAGGTTTCCGCCCACAATTCGACCCGACAGGACTAATCCACCAATCCAAGATCGCGATAGGCGACAGAGTGTCCCTTTGGGTCAACGAGAAACACAAGTTCACGATGACGGTGGCGGCACTCCGCAGCGATGTCACTTTGGACGGGCTGCGCCGATACATCACGGGTGCCCAAGTTCATTGCTACGGGCGGGCCATGACGTTTCTGGATGGCACAGAGATGCGTTTGTGGAACCATTACGGCGATGTGCAGGTAACTAGGGGCACCGATGCAGAGGCGATGGTCCCGTGGGATGTGGAAGCCGGCCGGATCGTTAAGGTCAACAGGTGAGCGTTTGCACTTATCACGTTGGTGACGTGTTCGAAGTTATGGCGTCGATGCCTGACAACTCAGTTGATCTTGTGTTGACTTCGCCGCCGTTCCTGAGGTTGCGGTCCTACCTGCCAGAAGGCCACCCGGACAAGGGCAAAGAGATCGGTTCTGAGCCGAACCCTGCGGTGTTCATTGACACGCTTTTGGCGTTGTCGGCCGAGTGGGATCGGGTGTTGACTCCGCATGGTTCGTTGTGCGTGGAGTTGGGTGATACCTATAGCGGTTCGGGTGGCGCTGGCGGCGATTACAACGATGACGGTTTCCGTGAAGGGCAACCCAAGTTCGAGGGGTCGGCACGTAAGGGTTCCGGTTGGCCTGATGAGAAGTCGGCGTGTTTGATTCCTGAGTTGTTCCGGGTCGCGTTGGCGTACGGGATCAACCCGCTCACAGGTGTTGAGTCGCCTGCTGGGCGTTGGCGTGTGCGTAACACAGTCCGGTGGGTGAAACCGAATCCGACACCAGGTGCGTTGGGTGACAAGTTCCGGACTGGGACTTCGGAGATGGTTGTGGCGTGCAAGTCGAAAGACCGCTGGTTCGACCTCGATGCCGTGCGTGTAATCAACAACGAAGATCGGATGGACGAAACAGGATTCAATAACCGCCCTAAGGGACTGAACCCGAATGCAGGCTTTGACGACTCTCCAGGGTCGACAAGCGGCGTGCAGAACCCGAATGGTGCGCCGCCGTTGGATTGGTGGAAGATCACAGCTAAGGGCTACAAGGGTGCGCATTACGCTGTGTTCCCCCCTGAGTTGTGCAAGATCCCGATTGAGTCGATGTGCCCGCGTGAAGTTTGCACAGGATGCGGCGAACCACGACGGCGCATAGTCGAGACTGCGCCAGGGCAAGGCGGCGTTCACCCGGGCAACAACGGAGGGGGAACCACCGGCTACGGCAAAGGACACCGATCGGTGCGCACCGTTCTCAACCAGCACTGGTCTGTGTGTGGTTGCGAAACGCCCGTCTACCGGCCCGGTATCGTCCTTGACCCGTTCGGCGGTTCCGGCACCACCGGTGCGGTCGCAACAGGCATGAACCGCGACGCGATCCTCATCGACCTAGACGACCGCAACATCGACCTGGCACGCGAACGAATCGGAATGTTCATGGTCCAAGCATGAGCACGCAAATGGCACAAGGCACAGTCATGCACAACGGTGCAGTGATAGCCGACTTCTACAGGTGGAACCACGCCAACGCAAATCGACCCCGATACAAAGTGTTGGCGTCATGGGATGACAACGGTCAGCATAAATGGGTGGTCTGGTCTGATGTTTGGGCTGACGGTCCCGAATGGTTTGGTGCTTCAGGTGCGTATTTCGACGAGCTGCGCACAGCCATGATCGAATGGCGCGCGGCCACAGGTAGGCCAGCTTGACCGGGTTACGGATCGGTTCGTTCTGCTCGGGTATCGGCGGTCTCGATCTCGCAGTCGAAGCGCACTACCGGGCGACGACGGCGTGGTTCTGCGAGGTCGAGCCTGCACCGTCGAAAGTGCTCGCTGCGCGTTGGCCGGGTGTCCCGAATCACGGCGACCTGACTGCCGCCGACTGGGCGAATGTCGAACCTGTCGACATTGGCACGGCCGGGTATCCGTGCCAACCGTTCTCAACAGCCGGCAAACGACAAGGAACCGAAGATGAGCGACATTTATGGCCGGCTGTTCGAGATGCCGTGGGCGTTCTGCGACCCCGAAAACTCGTGCTTGAGAACGTCCGAGGGCATCTCTCGAGCGGGTTTGACGCGGTACTCGCGGACCTTGCCGGTCTCGGGTTCGATGCGGAATGGGGAGTGTTTCGATCGACCGATGTCGGTGCCCCTCATCAGCGGGCACGTTTGTTCGTCGTTGCTACCAACACCGACATCGTCGGACTCGAAAGACGGGACTCTGAACGTCGAGTATCGGAACTCGCAACGAGCGAACGCCGGCCAGTCGATCCAGCGGGCGATAGCCCTACTACCAACGCCGACTACGTCGGACTCGAACGGGCCGGGCGAACACGGGACAGGCGGCAAGGATCTGCGAACAACGATCAGCCTGCTACCAACGCCAACGAAACAGATGGATTTCCCATCGACGACCTCCACGGCCCCCGTGGCGGCGAACTACACACCGGGCGATTCGCTGACCGACGCTGTACGGATAGTGACAGGCCAGGCGACCGGCAACGAACGAACTGGGGCAAATACGCCGCAGCCGTCGGACGATGGGAACACATCATCGGACGGCAAGCACCCGCACCAACAGACGCTAACCGGCGACTGAACCCCGATTTCCCCGAGTGGATGATGGGCTTCCCTACCGGGTGGACCGCTTGCGGTCTGAGCCGGGCGCAACGGTTGAAAGCGATCGGCAACAGCGTTCAACCGCAAACGGCCTTGTTGGCGTTGTCAGAGCTTGACCCTCAACTACCATCGGAACACCTATGACAACCCACCCACTAATCGACCCTGTGTCAGTCAACGAACACCCCGCCTTCACACAAAACCGGATCCTCGAGTGGCCCGAAGCGAAACACCAAATGGGCCAGTACCTGCGCACAATCTCGGAGCAAGTCAGCCGGCACTTCGAAACAGGCAACGGGGTCGACGACGCAGCAACCAACATGGTCGTTTCACAAATCGCCGTGGCACCACTAATCGCCATGGACACCACCAACCCCGAAGCAATAGCGCTATGGGCAACGACCCGGTTCTGTCACGACCTTTGCTCGATCCTCGCCGAGTCCGTCGACCCCGAACACTACGAAGACGAAGAAACAGCAACAGCTGCAGCTTCGGCTATAGCGATCGTGCTTTCGGTTGCCGCCAGAACAGGCGCAGCGTTAGCCGACGCGGCCGAACTCTACGAACAAGCCGACAGTGAGGCGACCGTCATAATCACATGACGTAGTAAGGTCGGCGGGTATGAAGACACGCCGACGCCGATTCACCGGCTACACCGACCCTGAATCTGATGGGCTAGTCGCCGGCGGCACACCGCCAGGTATGCCGATTTATGCAAGGTGGTCGGCGCTAGTCGCCAAAGACAATTTGCGGGTCGATAACCGTTACATCGCAGAGTTCGATTGGTTGCCCGGAGAACAAGCGCTTTCCGTCGAACACGAAAAAGGCATGGTCGCGATCATCGGTCATGTTGACCGTTACCGCAAGATCGACGGGAACACGTTCGCCGAAGGCGTCACATACGACACCGAGCAAGGCCGCACTGCGACAGCGATGGCCGTCTCGGGCTCATTGCGCGGTTTCTCAGGCGAACCGTTCGCTCTGGCTGATATGGGTGTGACCGAAGAGGGCGACGACATGGTGTTCACGACATCGATGTACACGCTTGGCAAAATGTCAATGGTGTCCGTGCCTGCGTGGCCAGGCACAGGGTTACTCACGATCGAACTCGCCGCCGACGACGACTACGCCGGCGACGACCTTGTGAACACCATCATGGCTTCCGCTTCGTTGACTGGCGAACTTGCCTTTTCCGCCGATGACGCCATAGCCGCACCGCAACCTGACGCCACGGAAGACGACGAGACGTTCGGGTTCGGTGGCTTGATCGCTTCCGGCCGATCAGCGTTGCATACCTACAAAGCTGACTCGTTCCTGATGCCCGAATCGCCTGTCCCTATGCCCCTCACCGTGTTCGATGATCTTTCGTTCTGCGGTCACCTGGCGATCTACGGGACTTGCCACATCGCATACCCTGATCGGTGTGTTACCCCGCCGAAATCGAAGATGGCGTACACACCAGCGATGCAAGGCACAGTGCGAACAGACTCGGGGCTGTTGCGGGTAGCCCGCATGTCGATCGGATCAGGGCACGCAGCGATGTCGCTTTCGCCGCGAGCCACAGCCGATTTCTACGACAAAGAATCGAACTGCGCCGGTTTCGCCGATGTCATCGACGGCGAACTAGGCATCTGGATTCGTGGCCATTGCAACATGAACGCACCGGACTCGATTCTGGACAGGTTCGCATCGTCGGCGATCTCCGGTGATTGGCGGAAACTCCGCAACCACCTTGAGCTAGTTGGCGTGTTGTCAGTGAACATTCCCGGGTTCCCGATCCCCGAGGCAGCCCAATTCCAAATGGTCGCTGACCGCCAGGTGTCCTTGGTCGCTGCAGGCGCAGCCGAGATGGCCAAATACGACCGTGCGGACGGTGAGCGGTGGGCGATGGCCATGGGTAAACCGAAATCGGTGATGGCACTCAGTCGAGCGAACCATCGGACGGTGCTCGATCGGGTCGCGAAATCTATTGGCCAGCCAACGGCCACGGAGCTACGCCGTGTTGCGTTGGAAGAAGCAGCGGCCCGTGTGAATGGTCCGTCTACACGAAAGGTGACGGTGACGGTCTGATGTCTTGCCGATCATGCCTTAATGGGAGTTCAGCAAAAGGCGCAGCGCAAGCCGCCATAGCCAAGGCGCGCGAAGAGCGCAAACGTAACAAGATGGCGCCAGGCAAAGCACGGCGAACCGTTTCCGATTTCAAGCGAATGTTCTGATCGTGACACCGGAACAGCTGATGGCAGCGTTCGAAGCGTTCATCGTCACACTTGGCATCGAACCCAAGGACATACCGAAGAAACTCGGCGTGTTCAAAAATTGTAAGTGTGGACCTGGGTTGACTTGCGCCGACATCATGTCGTGTGTGTTCGCTCAACCTGAGTTGGCGTGCAGCGCGCTAGCTATGGACGAGGCCACATTCGAGGGCGCTTTAGCGAATATCTGAGCGGCTATGGCGCGCGTTTCGGTTTCGGGTGTGGCATACTCGCTTCCGATCAACCCGTGCCGGTCGTGGACACTTCCAAATCTGGGCGATCACCCGTAAGCCCGTAGGCATCACATGGTTGGTGCTGGTTACTCAGGAAGTGTCCCTAATGAACCCACGTTTTTTGCTCGCTGCGTTGACGAATCCGTCTTCGTTCTGGTTTCTGTCGAAGAACGACGAAGGCGCCGACGACAACCCGCCAGAGGGCGACACTGGCGTTGATCCCGTCGAGATGGTCACGTTCAGTTACGAAATCGCCGAAGATTTGACTGACCCCGAGTTCGATGTTGACGCGAACCTCGAGACGGCGATGGCTGCGTTCGCCGCTGAGTACGCGAAAGGCGATGACGCTGATGCTGTGGTTGCGTCCGCTATCGCTGATGATGTCGACAAGTTGCGTGCAGAGAAAGCTCGCCGCGACGCTGAGACTGCCGAAAAGCGTGCTGCGTTGGATGAGCGAGCCAAGAGCCTTGGTCTCGATGGTTCAGCCGGCGACGACGAACCCGGCGCCGATGACGAGGGCGACAAGCCCGATTCAGATGTAGGCGCCGATGACGAGGGCGACAAGCCCGAAGCCAACACCGACGATGACAACGCTGACAGCGGCGACCTGGAACCAAACCAAGCGCTGGCCGCAGCTGGCGCAGCACCCGGCAAGCGGACCCACACCGCCCCTGTCCGCACCCGTCCACGAGCACGACGCGCCCCGAAATCGGAGCAACTGCCGGACAACAACAACCAACCTGCAGAAAGTTTCCATGGTTGGACGATGGTCGCGAGCGCCGCGGACTACGCCGACCTTGGCGCCACCGGTAACGAGGACCGTGTGGACGGCCGCGTCACCACGCTCGCAGACGCCGCCGCAGGCGCAGTGAAATCGGCATCTGGGCTTAGTCGCCGTACGGGGTTCGCCACGCAAGCACAATTCCAGCTGTCCGTGCCTGACGACCACGATTTCACGAACAACCCCGAAGCGCTCCGCGACCACGCCGACGACATCTCGAGCTACCCGATCGCACCAAAAGCATCAGATTTCGATGACTCAGGCGCTTTGATGGCTTCCGCTGCTTGCGGAATCATCGAACATGACTACTCGCTCTACAACGACAGCCGCACCGGCAAGCTGCTGAACCTGAACGTTCGCGTGTTCCCACGCGGAGCGCTCGAGCAGTGGCAGCCCACAACGTCGCTGTGCGACATCATCGATCAGCTTGCCGACAATGTGTCTTGCGATACCGACACGGTAAAGACCGAAGTCGAGTTGTCCTGCCCCGAGCCGATGGAAGTTTGCGAGACGTGCGCCCGCTACTTGATCATCAAGCATGACAACTTCCGGTCGCGTTCCGATCAAGGCGAAATCGAGATCGAGTTCCGTAAGCATCTCGACGCCCACATGGTCAATAAGCATCTCGACCACATGGGTGTGATCCTGAACGATCCGACGACGACACCGGTTGACATGACGGGTGGCGCCTATCCCGGGTCGATCGAGAAGGATCTGTGGGTACAGATCAGTTTGCAAGCGCAGAACATCCGCAAGGAACACTGCTTGCCGAACGACTACGCGATCCATTCGATTTTGCCGTGTTGGGCCGAGAACGCGATCCGTGATGCCACGGCGCGCGAGCATGGTTGCCACGCCGACGACGTGACCGACGCGATGATCCGTCGCTGCTTCGCGCGTCATGCGGGTTCCACGGTCGAGTTCATCGACTGGTGGCAGTGCCTTGATCCCGATGCGACGCAATACCCGAACTCGTTCGACATCTTGATGATGCCATCGGGTATCTGGTTCGAAGGTTCGCAGGGCGTGTTGAATCTTGGTAACGAGATCCGCGATTCGGTGAACAATGCGTTCAACTGTTTCACGTCGTTCACCGAGGATTTCTACACGACGTGCCGCCGTAAGTACGGCGCTCGCCTTGTTCGGGTTTCGAATTGTGTGACTGGTTCGTCGCCTGAGCGGACGGTCATTCCGAAGTCGGATGTACCGGGTGTCGATTCGACGATCCGACCGACGTTCAGCCGGACCCCGACTAGGCGTCTCGCCGGGGTTAGCTGATCGAACCCAAGATCGGTTCCGGGGTTTCTGGCAGTTGGGCAATGGGTGCGCGACTGTCAGAACCCCGGGCTGTTAATTCGTCCGTGATCGCTTTTAGGAGTATCTGTGGCTTCACCACAAACAGTTCTGGTTGATGCGCCACCTAGGCGGCAACGCCCAACAGGGCTATTCAAATCGTTCCCGCCAGAGATCATGGTTCAGCCCAAGGAACGCAACGGCGTCGACTATTTCGAGATTTCTTGCGAGGGCCCGTCTGCGCATCAACGCGGCGGTGAGTGCCCGACCCCTGAGCGGGTAGAAAAGGACCAGGCGCACGCTCCTTATGTGTCGCATGGGTCTTGTTTGAATCTGTCGCTGATCTCTGGTGTCAATTGCGAGACGGTCGGCGATCTCGCTCACCTTGACCATCGCAATCAGGCGTTGTTCGATGTCGCATCGGCGAAGCTGGTTAATGGTGCCGCGTACGCTCTTGGCCAAACGATGTCGACTGGGATGGCGTTCACGAACCAGGTCGACGAGGATGGTTGCCTCACTGGTGAAACGGTGCCCGGTTGGCAGGTAGAAGATTGCCAGACCGGCGAACCTGCGACACCGTTCTGTCTGGTTGACCCTGAGATCCCTTGCGTTGACCCTGTTACGCCAACCGAGATGATTTCGTCGTTCGAAGGCCGGATCGGTGATTGCACTAACGGCCAACCCGTGATCTACCTGCCGGCGGTCATGGCTGCGTTGCTGGTCACGAAATGTGGTCCGGTTGTGCGGGTCGGCAATTCTCACGAGACGGCGGGGCTCGGGACGCCGGTTGTGTTCGGCTACGGGTTCATGGGCTGGTCACCGGAAGGCGAAGAACCCGAAGATGGTTGCGCTTGGGGATTCATGGGTGGCGCTCCAAGAATCCGTCGTGGCGGTCTCGACTCGGAAACTTTCGATCTTGACAGCACAGAGCACGTGAATGTCTACATGAACGATGCTCAGTTCTGGGTCGAAGAGGATTTCACGGTCGGTTTCGATCCCTGTTGCGGGGTCGCTCAGTATGTGAAGTTGTGTGGCTGATATGCCTAAGTTGGTAGCGAAGTGCGCACCTGGCACAACTGGCACTGCCAGCGATCCGGTTGTTGTCACTGGCAAGGTCGAAGTTTGCGGTCCTGATGGTGGGCCAATCGAGGTCACTGGATCTGTCACTGCCACGTTGGCCGTGTCGCAGTTCGATGCCTTGTGCAAAAAGTTCGATTCTTTGAACCTTGTGTTCGCGAGTGGCGCCGTGCCGACCCCGTGGTGTGTGCCCGGGACCGGCGAACCGATCTACTTGTGTAAGAAGACCGACGCTGATGGCAATACGACGTACGTGTACCAAATCGTGCCCGAGGACGCTTCTGCTGCGATGGATTACGACGGTCCTCGCGAACGGTGCGAGGTCGCTACCGGGTTCAAGGTCGAAGCTGCGTGTTTCGACCATTGCATTTCGGGGATTGTGTGCGTTGACGACAACGCTGACATCGTGGCTTGGTCTTATGTGGATCCGGCTACGAACGTGCAGGTCAAGGGCACGGGCATGCCTACGGTGCCGGTTTCGATCGGCGGGGCGTGCCGTCCTGCGCGTAAGGAACGCAGAGCGGTGTGGGATCTCGACGAGAACGGGTGCCCGTTCCCGCTCGGCCTGTTCGATGTTCTGTGTTTCGGTCCGAAGCGCATGGCCTATGTGACCAACGAAGACGGCGTGACTGTTCTGGTCGACATCGACTTGGAGTACCCCGGTGCGATGGTCGTTGACCCTGACACCGGGTTCTGTTCGTGCACGATGTGTCTGGTGCCTAAGAAGGCGTTCTACGATGTCGGCGAACTTTCAGGGCTGATGGTCTGGTGGGCTGGCGATGCCACGGATTGCGATGCGCCGTTCGAGCCAGTCACCGTCACCTACGGCGACCCGAATATCGAGGGTGACGCCGTGACTTGCGAAATCAACCCTGATGACCCGCCGTTCAATTTGCCGCTTGCCGGTTCTGATTGCGGTAGTTCGACTAACACCAAACAGGTCACGATCACGGGGCCTGCCGGCGTTCGTGCGTGGGCCCATGAAGCTACGGAGGTCTGCTGATATGGCAGGTTGTTTTTTGACGTTTGAACAGATTTGCGCGCTGATCGATAAGAAGATGGCTGCGCTAGTTGACCTTGGGATGGTGAAATTGGGGCAGGGTGACACGTTGCCCGAGAACGTCACCAACGTTCCGTTGATTGTTCAAACACCTGGCGGTCAGGTCACGGTCCCTGCCGGCGGCGAGTTGCCTGCGGACATGATCGGGTGTGTGTTCGTTGATCCTGACGAACCGGGCGCAGCGATTTATGTGACTACTGATCCTGCTTCGTGTTGCCTTAGTTGGTGTGTGGTTGATGCTGATGGGGTGAAGTGGGAAGCGTTCATGGAGAACGGTGTGGTTACGTTCTTTGGTCCTTCCGGGATTGAGGGCACACCTACTGGCGATGTTGAGTTTTGTGCATCTGAATCGACAGTGGATGCATCCCCGAACTATCAAGAATGCATTCCGCTTCAGGTCTTGGTCGGACCACCATCAACGTGGACGGTCCCGCCCCTACCCACATCCATAAACCAGTGGATGGATCTTGTGGTATTCACATTTGCCCCCATCGTCAACAACAGCACTTGCGTGTTGACGGTCGATTACACCGTTTCAATTTCAGGACTTGACATCATCATTCCAGCCGGTTTGGCGGGCGGGCTCTTTACCGACATCGGGTCCGTTGAGGGTGGGGAAGTCCGAGCGCAGGGCACGCGGTATGCCAACGGTGACCGCGATGAGCCGTTTGGGTCTAGCGCTTCGGCTCGACGTGTGTGCGTTGACCTTCAGCCCGGCGAGGAAATAACGCCATCAGGGCGAATACGGTTTTTCTACAACCAGGGTGGTCCGATGTTCGAAAGGTTCGGTTCTGCGGCCGTGCCAGTTGCGACAATGGAAGGCCACTTCCACTACAAAGGGGAACCAAAGTGAGTAAAGAACTGCTTTTTGGTCGCTCTGAAAGCGGAATGCTTTTCAGGTCAACCGGATCGACTCTGCCATCTGGCTTCGATGTCATATCCGCCGACGAGTACAACGCAGCACTGGTAGAAATCGGTGACGATGCGTTGGATCTAACCGTATGAGCGGTTGCACGAATCGTGGTTGCGTTGAGGACGAGAACGGAACCCAATTCCTGTCCGTACGGGAAGCTGACGGAACGATCACCTACCGCAACGCCGACGGCACCATCGGCACGCCCGTAGGCGAAGTCGTCTGGTGCGGCACGAGCGACGGCCCGAGCGACCCTGAGCCGACCGACTACTACGGGACGTTTGTTGACGCTGCGAACCCGTCCACGAACATTGACCCTGTGCCTTACCCGAACGTGGCGTGGGATCCTACGGTTGCGAATCCCTCGGTGCCGCTGGCTGATGCTCAGGCGTTGGCCGATGCGATCGCAGGGTTCTACAACATCACTGGCGATTACTACGTGACTGGGCCGGATCATCCGACGAATCCGTCTTCGTTCTGTTGGAATGACCCTGACCCTGATGTTGGGTTCCCGTTCTTTCTAACCCTGCTCTGATCGCACCCGCAACCACACCAAATGAAATCGAGAGATAAGAGAGTTATGACAAGGGTATTGAACAAGATCCTGTGCTTGCTGCAGAACATGTTGGGCGGTCAGATCGAAGGGTGCTTGGAAGACGGCACCCGTGTTACGGGCATCGTGAAAGTCACCGCGGGCGAAAGGGGGATCACGAAAGAGATTTTGTGGTGTGCGTGGGGGTCGACAGTCCCGTTGGGAACGCAGCCCGAGGATGGGGCTGTGGCGCCTTGTCCCGACCCGCAGTACACGCTGGGCGAAGCCTGCTGCGCCGCCACCACGGTCGTTGACGACATCACCTATCCGCCGCAACTGTGGTGGCCACGATACGACCTATCGATTGCACCGCCAGCAAATATTCTGATCGGGTACGTCAACGCAGCCGGCGATGTGGCACCGTCCATCACACTCTCGGATAACCCCGAAGAAGATTGCTGCTGAACTGACATGACCAAAGCGTTGCTTCGGCTTTACAAAGCCATCAAATCGCTCACCGATGCCATATCCACGGTCGTGGAAATCCTGTCCGTGCAGGTCTGCTGGTGCTACACGATCGAGCTGACCGGGCGTGCACGTGCGACGGCCACGAACCTTTCGTGGGGTGGGATCACTGGCGCCGATTGGGATGAGTTCGAAGCAGCTTTGGTCGCGGCCGGGTACACGGTGAGGCTGGCTGATGATGGGACTTCTGAACCGCCAACGGTCGTGTGTGGCCAGACGAAAGTCGCCGGCGAATTGGTCTACGTGGTTGGCCGTCAGACTTTCGCGGTGGTTCCTGATGAGCACCCGGAGCGGTGCTGTTGCGACCCGCATGACCCTTTGCTTTACGGCAAGGTGTGCGAGATCGCCGAGCATCTTTCTGGTCCTGGGTGCGAGACGTTTGGCGAAACAGTGGAACGTCCATCTGATCTGTCCACAGGTTGGACTAATCAGGTGATCACGGGGACAATCCCGACTGACATGGTTTGCGTGACGGTTACGGCTGCGACGGGCAACACGCCACAGATGATCGGCTTGAACAGCGACCCGAGTACTGACGCCAGTTTCCAAAGCATCGATTACGCGTTCTACGTCTACCAGGCGAACAACTCGCAGATTTTGCAAATCCGCGAGTCGGGCGGGTTCGTTCTGAACGTGCCCGGTGGGTGGGCGATCGGCGACGATCTTTGCATCGTCCGTGACCCCGCAACGGGCGTTGTCACCTACTCAGTGAATGGCACCGTTGTTCACACATCGGCAGTCAATTCGACAGATGATCTGTTTGTCGATTCGTCGTTCTACTTCGCTAACGGGTTCTGGGGCACTGGTTCAATCACTATGGAGGTCACGACATGTTGAGCGCAGACGACCCGACAGTGGTCTTGCTGGCCGGCACGATCGATGATCTTGCCGTGTTCACCGTGGGTGACCTGAAGCAACTAGCGGAAGCGCTCGGGTTGGGTGACCGTGGGAAGCTGACCACGAAACCGAAATTGGTGAAAGCAATCGGCGCGGCAGTTGCAGCGGCGAGCGACGGCACCTGATTTCTGGCTTGTACGTGGAACACGGTTCTGACGTGACACAATGAACGGGCACCCATTGCTCGGAATCCAAAACAATACCCGTGACACATAGGAGGTCTGGGCGATGGCAAAAGTACGCAAGCCGGTGAGTAAGCGCACCAAAGATGAGTTGGCGCGCCGTGGCCGAATCCACGGCGCGAAGCAGAACACATCCGGCCGTTTCCCCGTTGCTAAGGAGGGGTGATGGCTGCTGATTGCCCGAAGCCCATTTATGGGTGCGCCTTGGATTTCTTGCTGCTTCATTGCGGTAAGCCTGTCGCTGGCGGTGATACCCATTTGGAGATCGGTTCGTTTGTTCGGGTCCGGTTGACGCCTGTCTACAAAGAGGGCACGCCGGTCGAGTTGACTGACGCGAAAGGCCGGCCTTGTGTCGATGAGCCTGCGTGCAAGTACCTGACTCACTACGACATCGAAATCGAGTTGTGTGGTCTGGCTGCTGCTCACGTTGCTTGGTTGCCGAATGGTCGTCTCACTTCGAATGGTGGCGCTTCGTTCGGTACCCGAACTGATTGCGGGCAGGTGTTCGCGATGCGTATTTGGCAGGAGTTGGCTGGTTCGTCTCGCAAGGTTTGCGATGACGGCGAGGAAGAGTGGATGGTTCATTGGTTGCCGTGCACCACGAATTGGTGTCTGTCGAGCGATTTCGAAATCGCTGACGGTGTTGTGACCAGTGGAACTCTCACTGGCACAGCGTTGCCGAACGGCGGCGCGTTCGGCGCCGATGGTCTCGGGTTCTGGGGCGAGTATCCCAAGTCTGACGATGGCGGGTTGCCTGCTTCGGAGATCCACGCTTATGAGTGTGTGAATGTTCCGCCGCCTGAGCCTGAGAATTGTCAACTGAAGGGTTACTTCGTGAAGAAGGAAACCGCAGAGGACAAGGCGACCAAGGCGGGCAAGGCGGGCAAGACGGCTGAAAAGGAATTGGTTTCGGTCTGATACCTGGCCCATTTCCATCTTGAAATCAACATGAGTCGTGGCCGATCCCATATTCTGGGGTCGGCCACGCTCGCGTCTCGGAGACTTCGATGCCATTACCCCTTCCAAAAGCCGTGCAGGACTGTCTAGATCAGTTCTGCGAGGCTTTCATAGCCCGAGTGCCTTGGGCGTCTGACACGAACGGAGCGGGCGCCCCTGGGCCGTCTGACGCCGATCAGCCCATCGTGGTCTTCTTCGATGAGACATGCGGTGTGTACTCGCATGTCCAATTCAAGGATGCGCCACCACACCCGATCGGGTGGCTATCGCAAGACATGTACCGGAAACGGGTTCTGCAGAATCTGACTTGGCTCATTGATCAGATGACGATGGGCTCATATTTGACGCAGTTGGTATCGCGGTTGAAAGCTTCGCTGTTTTCGGTGTCGACGTTTGCCGGCGGCGCGCCTGTTTGCGATCCGGATGGTGCGTGTTTGCAGTTCTTCCAAGATTCAACTTCGGCTGATGCAGATTGTCCGTCAGGCAGAGTCACACATTTTTGTGTGAAGAACGGGCCGGTGTTTTGCTTGGGTGGTTCTGGCGGTGATGGACCGCCGCCTGATGGGGCGACTGCGTTGGTGGATTGCGACGGGGCCACGTTCACTCCTTACGATCCGGTGTTTCCCGGTGGCGGGTACGCCCCGTGGTGTGGGCCGAGTCCGTCTGCGCTCGGCGGGCCGCGACCTGCCCCTGGGGCTTTTTGTACCGGTGCAGGGTTGTGTGATGGTGACGTTGACGACGATCCTGCTTCGTGGGGCGTGAATGCCAATTTCTTTGGCTCTTGGGCTCATTACACGCCTGTCGCTGTTTCTGGTTTGACTGCAGGGTTGCAGACGTGTTTCGACTACTCGTACAGCACAACGGCAACGTCAGCCCAGACGCGGTGGGTGTATCTCTATGACGCTGCAGGTAACGCCGTGACGCCTGTTTCTGCGACCAACACCAACCCTGGCCCGGTCCTAGGCGAGATCGACGGCGCAGCCATTGGCACCGATGGCGTGACCGAGTGCGGCGCGATCGGTGTGGGTTACGTGACACCACCGAACCAACCGGGCCAACTGTGTATCGACTGGGGCCTGCTGCCCGACGGCGACTACACGATCAAGCACGTAGGCATGAACAGCCTTTGCGTTTCGAGCTTGGCGGCAACAGCAACATGAGTGAAACTGCGGCCATTCTCGGGTTGGTGATGACAGCGCTGGCTATTGCCGGTGTCCTTTGGAAGATGGGCAACTGGATCGCCAGCCAGCGAGCCGAAAAGGTGGCGGCGCTTGCTGAAGCGGAGCGGGTGAAACGTACTTCTGAGATGCGCGAACTGATCGGAGAAGCAAGAGATGCCACGGAATCTGCGGTGAAGTCCACCGTGAACGGCGAGATACGACGGCTGGCTGCCAGCTTCGAAGAGAAGAACAAGGTCACAGTAGCAACGTTGGAAAAGTTGCAGGTGACGGTAGAGGCGAACGAACAGCGCGCCCAGGATCGCCACACCGCTTCGCAGGTTCGTTTCGAAGCGGGCAATCAGAAGTTTGCGCAGGCCGACGCAGAACGGGCACGTCTCGATAAGGCGCTCACGAAACTTTCTGACGAGTTCGCGCTGCCATAATGGGTGAATGACAACACCTAATCCAAATGCAGAAGACCCGCCAATCGGAGAGGCACCTGGGGTTGCGATGCTTCCGAATGGGACCATCGCAACCGAGATCCGAGCGTCAGGTTTTTGGCGCACAGCAGCACAGCCACGTGTCCAAACGGCCTTGGCGACTGTGGCGAACGCGGTTCTCGCGGTTCTCGCGTTCGCTGGCACTGTTGACATTGCGGTGATCGGTGTGGCGAACACGGTGATGGCTGCGTTCGCCGCTGTGCTCGCTGCTTGGTATCCGTCACGGTCTGGTTACGCCGGGTACGGATTCGATGACAGTGGTGTCGCAGGATACGGATACGGCGGTCGAGGATGAGGGAACCGGGGCCGAGGTTCCGTCGTGAAGACGGCGGATGGTCGACGTGGATGCTTGATTCCAAAGCTGCCGTGATCGATTGGCAGTCTCGGATGGTGGAACTGGGGCAGATTTCGTTGAATGTCGACGGTAGTTTCGGCGATCAATCTGTTCGGGCTTGCCACGACTGGCAGGGGATGGTGACCTTTCCTGCGCCGTTGACAGGCCAGTTGTTAGAGATCGACGGTGACCCCGGACCGGCCACTGATTCATCGATGGACCATTCGTTGTTGCGTGACGGCCGTGTTTCTCCCCGGTTTCGTGCACGCGAGTTTCGGTGCAATTGCACGTTGCCTTGGATGGACATGCACCGCTCGACGATCATGCAAGCCGAGCACATCGCCGAATACAAAGGGCTTGACCGTTTCATCGTTCGATCAGGGCACCGCAACGACCATCACGAATCTGCGGTTGGTGGGGCGTTCGGCGGGCACGTGTGCACACCGAAATGGTTAGCTGGACCGGGTAAGGGGTGTCACACTTCGGCGATCGATTTCGATAACGAAGTGGTCAAGCTGACATTGAAAGAAGCACGGTATGTGATTGGGAACAGGGGCGGTGTTGGCGTGGTCGAGGCGACTGGGTTCTGCGCTCATCTTGACCAGGGCCCGTTCCGTGATTGGGTGTACCCGAGGGGCACGGTATGATCTGATTTGCGCCACCTTTGGGTTGGTTGCTCATGCGGCCCTAGCGGGCGGGTGGATTGTCTGGCGATGTGTCTCCCCGTTCCGTTAGGGCTTTCTCGCGTATGCTCTTGGTTTACCCGAATATGTAGGAGCGCACCCGTGAAGAACTTTGATTTGATGGTGACTGGTTCGATTGAGCCGTTCACGCTTGGCGGTAAGCAGTGGCAACCGAGGGTTGCGCGATCGGACAATTACTCGAATTGGGTTGATCTGACGTTGGCGACGACGAAGACGCGGCGAGCGAAGATGCCTGTCCGTGGGCTGTTGAACTTGTCGATCGAGTTCCTTGCAGGCACCGATGCCATGGTTGCTTCAGGCGCATACACCGCATCACCGAAGGATGGGCGCAACTGGGCCGGGTTGGTCGACGCGCCTTTGGCCGACCGGGCGTTGCTCGCTGAACTCGCTCAGGGTGTAGCGCCCGGTGTCGTGGACGCTGTAATCGAATGGGTGATGGAGCAACAAACACCCGATCTTGTCGACCCGGAGGTTGACACGGGCCCTTTGGACGATTCCGGCGGTTCTGGTGGCTCATAAGGTCTAACCCGACGCTTTGGAATACGATCTACGCCCGATTTCTTGAGGTCGGCGTAGTTGACCCTGGCGGGTTATCGATTACAGGGTTCGCGATGATCGCATGGCCTGTGGTGCTCCGCGTCATCGGCCGCATCTCGGAACCGCACATGCAGATGATCCACGTGGTCTATCTGACCGAGGGGCGCCAGATAACCGAATCGCAAGCTCGAGTCGAGCTGGCGCGAGCCAAGCAAGACGCGTGGCGGAAGATGGCCGATGCTTCAGCGCAAGAATGGCAGGACCAGTTGACCGACTGATTGGTGGCAAACTGGGGCTGTGGAAATCGCAGAGCTTTCAGTACGTGTCACTGCCGATGACCAATTCACAGGCCAGTTCGAACAAACGGCTGGCCGTGTTGAGTCTCGTGCAAAGTCAATGGGTGATCGCGTCGCGCGTGCGTTCAGTGTGTTCGCTTCGGCGTCAACGTTGGGCAGTGTCCGCAAGTTGCGGTCTACGTTCGATGATCAGGCTGCGAAGATCGAGCAACGTTCCGAGTCGTTGCAACGCAATGTCGGGAGGGTCTTTGCCGGCGTCGGCGTTGGGCTAATTGGTGGGTTAGCGATTGATCGTGCGCTGGGCCAGTTCGATCAACTCGACGTTAGAGCGCGCGAAGTCTTGACGTTGCTGAATGATCAGACTCCTTCTGCTTTCCGTGGGTTGACCGAAGACATCTTGGATTTCCAAGAGGAGTTGCGGATTTCGTCTGAGCAGACAGTCCCGGCGTTGTATCAGGCGATTTCGGCTGGGCAAGGTAGCGACCCGTTTGGGTTCTTGGAAACAGCGCGCGAGGCCGCTATCGGTGGCATTTCGTCGCTCGAAACGAGCGTGAAGGTGCTTTCTGGCACCGTCAATGCTTACGGCGATGAAGCTGTTACAGCGGAACGAGTAAGCGATGTGCTGTTTACCGCTGTGAAGTCTGGTGTCACGACTTTCGATGAACTCGCTGCAGGGTTGCCGAAGGTCACTGCAACGGCGGCGTCGTTTGGTATCACCATTGAATCCACTGCTGCTGCTGTGGCGGCGTTGACCAAAAATGGTATTGCCACGAGCGAAGCGTCAACGTTTCTGAACGCAGCGTTGGTTGAGTTGGCGCGGTCAGGTACCGAGGCGAACAAGACATTCACGGAACTGTCGGGCGAATCGTTTCTTGATTTCATCGCCAACGGCGGTGACCTTGTGGATGTAATCAAGCTGATTTCTACAGCGTCAACCGAAACTGATTTGTCTGTGGTCGACATGTTCGGTTCGGTTGAGGCCGGCAAGGCCGTTTTGGCCTTGACTCGCAACGAGGGCGAAGTGTTGGTGGACACGCTTGACGATATGGCTGGTTCGTATGGTGCGACGGCCAAGGCCGCTGAAACGATGGAGTTGTCAGCAGAGAACACGCGTGCCCGTATTGCTGCGTTGATCCAAACTGCTCAACAGCGGTTCGGCGCCGAACTCGCCGGCGGCATTTCTGACCTGTTGACGATCGCCGAAGATTTGGCTCCGGTGCTGATCGATCTCGCGACGACATTGGGCGGCACGTTTGCGTTAGGGCTCGAGCTTGCGGTCCCTGTTGTTGGTGTGCTGGCTGACGCTCTAGGTGTGCTGGCTTCGTTGGCTGCGACTGTTCCTGGGCCGCTGTTAGCGATTGGGTACGCGGCCGCAGGCGGGTTGACCCCGTTGGGTGTTGCGACGACCGCGATGTTTAAGTTCGCCACGAACACAGCATTGTTCGCCAAGGCTGCTGCAGCAGCGAAGACCGGCGTCTCGACGTTGTTCCCCGCGATTCAGCAACTAGCCGCAGGGTCGGCATCTGCGGTCGGCCCGTTGTCGGCGTTGCGTCTGGCGGTGCCTGCGCTCGGCGTAGCGTTGGTAGGCGCTGCGGTTGCGTGGCGCACTTACAAGAACGCGCAGCAAGATGCCCAAGAGCGAACCGAGGCGTACGGCCAAGCTGTACGCGATCTGGCTACGCCTGAAGTCGACAAGATGTCTAAGCGTGTCAACGAACTAGCTATCTCGCTTGGGTTGCTGAGGTCGGAACTTAGCGACACAGGTTTGGAGGGGTTGACTGCCGAAGCAGCTGGCCTGTTGGGCGTGTTGGAATCGGTATCCGAGCAGACAGATTTCGATGGGCTTGACGCGTTGCAGGCCAAGCTCGGGTTGGTGAACGCCGATCTCGAATTGTTGGGCAACGCATCATTGAGCGGCGAGGGGTTCTCTGATTTCACGTTGTTCGCAGGAAAGTTTGTTGGGTCGGCCGACAACATGCTGGATTCGTTGCGAGCGTTGGCCGATGCGTCTGATGATCCGCTCACTTCTGCAGCAGCAGCCGAGGTTGTCAGGTTGGCCGAAGCAGCTGGTCTGACCCGGGGCGAATTGGAAGTCCTTTTGCAATCTTTGGGTCGATCCCAAGACGCAGCGGAGGGCTTCGGTCAGGCGCTCGAGGCAACGGCTATTTCTACATTGGATGACCTGCGTGACAGTTCTGGTGAATTGACGAAATCGATGGTCGACCAGGCTGTGGCGACCGCTAAGGCCACGGACTCGGCTACCCCTTACCGTGATGCATTGGCCGAAGTCCAGACGATCATGGGCGACTTGGAAGCCAGCCAGCGAGACGCAGGGTTCTCTCTGGACAGTTTGACAGAGACCCAGAAGACTTCGTTAGAGATTTGGGCCGAGTCGGGCGCCACGTTGGAAGACCTGTCGGATGCTTGGGATGATCTGACACCGACGCTGACCGACGTTGACAATGTGCTCGATTCAATCAACGATGGGATGCGAGAGACGTTCAACATCGGCCTGTCGCAGCGACAAGCAATTCAGGAACTCGACGCTGCATACGAAGATTTGACCGAAAGTCTCGGCGGGTTCATAGACGAATCAGATTCGGCCGAGCGCATAGACGAGCTGACAGAGGCGTACAAGCGAGAGATCGAAACAGGCATTGGACCCAAAGCCATAGCCATTGCCGATGAGATCGCAGCCGAACAAGCATTGCAAGCCGCCCGGGTCGAATCGCTCAGAACATTGTCCGACCTTGATGACGCGGGCCGCGAAGCGTTCAATCTTCTTGTGGACTACAGCGATCAAGTTCTGGACAGCGCAGAAAGCCAAATAGCGGCAGGCGAGTCCATCGGATCAGTTGCAGATTTCTTGCGTGAGCAAGAGTCGGTGTTGTTCGATGTTGGTGTCGCTGCAGGCATTTCGGAATCGGCGATGATCGATTACGTGACCACGCTAGACACCACACCCGAATCATTAGAAACTTTGATCTCGCTTGTGGGTCCAGAAGCAGCGATCGTCGATATCGCCGGGATCATTGCATCGATGGGCGACATTCCCGATGAAGTCAAGGCCGAAATAGCGTTGCTGGGCAGTGAACCGTCCATCGAAGCGATCCTTGGTGTGATCACGAAAATGGATGAGTTCGACCGATTCGAAGCGCAAGCCGAAATCTCAGTCGGTGGACGTGCTGACGTGATCGCCGAAGTTCAGGCCGCTCAAAAGGTTCTGGACGCATTCAACAAAGTTGAGTACACCGCCGAGCTAAGGGCCGAAGGTGTCGACCCTGTGATCGCGGGGTTGGCCGCTGCCCAAAAAGAATCGGAATTGCTCGAGGCTGCCGATGTCGAATTGCAGATCAGTTTGCTTGGTGAAGACGAAACGATTCTTGGGTTGACCGAAGTAGAACTAGCGGCCGCTGATGTCGAAGAATCTGACCCTGAGATCGAAGTCACGGCACTGGTCGATCGTGCGCTTGATGACCTGTTCAGCGTCGAGCAACAGATAGAAGACATTTTGCAATACAACGGGTCGACCGTCTCGGTTGACGTTCTGACCACGCTCACCGGTTCGGGGTTGCCTGGCGCCGAAGCTGGCGGTGTCTTCGATGTTAGAGGTCCTGGCGTGCCTGTCCGCATCGGTGAATCAGGGCGCGAGTACGCGATCCCTGTAGCTAACCCTAAGTACCGTGATCGAGCCATGGCGCTTCTTTCTGCCGCTGCCCGAGACTTGGGTGTTCAGGTGTCACAGCGTGGCACAGAAGGACCACGAGCGCCGTCAAGATCGCAAGCAGGCGAGGCAACTTCGCAACGATCGGCGGAACCCGTCAATGTAGAATCCAACCAATCGATCGAGGTGCACGTCATGGATTACAGCGACCAAGGCCAGATGGCCCGCCGGATCAGTCTTGATCTTTCTGACTTGATCGGATCGATGTGACGTTGGTCGCTGACTTCGCTCAGTTGACGAAGCCCGATGGTGAATGCGTCGAGTTGTTCAATCGTGAACGGTCAGCCGCGTATGCGCATCGGTTAGGGATGAAGGAAGTCCAGATTCCGCAGGATGACACCATCGCGTCGCTGTGCTATATCTCCTACAGCGACCCTGAGTCAGACGGCATGTTCTGGGCTGGTGATCCGCTCGCTTCGCTTGTGACGGGGTTCATTCCATTGTCGGTTGTTGGGCTTGACGGTTCGCCTGTGCGGCAATTGGTCGAAGAAACAGCGTCGGGTAGGTCCGTGATCGGCGAAGAGCTTCGCGGGTCGCGGTCGTTGACGTTTCAGGGTGTGATCTCTGGCGTGTCGTGTTGCGCCGTCGACCGGTACATACGCAGGTTCAGTAGTTGGCTCACTGATTGCATGTCGTGTGATGGCATGGAACTGCGGTTGTTGTTGTGCCCGCCAGAAGAAGTCGAGACGTGCGACGGCGATGTTGTCACTGCGCCGGCCGAATGGGCGACCTTCTGTGGTGTTGCGTTGACATCGACGATGAAAAGAATCCGCAGCCGGGGGACATCTGGCCGTCAGTGTTCTACGTGTGGCGGGTCGCGCCATGAGGTCGTGCAATTCACGGTCACGGCGACTGATCCTGACCTTTACGGCGACGAGGTTTGTGTAGCTGAGCAGGATTTCTCCGCTGAAGATGTCGACTGCAACATCGGCGATTTGGTACTGGCGGTCTGTTGCCCAACAAAGTTCGTCACATTCCAAGATGACAAGGAAGCAAAGCCGGTTCGGTTGTTGCTTGATGGCACAGCCTGCCCGATCGGGTGGGATCTCGCCGATTGGGAACCTGAGTCCTGTTACATGGTCCCGGCTGTTATCGACGAACCGCCAGAGCAGCAGGCTTGCAAGCCATACCGGGTACGTCTCAAGGTCGACAGCAGCGGCGCCACGACTTGGGCGCCTGTGAATCCGGACCGTTGGCCTGGCGATGGGTCTGTCCCGTGCGACTGCGAAATCGTTGCGGTCGACATCGAATATTCGAATCCTGACTTCCAAGAGACATGCCCCGATTGCCCGGGCGCAGCGCGCTCTTGCGCCGAATCGAACGGGCTTGTCATCGGTGATGACGGGTTGATTGACCGCGCTGCATCAGGGTTCCCGACGCCGACGCCTGCGTTTGGTGTGGCGGGGTTCTACCCCGCTGGTGGTCCTGCGCCTGGGTGGATGACTAGCCTTTTCGGGTACCTGCAGTGTCTTGGTATTTCGACCGCTACATCTGATGCCGGCGAGATCGAAGCGGACCCGCAAGCGGTAATTGACGGGTGTGCGAGTGTCGCGTCGATCACCGGCGCGAACGTGTTCTTCGATTCGGTTGTCCCGTCCGTAGAAGGGCAAATAGCGATAGCGCCAACTGACGGAAGTTTCGTTGCAGGGTCGGCCTTGTGTAACGCAGTGATCAATGATGTTCCCGGGTGGTCGACGCCGTTGCCGGAACCAGGGGACGAAACATCATGCGGGCAATCGCCGGGTGACCATTGTTTGCCTACTCGGGTCTCTGACCTTGGTTCATCTGACGGGGAGTGCTTCACCATCGAGTTGGCTGGCGACGGTTCGTGGTCTCATCCAGGATGGGACTTTGCCCGCGACGGGATACCGCCATTGCACGGGTACATCGAAGTGAAAGCCTGCGCAACAGACGCCGATGACCCTGCCGCTACATGCGAGACACAGACTCGCGATTGCGCTGCGACCATCCAAGTAACTGACACAGGTCTGGTGTGGGCAACGGACGGAAGTTGGGAGTTCTCCGAACTTGACGGAGTGCCGTCATGGTGCAATGTGGTTTTCCCCGACCAGACCGAAGGCGAGTTCACGAACACGATCGAGGTTCGCGACGAGGATTGCGGGAAGTGTTCGCAGCCGGCCCAATCGTGTGTGGATTCTGGTTGCGGTGACGTGGCGACTATTCCCGAGATACCCGACACTTCGGAATCTTGCGAACTGTGCACCATCCAGCTCGCTTCGGTATCTCGGTGCGTGATGCCGCCGACGCTAAAGCGGGGCGAGTGTGGAATCCCACGGTTCTTGATTTGTGCAGGCTCCGAGCCGTTGTCGAACTTTCAAATCAGAGCTGTATCGGATCCTGTGATGGCATTGATTCAGTGGGATGCATCGCAGGTGCCGCCAGTGCCGGTGGTAGGGGATAACGGCGAGCATGTCCTTATCGATAACGCTCACGAGTTCATCGCCGGTGACTGCCAACTGTGCGTAGGGTTCGGGATCCGCCATCTTCCGGCCGGGGCGGTGATGGAGATAGACGCAAAGAATTGCACCGCGACGGTGTATTGCAATGACCGGGCCGAGAACGGGTTGTCGTTGCTGTATGGGCTGACTGATTCGGGATTGTTTAATTGGGATGATCTTGTGTTCGGCGGTTGCGATCCTGTTGTGGTTTGCGGGTCGGCGGATGCTTTCAATACTGGTTTGGTTGAGAACGCAGTCGAGCCCGCTACGTGGTCCATGTGGTGGCGGACCCGCCAATCAGGATGACAACTTTAGGTTCTGGTAAGTACAAGATCGAGGTAGCGCCTGCAGGTGTCAATGGCCAACGGTTGCCGCCGATCGCTGATGTTTCTCGTGGGTTGGAGCGGTTGCGGTGGAATCGCAAGCTCGATGCGATTTCTTCGGCGATCGCCGAGTTCGTTGTGGTGCCGGATTGCTTTGACGATTTGTGCACGGTTCGCACGGTGTGGCATGAGCTGCGGGTCCGCCGTGATGGCCATATCGTTTGGGAAGGGCCGATCGTCGTCAAGAAAACCCGTCGCGGGTCAATGGAGTTGATCGCTTTCGATTTGTCATGGTGGCTGCAGCGAAGGTTTATCCCCGGCGGCGTCCTCATTGGGCAATCGTTGGACTTGGCGCAGATCGTGGACTTACTTGTCGCTGCTTCGTTGTCTCAAACTTTTTCGGGGTCACCGATGGACCCTGCGTTCCTTGGGTTCTTTTCATCTCGCAATGTGCAGATAACGGCGAACCCTTCTGTTGCGGCTACGAGTTACCGCTATGCGTTTGACGAGTTGCGGTCATGGGCGCAAACCGAACTCGATTGGACCGTCGTCAAGAGGGCGATGCTTGTCGGTAATCCGCCGGTGGAAGTGCGTTTGCCGAAATTGACATTGAATGACTTTCTAGGTGATCCCGAGATTGTCGAGTCAGGCACGGATTACGCGACCGATGTGGTTGTGATCGGGGGCGACGGGCGCACAGTAGGGATTGCGTCTGTCGAATCAGTTCTTGGGATCCGGGTTCCTGCCCACTTGCGCGCTCAGGTCCGCGAGATCGTCCAAGATGTCTCGGACCAGGCGACCTTGCAGCTGATAGCTGAACAGATGATCCGGTTGCGTTACCCGTCACCCGTCGAAATCAAGATGGGCACGGGGGCTGCGCTTTCGCCAAAGGCCCCGGTTTGCATTGACCAGTTGATACCGGGAGCGATCGGCGAAGTGGACGTGACCGGGTTCTGTGCCGAGCGCACATTGCAGATGTCGGAATTGGTCAATCTCTCGGTGACTGTGACATCGAAGGGCGAGAAAGTCGCGACTGATGTTCGGCCAGTAGTTACGGTGTGAACCATGGATGATCTCGATGCGCTCGTGACATCGGTCGCTGACCTTTCTCGCAGAACCCAATCGCTGAGCGAGGCGTTATCAGAATCCGCGAGGTTGTTGGCTGATGCGCTCGACAGGATCCACGAGTTAGAGAGACGTGCCTATGACTGATGTCGATGCTGATTATGAGTCGAAACCAACGCGGCTTCTGGTGGTTGCCGCATCACAAAAAGCCGATATTGACGGATTCGATATTGCGTTGCTACACACGCGCGACGACTTGCTGGCGTACCTTTCCGACAGTTTCGAGGCGCCCGACACGGTTGAGGTCGACACGCCCGACCCCGACCCCGCCACCGGCGGCGTTGACGTGCACGACGGCGCTACCGATGAGCCACCTGTTCGTGACATCAGCGACGAGCCTGCCGACGATGCAGGGCTGGATCAATTAGCGGCATGGCACGCCGAAGGACACCCGACGTTCTCGAAAGCGCACCGCGTAGCGCTCGAGAAGCTCTTCTACCGGCTCGCTGATTACGACATGACGATGAGCAGGTCGTCAGGGTGCCCACCGTTGAGCTTCGCCGATTATGTCGTCGAAACCGAGCGGCACCCGGCAGGCGGCAGGATCTACGCTGTTCAACATGTTTCTATGGACGGCCGGCGGGTAGGCAAGGTCATAGTCGTTGGGCAAAAGGGGTCGACGGCGCAACACTCCATTACGTTCGGGCACGTCAAGGCAAGGCACGTGAACAGGTAACGACTATTGTGGGTGGCACCCATTGCCGCCGAAGGAGCGCACCCATGCCGTCGCAGTTGTTGAGTGTTCAAATGTTGGACGATGAAGTCGAGCGGGTTCGTGCGGTTATCGCTGACCTGTCCGCGGTTGTTGGGGATTGGCCTAAGCAGCTGGTGTTGGTTCGCAAGGTTGCAGAGTTGACTCAAGAGTCTGCGGCTGCGATGGCGGGCATGAAAACGGCGAGGTTCGCCGAGTTTGAGCGCGGTAACGTCGATGGCGGTGATGCTTCGTTGGATGAGCTTGCTGGAATTGTTGAGTTCGTCAAGGGCGCGTTTGATTTGGTGGTTGGGCCCGACTCGGATCCTGATTCGGTTCCGTTCGTCGCTGACGCTGACGACGTTGGCGATCTGATGGCGATGGACCATGGTTCGGGTGAACCGCCAACGATGCCAGACGGTGACCACGGTGGCGGGCTCGGGTTTGAAACGTGGAGTCCGGGGATGAATGGCGTCGACGCTGTGAATGTCGCTAAGTCGGAGCCTCACCGGAAGATTTTCCTAAAGGGTCTAGACCTGTTGGTTTGCCAGAACAGGCGTGGTCAATTGGTTGTCACCATCGGCGGCGAGCGGCTTCTGGGTCTTTCATCGGCCGAAGATGTTTGGAATGCTGTTGACATGGGCGGAATGGTCGCGGAACTCTGGTTGAGTCTTAACGGCGGTGACTGAATCCCGAGACCAGATCGACGACGACGTGGCGGCGGCTGTCCGCGATCTGATAACTACCGCTGACGTTCTCGAATCGAAACTTGGGCATTTAGATGCGCAGATCGACGCGCACATGCACAAGGCTGACATGGGGTTGAAACGGTTGCGGTCAGCGCGTATTGCTATGGTCGAAAATATCGAAACGATGAGACGGCGCGCCGAAGCGATCGAGGTCGCACGCGAGATGCGTCTGGCCCCTTGGACAATCACAACAACAGGAGAACAGCAACATGGCGAAGAAATTGGTTTTGCCACCACAACCGAGTCTGGTGGGTCCGTCAGGGGCGACGATCGGATCGAAACGGGTGACGGCGAAAACACCGAAGCCGAAAACACCGAAGGCGAAAACACCGAAGCAGGTCCGACCTGATTCGTTGGGTCTTCACGCCGGCGATTTGAGGATTGTTCACTGCAATAGCGGCGGGTGTCCGCACCCGATCCACATTTTGGAGTTCAACGGGAAACGATGGGGACAGGTCGACAATCTTGACCCGCGGGCCGTGGGTTTGATTGGGGCGTTGCTGCACACGGGGAACCTGCAGGTCGAGATGCAATCATTGGGTGGCCAGGTGCAAGAATCAAGCACTGACTAACAAAGGAAATTGGGCATGGACCTATCCAAGAAAAATGATCGTGGTGGGCAGTGGAACCCGACCCCGCCGCTTGCCGGGGTGACGCCAGTGTTGGCGCCGCCTACCGGAGCCAAGGAACAGTTTTTCAACGCTGTTGAATGGATGAACTTTCGCGAAGCAGCGGTGCGTGATGATTCGATTCCCGAAGACAAGTGGTTCACTGCTGAAGATACCGAATGGCCATTTGAGTTGGCGTCTCGGATCGAGGGCATTGACCCTGACCCCGGGCCGATTCTCCGCAAGTGGATCACTTTCACTCGCGAGGTTTATCAGTGCACCCGCATTGAGGCCGGCGCTCAGATCGTGGGCATGGATTCGGCGTGGCAGTTGGCGCACGAGACAACTCAGTGGGCGCATTCAGCGCCGGGTGTTTCGTTGGCGAAAGATGTTCGCCGTGTCGACAATGACATCGATGATGACATCATCACGTGGCAGTTCACGTTGGGTGTTCGGATGACGCATCGGATCGACGAAGCGATGGATGTCAACTTTGCCGAGAAGTTCCACTGGCAAAAGTGGCGGGCTGCGCTCGATGATGGCGACGACGATGGCTTGTATGGGTGGCGGTTGGAGAAAGTCATCGAACATTTGACGGGCGTCGATTGTGCGGTGACGACGACGTACGGCAAGGCAGGTTCGCCAGCGATGGACAACTACCCGCAAGGCCATGCGTTCTTTTGGGTGTTGATGATGTTGCGTGCATCGCTGATGTTGAACGGGCGCGGCGTCGATCGTGTGTTGCGGTTGACCGGCAGGTGGGGTGGCCTGTTGCGGATGGTTGCTTCGGTCCACGACGAGGCGTCAATGTGGGCTGGCGACGAGCTGGCTATGGCCATGTTGGATGATGACAGCCCAATTTGGGCTGCTGTGGATGCGGCGAAAGCAAGCGGCTGGCCGAAGGTCTGATGGTTAGTTCGGGGCAGTGTCCGGCTTGCGGGTCTTTGACTGGCGCTCATCTTCGTGGGTGCAGTCAAGGTGCCGCAGCTGGCCATGCCTTGGGCGGCAGGAAGCGGCGCAGGTCATCTGACGATTGGCGGCGTTTCGAGGCGAATGGGTTAGCTGTTGAGTCTGGTGGTTGCGGGCGTTGCGGTGCGTTGGGCATGTTGCCGTGGTTCGACTGTCACCATCGGGTGACGGTGCAGCTGGGTTTGTCTCGCGGGTGGGGTTGGGATGAGATCGATGACGAGTCGAATCTTGTGGTGTTGTGTCGTGGGTGTCATGGGTGGGTTCATGCTGGTGTCAATTTTGATGCGGCTGTAGCGGACGGGTTTCTTATCAATTTCTAGTTTGGTGTTGGGTTGGTTCTAGTTTGGTGTAGTCTTGTGTTTGCCAGACGATCTAAGGAGACCAACATGGCAACACACTTTCGAGGCTTCGAACTGTCCGAGGGTTCCGATCCAGAGGTCGGCGACGTTCTGTTCCGATCCGACTGGCCGGATTATCGGCACTTCGTTTGGTCGGCGCATGGTTTCATTCAACGCGCCATTTTCCGTGGAAGCAATAGAAGAAGACGTGGTGGATTGGGCCGAAGAATGTTCGCGCAATCGGCGACAAACTCGGTGTCGCCATAGGCGACCTAGTGATGCAGCTCGACCCGCTGACATCGGCCGAGCAATCTACGGCGGCGACGATCATTGCGATGCGCGCATCAGACCACGTTTTCAAGTTCACCGGTAGCGGGCATGAACTGACCAACTGACCATTTCAACAACCGAAAGCAGGACCATAACCATGGCCAAAAAAGCAAACGAAAAAATGCTCACCGTCCTAATGGACACAACAGACCACGCCGAACTCAAGCAGTTCGCATCCGACATAGGGCTATCAGTCACAGCGCTGGTGCGATCAATGTGCCGGTGGGCAGTCGCTAACCCAACCCGAGTTGGGTGGACACCAGAGACCGAGTTCATGCCATTAGGCGAAGGCCAATCGCCGGTTTCTGAACGACAGATCCAGATACTACGAACTGCCGCATCAGACGTGGCCGGCGTGGCTGATTCGTTTACCCCGAACCGATGAAACTCACACCAGAACAGCAAACCGTTATCGATTTGTTCGGCAAAGGCGAAGACGTAGCAGTCACAGCTGGTGCAGGCACAGGCAAAACGTCGACGCTGATCGAAGCGGCGAAGAACACAAAATTGTCGGGCGTGTACGTGGCATTCAACAAAGCGGTGCAGTTAGAAGCCACCGAAAAGTTCGGTGGGAACGTGACAGCAATGACCGCTCATGGAATGGCGATGAAAGCAGGCGGTCACAGGTACAGGCACCGACTCGGCGCGAAGCGGATGAAGACGGTAGCCATTGTCGAAAAGCTCGATGTTCCTGACGTGACTGTGTGGTTCGAAGATTCGCGTGATGGCGCCAAACAATTTGACGCCGAGTTCATCGCTGGGTTGGTCATGCGTACTGTCGAGAACTTTTGTCGCTCCGACGCTCGCGACATTGACGGATCGCACGTACCGCGGGTCGACGGGCTCGACGCCGAGAACCAATGGTCACACAACCAACAGGTCGCAGGCGTTGTGGCGCCTATCGCGCGCAAGGCGTGGTGGAAAGACCTGTCTAAGTTCGACGGCGACCTGCGGTTCAGTCACGACCATTACCTGAAGGCATTTCAGCTGTCCGAATCGCCCGACAAAATGGGAGTTGGGTTCGTGATGGTCGACGAAGCGCAGGATTTGTCGCCGTGCATGGTGGACGTGTTCAAGCGAATGCATGACAAAGGCACTCAGATCGTGGCGGTAGGCGACTCAAATCAGGCGATCTACAAATGGCGGGGCGCCGTCGACGCCATGGGCATGATCGAAACCGCCGAGCAGGCCGAGCTATCGCATTGCTGGCGATTCGGGCCAGAGATCGCGGTTCCTGTGAACGCAATGCTCGACCGATTGGGCTCGGATCTCCGGTTAGTGGGTCGCGGCAGTCAGGGCAAGGTCGGGCAATGCCCGGACGCTCGAGCTGTGCTGGCCAGATCGAACGCGCGGTTGGTCGTGGATGCGATCAATGCGATGAAGAATGATGTGAGGTTCGCGATTGTTGGGAATATGCCGACCGAAGTTTCGCGGTTCGCCGAATCGGCACGAAACCTGATGGCAGGGCGAAAGGCGTTCCACCCCGAGCTGGCTTGGGCTCAGTCGTGGGGCGAAGTTCTGGCCTACGTCGAGCAGGACATGTTAGGCGCCGACCTCGCAGCGATGGTCACAATAATTGAGGATCACGGCGTGGATCCGGTTCTGGACTCGATGCGTGCCGCTCGCGATGAAGGGTCGGCTGACGTGGTGTTTTCAACGATGCACGCATCGAAAGGCCGCGAGTGGCCCGAGGTCCGGTTGTGCGGCGATTATCGGCGCAAGGAAGACGGGACACCTGATCTCGACCGGGCCGAGTTCCGGTTGTACTACGTGGCCGCTTCGCGCGCGATGTCCACACTAGACATCGACGAATGTCTCGACGTTTTCTACCCGAAACCAACCCCGACAATGAAAGTGAAATGATGACCGATCAAACATCAACGCTGCCCGCCGAGGTAGCCGTGTCCGACGAGCAATACGAATCGTGGGTAGCGCTGGCCGACACCGATGAGGTGTGTGACGCTGACCCCGATGTGGCGGTACAAGCTGAACACGCTCACGCTGCAGGCCGCATGTTGCGGATCCTAAAATATATGAAGGCTCGACGGGCGTTCGAAATGGATCCGATCGTGGCGACCATTGCCGATCTCAAAGAGCAAGAAGCGTCGGTTGCTAAAAAGTGGGACCGTCGTATCGCGTGGTTCGAAACGCAACTTGGTTACTGGCACGCCCGCGAGTTCGCCAAAGATCCCAAGTTGACTTCGATCGAGCTTCCCGGAGGCGTGCTCCGGTCGAAAAAGCAGACACCGAAGGTTCTGGTCACGGATGCGGCGAAGCTCCAATCTCATTTGGATTCATTGACGGGCGACGAGTTGCCGTCATGGGCTTCGCGTAAAACGACGACGACTTTGGCAAAGAACGAACTGAAATCAGCTGTTAAGGACAAGAGGGTTAGGTCCACCGACTTGGGCCTGGTTGATCTCGACGGATGCCGGATCCCCGGTGTCATTGTCACTGCGCCAACGGCCGCTGACCGTAACTATTGGCCCGAGTTCTGATGTCGTCTGCGCCGTTCGTTCGTGGCTCTGAAACGTCGCGTGCCGCTGCAGATTCGGTCGTCGACGAAGTCCGTTCGATGAAAGAAACGATCTACGATCTCATGGCTGCAGCCGGCGCGCATGGGATGACTTGCTCGCAAGTTGAACAGATTATGACTCACCGCCAGCATCAATCCATTTCGGCTCGGATCCGCGGGCTGGTGCTCGACGGCCGGATAGCTGACTCGGGCAGGAAACGGCCCGGTGCGTCTGGCCGGAACCAGCGCGTGTACGTCGTTGCGTCCGAGTCTCCGCAGGGCGCACTTTTCGCACCCGATGAATTGTCCTGAAACCCAATACTCACACCCATCTAAGGAGTTACAAAATGAACGCAATCCAAGAACCGGATAAGACTTTCGAGGATTCCACCACACAGCACACAGTTTCCGATGATCAGCAGGCATTGATCCCCGCTGAACCGTCAACCGAAGTGGCACTGCACAGGCCGAACGCATCGCCGTTGCAGCGGCCGGCGCAGTCATTCGATGAATTGATGGTCGCGGTCAACATGATTTCGCAAGCAAACATTGT
The DNA here is from genome assembly GCA_937991435.1 of uncultured Acidimicrobiales bacterium. Lineage (GTDB taxonomy): Bacteria > Actinomycetota > Acidimicrobiia > Acidimicrobiales > UBA10347 > UBA10347. The sequence goes on from CALKPY010000061.1 coordinate 45,842, forward strand.
TCCCGGCGCGTATCGGGGTAAGCCTGCCGATATTGCTGTTGCGGGTTTGATGGGCGCCGAACAAGGCTGGCCGCTCATGGTCGCACTGCGATACATCCATGTTGTGGACGGCAAGCCAACATTGTCGGCCGAAGCGATGAATGCGAAGATCCAGCAAGCCGGACACCGAATGAAAATCGATGTGGATTCGAACCGTTGCAGGATCGAGGCCGAGCGGCGCGATAACGGCAACGCGATGACCTATGAGTTTTCGATGGTTGACGCCAAACAAGCCGGGTTGTTGACGAAGAATAACTGGCAGTCTTATCCGAAAGCCATGATGATGGCTCGTGCCATTTCGCAGATTGGGCGGACGTTGTTTCCCGACATTCTTTCAGGCATGGGGTACACGCCCGAAGAGCTTGGTGACGATTCGTGGTGCGTTGAGCCCGAGCAATCAGCCGCGGAAGCCGCCGCTGCGACCACCAGTGCAGGTCTGATGGAAACATTGGCGAGCCAACACGCGAAACTTACTGACGCAGAACGGGGCCGTGTTGATGGGTGGCTTCAGAGAATCACCCGTGATAACGGCGACCAAGCTTTCCCGAACGGGTTCGCTGATTTGACCGAGAACGACAACCAAGATTTCCTGGCCACAGTGAACAGGAACATTGCACGTGCGTTGGCCGAACGATCTGACGACGACGACGATGGCGTGATCGACGCCGAGATCGTCGAGTCGCCAGAGTCAGAAGACTCCCCGCCCGAGGTAGACGAGCCAGACAGCCAACAGGCCGGCGTTGACCCGCGCGACATCGAGGACGGCGAGGTCTATGAAGCGATCGCTGGCGTTGATGGTGTGTTCACGATTAGCGAAGCCAAAACTTTGATTGGGTGGGTCGGTCACGGGTCGGTGGTTCGCGTGGGCGCAGCGTTGGCACGCCAGGTTGAGTACGGCAATGTCTTTCGTGTGTCTGTTGACGGCGAAGCTGACGCGTACACGACAGACGCAACGTTGGTTTCTAAGTGACAGCGGGCTCTTTCACGCTTCGGTTATTCGGGCCGACTGTGATGCTCGCGAACAAATCAAACACGCTTCATTGGAGCGTCAAAGACACTAAGGCGTGGCGCGACATCGGTTTCTATGGCGCTTCGCAAGCGAAACTACCGAAGGGCATTGGTAGGTGTGATGTTGTTTCGCGGCTGGTTGTCCCTACGTCGAAACCGGGTCGGGTCGCTGACACCACTGCTTGGTTCCCGACTATGAAAGCGATCATTGATGGGTTCACCGATTATGGGCTGTGGCCTGATGACAATTCGAAAGTCGGCGTGCGTTGGGAACAGTATTTGGATGCGATCAAGCATCGAAGCGTCGACACGGACACGATCGTGGTCGAGTTGACCCCTACGCGCATCGTAGACGCCCGCAAGACAGCGTTTGACCTGTGGGTAGCCGAATCCGGCCAGGAGCCGTCACAGCGTGAATTAGGGGCGCTGTGACCGTAATCAGGCGCGGGAAGCGACCGCAAGACCACTTCACGATCGTCGCTAACGAAGCGGTGAGAGACGCATCGCTACCATGGGAATCGCTTGGTCTGCTGGTCTGGCTTCTGTCTCACAACGAAGGGTGGGAAACATCAGAACGCCAGATAGCGACACTGCGATCAGCCGGAAGGGCCGCAGTGAGGTCCATGGTGAAACCCTTGGAAGAAAGCGGTTATCTGGTCCGCGAGCAATCAACGCCAGGAGACGGAAAGTTCGGTCGTGGTGTATGGATCGTGACCGACATCCCGACCGTGGTTCGGTTAACCGACCGCGGTTTAACCGACCGCGGGCAATCCGACCACAAAGAAGAACATCCTAAAGAAGATGATCCACAAGAACCTTTTGCGCTCGAGCTGGTTTCCGAAATTGGAGAGCCTGCGGCGCGGGGTGTGCCGTTCGATTCGTTCTGGGCTCAGTACCCGCACAAGCGAGGCAAGTCGTCAGCGGTCAAGCACTGGGCGAAGTTGAACGACAAGGAACGCGGTTCAGCTATTGATGCGATCGTGAATTATGCGTTGGATTGCGAGTTGAACGGTCGCAAGCATCAGCAGGGCGACACGTACCTTTCGAAGCGGACGTGGGAAGACCACATGGGTGTCACGTTGACGCCGACACAGAACAAGGCCGGGCGACTTGTGTCCGATGTGCACGAGTGCGGCCGCTCGGATTGTTCGAATGGGTGGGTTTTTGATGATTCAACGAACACGGTTGTGATGTGCAGCGTCGAACAACCACAGATCGAGGGTCAACCAGACCCCGACAAGAAAGCGATCGGGCTCCCCGCTCGGCGCGATCTTGACTAGAGTGAAAAGTGCTATTCGCACCCATACAGAAATGAGAAATTGCCATGGCAATCAAAGCAAGCCTGTCCGGCTCGGTAGACATCGAAGGAAAGTTCAAAAATGACCAAGAGGTCATTTTGATCATTCAAGGAACGGTTAAGGCCGAACCGCACCGCGTTTCGACCGCGTCGGGCGGCGCAACAACCAAGATGACGTTGCGCCTAGTCGAAGCGATCATGCCGTCGAATGACGCAGAGCGGAACAACTTGACCGAGCGGATCGCCGAGGTAACAGCGGCCCGAAACGATGATGGCAACGTGCCATTGCCGAAGACCACCAAATGAGCGATGCATCCGCTGAGCGGATGCCAAGGCACAAGGTACGCCAATACTGGCGTGCGATGAAACGCCAGTGCACCAAACTCGCGAAGGCGTCACGCAAGACAAACATGTAGAGTTCAACCACCGTGGCTCGGGTCGTCAAACACCACCATTGCTTGGTGCAAGTGCGACCCATGACGGCATTAACAAGCCTTTCAATGCCGAGGCGTCACTGCAACCCGAGCCACGGTTCTCTCACCTGAACTAAACGCACGTCTACCATTAAGGAATGGAAATAGACGGATGCGTTGTCGAATCGTGGATCGACCCCGAACTGATACTTAGCGAATGCCACAACTTGTGTCCCGAAGTTCTCGAATCCGGCGACGATCTTTCGCCGTTCTTCGCTAAGGCCGCATCGTACTTTTACTGGAAAACCGGGTTCCGTTGGCCAGGGTGTTGCTTGCGTGTAGCCGAACCATGTTGGGAAGATTGCCGATGCGGCGGTGCGCATTGGGATTACCGATTCCAACCCATGATGATCAACGGCCAGTGGATGAACTTGGTTTGCGGATGCGCAGGAGCCGGCTCGTGTTGCGACGACGAGCAAGGCATTCCGCTAGTACCTGGGCCCGTGAAGGAAATCGTCTCGGTGGTGGTCGACGGCGTAGCCCTCGGCCAGACGCAGTACAAATGCAACCGTGCAGGGTTGCTTGTCCGTACTGACGGCGGCGAATGGCCAACGTGCGGCGGAATACGAATTGAGTACATGGGGGGCGCTGAACCGCCAGAATGGGTGGCGTGCGCTGCGCGAGAGTATGCGCGCGAGTTGTTATGCGAGTGCTATTGCCCGTCGAAATGCAACTTGCCTGGCGGATGGTCTAAGGCCGATTTCGGGGACATCACTGTCGAAAGCAGCCATTTTGAAATCACGCCGTCGATCGACCGTGTTCTGAACGACCCTATATTCGTCACGCCATCAGGGCTTCCGCGTCAACAATCGCGGGTCATAACACCAGACCTTGCGCACCCCGCGGTTGGGTACCCGATCTGATGGCTGAGTTCAACGTCACAGACGACCAACTCTCGGGCCCATGGGGAACCCCTTTCCGCATCGCGCACAAGCTCTTGGAATGCATTTGCACAGCGCTCGAGTGTTCGGTGTTCGGACTTCCAACTAGGTCAGACAAGAACACTTGCGGGCATGGGATCTCGCCTGATGATGACACGGCGTGCAAGGTTGTGATGCCCGGGTCCGAACTGAAGTCGCTGTGTTGCGGGCTTATCGCTGTGGGCGTCGGGCGCATGTTCTGGCACGACGGAAAATTGAAAGAGGTCAAGTCATTGGACGACGCGGTCAGTTGCCATGGCGATTTGCAATGGGGATTGGAATTGTCTGTTGCCGTTCTTCGGTGTGCCCCGTCGCTCGCCGGGAAATGGGGCGGGCTCCCGAATGTGGGAGTCGGCGGGCTGGCTTCCCCTGCGGAGTTAGGCGACCAAGCTGCATTGTTCTCATCAGACCAAATGGCGATCCTGATGGCCGTGGAATGTTGCCTTGGCGCCATGGACGAACTGACAGTCGGCAAATCAGGCAAAGAACCTAGGTTTCTGCCGGCGCCCGTCGAGCCTTATGTTCACGCGGCGAATTGTCGTGGGAGCATTTCGGGGTGGGGAAGGTCTACGCCCATTCGGGTCAATCTGAACGAGAACTATTTGCCGTGCGCTACTGATTGCATCGGGTTGGTGCCGCTTGTGACTGACGGCGATCCCGAATCTGATGGCTGATGTTGTCGTAGAGTTTCGGATTGATTCGGCGGCGATAGCAGAGATTCTTGCGGGTCCTTCTGGCCCTGTCGCGCAGGCGTTGGCGGTTGTCGCTCAACAGATTGTGAATATCGCGAAGTCGTTGACTCCTGTTGACACGGGCAGGTTGCGGTCGTCGATCACTTGGCAAATGGGCCGTGCGGGCGATGTGTTGTTCGCAGAGGTAGGTACGAATGTCGAGTACGCGCCACATGTCGAGTTCGGCACGCGGTGGATGGCTGCGCAGCCTTACTTGGTGCCGGCGTTGTTGCGTGTGGTTTCGCCAACCACAAATGATTTCTAGTTTGGTGTTGGGTTGGTTCTAGTTTGGTGTAGTCTTGTGTTTGCCAGACGATCTAAGGAGACACCAACATGGCAATTGACGAACTGACAAAAAGCGAAGAGATGACAGCATCGGAGCTGTTCGAAAGCCTTGAGGGTGTCGTAACGCAAATTGCCGCTGACCTTTGGTTCGCTGAGAATGGCGCCAAGTGAGCAACGATCGCACAGCGGAACGGTTCGCTCAGATGACAGGAACAAAGCCATCGACGCTCGGAGCGGACGATGGATTCTTTCTGTGCCAAACCACAGCTATCGCGAAACTACTCAACGAACTTGAGAACAGGGCGTGCGACACCATCGCCGATCAAATGCTGGCAGGCGATCTAGTCAAACCGCCAGCGGGCACCACGACATCTGTAGACATCAACGGGATCGCGGGTGATAGCGAACGGTTCGAAGTCGAATCGAAAGACGCCACCTTGATTGTCTCCGATCGCATGACAGGCGACACAGCTTGGCGGCAATTATGAATCGCCTCCCCGAGTTCGCGGTAGGCGATTACGTCAAGATCACATCCGGCATGTTCGAAGGCCAAACAGGGGTGATCTTTGCGATAAGCGAACACAGTGCCGAGTTCGCACCTTTTCTCGTTTCAATTTCGTACAGGGTTAAGCACACGCTTGGCCCGATCGCAACAAACGATGGCATCGACCAGCGTCTTGGCCGCATGGCGTGTAACGCCTTTTCCAAGTCGTCGCTGAAGCTGTGGTTCCCCGGATGAGTGCTCTATCAGAATTGCAACGCTTGAGCGCATCAGCTCGTTGTGTTGAACTTGGCATGTCACCGGATCCGTTTTTCGATCGCCACCACGAAGACCACGTAGCGGCCAAGCAGGCTTGCGCTGAATGCGTAGTTACCGAAATGTGCAGGGCAACAGCTGGCAACAGAGACTTTGGGCTGTGGGGCGGCGAATGGATACCGGTCGAGATCGTGCACTCTCGAGGTGCGCACAGTAGGAGCGAACGTCGGGGTCGACGTAAGCGCATGGCTTCTGTCTACTTGTCAGACGCGAAGTTGTCTTATGTCGCCGTAGCAAAACAATTCGGTGTTCACCACACGACCGTGATTGAAGCAGTCCGAGAGTTCGAAGCTGAGATGGCAACATGAGCCAGTCACCCCAATGCCCAAAAGTTTACGCTGCGCTATCTGATGCCTTGACTGGGCGCCCTTCACGAAGGACATTGCACGCGCGAGTGGCACGGCTAGGCCAAGCAGGATTCTTGTCTGAACCAAGACAAGGATCAGGGTCATGGCGGAACTTCACAGCTCGAGACATCACGGTTATTTGGTGCGAAGACCTTTTGATGTCAGAAAACGTGATGACTCGCGAGTTCATAGACAAGGCGCTGACAGCAGTACGCGACAGAGGATGGATAACAAGGCCCATGGTGATCACCCGCAACGGTGCAGGGCTCACCACGTCTATCGGAGCGCGACCATTCATGCTGGATTCATTCGTGAACAAATCCATACGCGACGGGCTGATCACGGCCGAATAGCAAGACCACAAACATGGCTAGACCAAGCGACCGTCTAACATGCCAAATATGGAACTACTCGCAGCAGGCCTGGCCGTAGCGTTCGCCAACTATCTGATTCTCTACGCATCCATTCTTGATTACCCGCGCAAGGCGCTTACATCGATACCCGTGGTCAAGTGGGCAATCCTTGAGCAGTGCGCGATGTGCGTCGGCGTCTGGGTTGTGCTCGCATACGAACTGACAGGACCAGACAACGGTCTGTCGCACGTCGATAAGGCCGCGGCCGTAACAATTGGAGCGGTGGCACTGCAGGTGTACATGACGCTCCTGCACGCCGCCGCAGCGGCCGAGTCGGTTTACATGCCAGATGACACAGCGCAGAGTGAAAACTGATGGCGAAAGTCACGAAGAAAGGCCCTTACGGTCAGCCCATCGAATCCTTGGTTGGGTCAGCCGGCACTACCCCTGTCAATGTGGAATCGCTCGACACGACATTCGGCGAAGAGAACGGTAGCGACGGCGAACTGTGGATGTTCTACGACCGGATACCTGAAGCGTTCTGGTTTGTTCAATTCGTGGGTCGGAACATGCGCAACTTGCGTTTGTTCGCAGGGGCCAGGTCTGTAGGCACTGCTGACCCGGTACCGCTCGGAAGACCTGTTGACGTTGACGTTGATGGCAACGAAGAACCTATCGCTGGCGGCGAATCCGATGATGACGGTGGGTCCATGGTCGAAACGCGGGCTGACGGAAAGCGGATCGTTTACGAATCCAAGGCCGAGATGCGGGCTGTTGAGCTGCTGGCGATGATCGACAATTTGCCGGCTTTGGCGCAACGATCCGCCGAGTTGGGCGTGGTCACTGGCCGCGGTTATCTGGTGGGTCATGTCGAAGTTGTCGATGACCCAATTGAGTATGACGACGCGACAGAATCGAAAATGCAAGGCGGGGTATCCGCTTACCCGACGCTCGAATTATTGGAACGCGAAGAGCGGATAAGTGACAGCGATGACATAGACGAGTTGACCGACATCGTTAGGTGGGATGTGTATTCCACCCGTGACCTGAAGGCGACCAAGGGCAAAGACGGCAAAAAACCGCAATGGCGGCTCGGTGACGAAGATTTGCACCCGAACACGTATGTGTTCCCAATGATCGACCGTCACCCGAACGAGTACCGCAAAGCCAAGTCGGCATTCATGGCAGCTCGTGATGCGTTGCGCCGGATTTGCCGTTATCAGGCCGCCCAAAAGGCTATGGCGGATTCTCGGTTGGCGATGCGCGGCCTGTTCCTGATCGCTTCCGATTGGGAGATCCCCGCGCCCGCAGGTTGGGATTCAACCAAGCAAGGGGAATGGAAGTTCGAAGAGTATTTGCACCAAGCGATGATCGCGCCGTTGTCGAATCCGGGCACGTCAACAGCTGTTGCGCCGCTCACTGTTTCTGTGCCTTACGAGTTCTTGAAAGACGGTTGGGCATTCATCGACTTCTTCACATCGTTCGACGATCAGCTGTGCAAACTGATCGACCAAGACCTTGGCCGAATAGCGATCGCATGGGATGCGCCTACGCCGTTGGTGACATCTGATGGTTTGACTGACACGAACCATTGGAATCTTTGGGCGATTCAAGAATCCGCTGATGTGACGACGTGGCGCCCGCTCGGTTCGATGTTCGCTGAAACGGTGCAGCGGTACATCTGCCACCAGTTGGCGATCGAAGGGTATGACCCGGCTTCGTTCGCTCACATTTGCGTTCATGCCGATACGTCGGAAATCATGTCGAAAGCGAACCGAGTCGAAGAGTCGTGCACGTTGTATGACAAGGGTTTGTTGACGGGCGAATCGACTGTTTCAGAATCCGGGTTTTCTGTGGACCAGATGCCGTCGAAAGCCGAACGTGACGCTCAGTTCTTGCGGCAGGTTGCGTTGCGGACTGCCGATGGCGAGTTGCAAGACAAGGTGTTGCGTGCGCTCGGGTTCCTTGACGCTGACGGCAATGTGGTCTTCGGTGGTGCTGGCGCCGACGGTGTGGCTGCTATCGGCGCCGTGGACGATTCCGATTCTGTTGAACTTGGTTCGGGCGAAGGTCCACCCGACGTGCCATCAGGGTTACGCGCGGCCGGCGTGGCTGACACTGCCGATCTGGTAACTGTCGCGTTGGTCGAGTCGGCAGCGACGGAACTGGTGCGTTCGGTTGGCAATTTCTTGCGGCATCGTCTACCTAAAGACATGAGGGCCGAGGTCGACAAGTTGGAACCTTGGCAGGTAGCGCCGGTGGTTGGCCAATTAGAGACAGCTCAGATATTGGACGCGCAACCGGGCGATGTTGAGGCGATGTTCAAGCGGGCCACGTTCCGGTTGCAATCGCATTTGCTGGGGCAGGGTGTTGATCCTGCGCCGTTTGAGCGGCACGTAGTGAAGGCGTCGATGTCGCGGCTGTTCGATGATCTTGGCGGCGCTCCGGTGCTGAACCCGACCGATACTTTGGATTTGGTTTTGGCCCACGGGTAGGGTGGGCGCTTGACACCCGGTTGGGTGTCTCGCTTATTGAATTGCAGGAGCCAGACAATGCAAGAAAAAGACCGCCCATTGCTGTGTTGGTTGGATCTCGAAACATCGGGATTAGATCACACGACAGATGCCATTTTAGAAGTAGCCGTATCTGTCACTGATTGGGATGGACAGTTGACATACGACCCCGGCATGGTCAGTGCCGTCGCCAAGTTTCCGAACACGACGAAGTTCGATCCCGTAGTCAAATCCATGCACACGGCCAACGGCCTTTTCAACGACATCGCAGATCATGGTCAAGCGTTGTCAGATATTGACGCTGCGTTGGCTGATCACATTTCAGATTTCGGTCGGCAGCGACACGAACTCTGGTTGGCAGGTTCGGGTGTAGCTCAGTTCGACATCCACTGGTTGCGTGCTCAGATGCCACTCACATCTGCTTCGGTGCACCACTACGTCACGTTGGATGTAGGCCATTTACGTCGGGCGCTAAGGCTTGCAGGCGAAACGTTGCCATTGCCAGTGGTATCAGAGCATCGGGCCGGTTCTGATGTGCGCATCGCGCAAGATTTCTGGCGATGGTGGCTGAATAGCCGCTGGTAACGACCGTCCCAAAGGGGTAGTGTTTCTAGTTGCAACCCTGTCCGTTCCACGAAAACGGGTCGATGTTGCGACAATCAGGGTTCCGGCAACTGTCAAAGATGAAGCTGGATCCACGGTCGAGGTATCCTTTCGACCCGCATCAAGTCGGAGTTAGCGCTCCGGCTTTTTGCGTTACCGGCCAGAGCCTTGATCTCATCAGTGCCAGACGCTTGGCCGACTATCACCGCCGACGCATCGCTGATTTGCAGGTGGTATGGTTTCTGTGGGCGGTGGATCGAAGGTCCGAGGCTTATGCGGCCCACACCAAACGGGCACCTAATCCGGTTAGGGAGATCCACTGTCCGCCAATCGACCCACCATCGTCGACCCCGGCACTGTTCCCCCCTTCAAACAGTGCCGGGGTCTGCCATTACGATGAGCTGCTGTGCGCAGCGTCAACGAACACATCGCAACCCACCTATGGCGCACAGCGCACCGCGAAGCCACAATGTGGCAACTGCTGGTATGGGCAATGTCGCACGCCATGGATCTTGCAGTCACCGAATCTTTAGAAGTGGACCCGCTCACAAGGGCGCTCACCGCTGGCGGGTTCGATGGCATGTCACCGGAACAGATCGCCGATCGGCTCGCAGCGTCTTACAACGACTCAGGAGCGGACGAGTTCTGGTCTGAGTTCGTAGACACCACATTCACAACGCAGCTCGAGCAATTCGCGGTTGACGCCACAGGAGACACGTTGCATGACGCCGGCGTGATACCCCGAATCAATTACGAACTCTACGACGAACGAACAATCAACCACATCCAAGAAGCGCCCAACCGGATCAGAGGTAACCCACGGGAGATTTGGGAAAAGTATCTTCAGCCCGAATTGGTCGACGGGATCACCGCAGGCGAATCGATTCCCGATCTCGCTGACCGGATCCGGGTCGGTGTACCTGAAACCTATGCGGGTCGAGCGAAAACGATCGCGAGAACAGAGACGATCTCGGCGACCAACAGCGCTGCGAATAGCGTCGGGATCGAGTTCGGACTTGGAACCAAAGTTTGGTTAGCGACAGAAGACTCGCGAACACGGCAATGGCATATGGACAGGCACGGCATGTTCGCAGATAACGACGGGCTTTTCGATGGGCTCGACGGGACCGAGCTTGCTTACCCTGGCGACCCCGCGGGCACGGCCGCTGATGTCATCAATTGCAGGTGCACGATTCTGTGGGTCCCTGATCGTGATGGGGCGACTGGCGGCGGCGTCTTAGCCGAAATCGGGTCGGCACCCCTGATTTCGGATTCGTTGTTCGATGCTGTTGATGCTTGGGTCGAAGCTCAAACATTGTTGGCGTTGACCGACGCTGGCCGCGACATCGGCGGTTGGTTGCGTGGGCCGTCTGTGATCCGAACGGTCGCAGATTTGTTGCCCGCAGGTTCGCCGATCCCATTCGGGTCGACGGTTGACGAGATCCGCGAAAGGGTGTCGAGATGGCGGGTCGCAGCCGGCGAACCAGCGGGCCCGAATGGGCCTGTGCCCGAGTCGTTGTACTTGGATTTGCCGACGGTGTGTTCGTCTGCTTGCGATGTTGCAGGTGAGGGGTTGCCAACCCCGAAGGTGACACGAACTGTGATGGACCTGCCGCTTGATGAGTGGTTAGATCGCGAGACTCGTGACAGGGCTTCATCGTTAGATGACCTCGAGCGGTGGGCTGGCGGGCGGCTTGATTATGACGTTGATTTCGAGTCCGTGTTTGAGCTTGATCTTGATGGTGGGGCCGTTCCGCGGGTAGCGGTCGATTTGCTGCAATCCGGGTACGAAGGCTACAAGACGGGGTTTTATCGTGAGATGAATGCTGTTCTGCGTGCCGATGACTATGTGGGCCCATTGAACCCGGCAGATTTCAGGTGGAACCAGAAGGCGGTCGATGACATCGCTGACCATTTCGTGCGCGGCATCGATGGTGAAGCCGTGAACGGCGAAGCGGTCGAGTTCCTTGGCGACATCACAGGTGGCGGGGTGAGGCAAGATCGGGTGGCGTTGGCGATGCTCACCGATTCTGTTACTGATCGCAGAGCTGGCGACATCATCGCCGATGCGTGGGAAGACCGGACTGACATAGGCCACATTATCGAAAAGGCCACATCGCACGAGTCCGCAGCCGAGTCGTTGACGGACCTATTGCGCGATCTAGATGGCCAAGATTTCGGCCGATCCTTTTCGGGGTTCACCGCGACCGATTCGATCGTCGGGTTGGAATCTGATGTGAGTCACCTGTTGGATATTTGGATCAAGAAACACGATCGCCAACTTTTCGGTGAAATCAAGAGCCTTGATGTTGACGAGAAAGCGCGCCGGTTCCTTGACTCTGATCCCGAGTTGGTTGACGAAATCGGTTGGGAGTCTGCGGATATAAGCGACGGCAATCGGGTACTAGAGATGATCGAAGAGGCCATCGCGAATGAGCCGGATTCCCTCATGGACGCTTTCGAAGAACTTTTCGACGACGACGAAATCGGCGAAACATTCGCTCTGATCAACAGGCTGGCTAATGGGCCGGATGCGTCCTTGGGCACGTTGGGCGAAATCGTGGACGAACATCTAGAAACGTTTATGAGGGGCCAAGACCAACGGCCTGAATGGGACTCGGTTTTAGACGTTGGCATGAAAGGCGGGCTATTCGAAGAAGCATTCGAATACCACTACGGCAACGGGGCCGATGCGTTCCGCATGTTCGTTGACGAAGTTTGGCCAGCTGACGGTGGCCAAACGAGACTGGCCCGATATTTGGGTGTCGAATATCAGTCCCGGGTGTTCGATTGGTTCTTGGCAGGCGATCACGACCTGGCTGGCCTTTACACGGGCGTTGGCGACGAGCCGATGATTCTGTGGCGGGGTTTTGACGCCGAAGCCGGCTTCGGCGTCG